>NZ_JBFAHR010000002.1:0-516588 GCF_040654275.1 Nocardia sp. NPDC050717
GAAGCACAGTAATGTGTGTAGGTGACTGGTACTAATAGGCCGAGGGCTTACTATCGAAGGTGTTACGCGTCCACTGTGCGGTTTCTGAAACAACACACAACACTGCAGCAGGCAGATTGGTGCCAGCGCTGTTGTGGATGGTTTCATAGTGTTACGGCGGTTATAGCGGTGGGGAAACGCCCGGTCCCATTCCGAACCCGGAAGCTAAGGCCACCTGCGCCGATGGTACTGCACTCGACAGGGTGTGGGAGAGTAGGACACCGCCGGACATACCTTGCGAAAGGCCCCCAGCATCATGCTGGGGGCCTTTTTGCGTTGGATGACAGCGGTTCCACGGAACTGAGTCACGAATATTTCAGAAACCTCCCCGGCCCCCGCCGCGGTCAGCCACCATGGTGCCACGTTGTTTCGGGAGGTCACCATGGATTGGTTGTTCACGCACAGGTCCCTGCGACGCGGCGCGGCCGCCCTCGTGCTGCCCGCCGCTCTGCTCGGCGCGCTCGCCACCGCGGCGCCCGCGATCGCCACTCCGGCACCCGACCCGCTCGCCGACGGACTCGCGAACGCGGCCCATTCCATCGCCGGCGTGGCCGGCATCGACCTGCCCCGCAGCTACGGGCCCGAGACGGCGATCGTCGTGCTCGGCTACGGCTTGCTCCCGGACGGCACCATGCGGGCCGAACTGGGAAACCGGTTGCACGCGGCCCTGATTCAGGCGTTGATGTCGCCCTCGTCCCCGGTGATCGTCACCGGCGGCAACCCACGCAACGGCGTCACCGAAGCCCAGGTGATGGCGGAGTGGCTACAGCTGCGCGGGGTGCCTGCGCGGCGGATCCACACCGAGACCCAGGCCGGCTCGACGGTGCAGAACGCGGAGTTCGCGGCCAAGGTGATGGAGGCGCTCGGGGTGCACAAGGCGGTGCTCATCACCTCCGCCGATCACATGCGCCGGGCATTGGAGAACTTCCTCGCCGTGGGTGTCCCGGTGGTGGCGACCATGACCCCGGACGTCGCGCCGCTGTGGGCGAAGCCGTTCGGTGCGGGCAGTTAGGTTCGCGAGCGCGCCCGCGTCGGTGGCGCGAACTACGATGCGTGAGTCGTCATCGCGGGGTGCGGGGCGGCTCGAACGAACAGGGGAATGTGATGGAGAGGCCTGCGTGGGCACCAGAGGGCGTAGACATGCAGCATCCGAGCCCGGCCCGGATGTATGACGCGCTGCTCGGCGGCTCGCACAACTTCGCGGTCGACCGCATGGCGGCGGAGATGGGGATCAAGCTCGTTCCCGACCTGCCGCGGCTGGCACTGAGCAATCGGGCCTTCCTGCGGCGCGCCGTGCGCTTCATGGTCGATGCCGGGATCCGGCAGTTCGTCGACATCGGGTCCGGTATCCCCACCGCGGGCAATGTGCACGAGATCGTGCACGAGCTCGACCCCGAGGCGCGGGTGCTCTACATCGACATCGACCCGGTCGCCGTCGTCCATTCGCGGACCATTCTGCAGGGCAACGAGCGGGCCGACGCGATTGAGGCCGACCTGCGCGAGCCCGGCGCGCTGCTGGCCGCGGTCCGCGAAACCGGGCTGATCGATTTCACCCAGCCGATCGGCGTGCTGCTCATCGCGGTGCTGCACCTGGTGGCCGACGAGGACGATCCGGCCGGCAAGGTGGCCGCGTTGCGGGCGGCGGTGCCCGCGGGCAGTTACGTCGCCATTTCACATCTGTCGTCGGAGTCGCGGCCGGAGGATGCCGGTAAACTGGGAGCGCACTCGGCGAACGAGACGAAGGTCGGCATCCATTTCCGGGACAAGGCCGCGATCACCGAGATGTTTCAGGGTTGGGACATGGTTGATCCCGGGGTCGTCGAGCTGCCGTCGTGGCGGCCGGAGTCGGAGCGGGATCAGCACGAGCAGCCGGGCCGGTCACTCGGCCTGGCCGGCGTCGCGCGCAAGGGTTGATCGTCGGGGACGGCAGCGGCGTCATGAGATGACAGGGTGGACGAGCAGTGGGGTCGTGGGAGCTGGCGCAGCGATGGGCGGATGCCCTCGACGGCGTTGTCGCTCCCACGCTCAACCGCTCCCAGATCGAGGACATGCTCGCGGCGCTGTGCACGGGCATGATCGACGCCGCGCTCGGCGGTGAGGACCCGGACGTCGCGCGCCGGGCCGCCAGGATGCTGGTCGCGGCCAACTATCGCGATCCGGCGGCCGTCAGCCGGTCGGTGCGGGTGATCTGCGAAGACCTGGTCACCGAGGTCGCCGACGGACCGGACGACCCGGCGCTGCCCGAGATCAGAGATCGGGCGATCGGGCTGGCGGCGGACTTCGCCGCAGGGTTCACCGGTGCGCTCCGATCCGCGGCGCTGGCCGAGCAGGAGGCCACGCTGGCCGCGGTGCTCGCCGCCGCCAGCGAAGCCGAGAACCGCCGGGCGCTGTCGGAGGCCCGGTTCGAGGCCGTCTTCGACGGGGCGCTGGTCGGCATCGGCACCGTCGACATGACCGGCAAGGTGGTCAACTGCAACGCCACCATGGCCGAGATGCTCGGCCACACGCCCGAGTCGATGCCGGGCCGCACGGTCGCCGACATCCTCGGCCCGCAGAATCTGAACCACGCCTTCACCGAGCTGCAGCGCATGGTCGCGGGCGAGTCGGAGAGCTTCCGCACCGAGACCGAGCACCTGCACGCCGACGGCACGGTCACCGTCATCGACCTGTCGATGTCGGCGGTGCGCGACCCGAACGGAGAGATCCGGTTCCTGATCGGCGTCGCCGTCGACGTCACCGAACGCAAGCAGCTCGCCGACCGGCTCTGGCACGACGCGAACCACGACGCGCTCACCGGGCTGCCGAATCGTCCGCATCTGTTCACTCGGCTCGCCGATGCCGAGCCGCCGATCGGGGTCTGTTACCTGGACCTCGACGGCTTCAAGGAGATCAACGACCTGTGGGGGCACACGGTCGGGGACCGGGTGCTGCGCGTCGTCGCCGACCGGATGCGCGAAGCGGTCCGGCCGGTGGGCGCGCTGGCGGCCCGGATCGGTGGTGACGAGTTCCTGGTGCTGGTCGAACACTCTTCCGGGCAAGCGCAATTGGGCGAGCTGGCCGATGAGCTGATGGCCGCGCTCACCGCGCCGCTGGAGGTGGACGGACACATGCTCGCGGTCGGGGTGAGCATCGGCACGGCGTACTTCGACGAATTGCCCGGCACCGTCGACGAATTGGTGCACGCCGCCGACGCGGCCATGTACCGGCGCAAGCACGAGGCCCGCCGCGATCCGGCCAGGTAGGCCGGATCGCGCACGCGCTCAGACAGGCTGACGCGCACGCTGCGCGGCCCGCGCGAGCGAGCGGTCGCGCTGTTCCTCGAAGCGCACCACATCGGCGCGCAGCCGGTCGAGGAAGGCCGCGAGGTCTTCCCTCGCCTGCTCGCCGACGGCGCCGAAATCGTTGCGCTCGAAGATGTTCCACTTGCGCAGCACGGGCAGCAGGACCTCCTCCAGATGCTGGCGCAGGTCGTAGATGCCGTGCTTGGCCATCAGCACGCCGTTGCGCCGCCAGCCCGGCATGCCCGCGCCGGGCATCTGGAAACCCTGCACGATCGTGTTGATGGCCGCCATGGTCTGGTCGGGCGCCAGATCGAGGGCGGCCGCGCACAGGTTGCGGTAGAAGATCATGTGCAGGTTCTCGTCGGCCGCGATCCGGGCGAGCATGCGGTCGGCGATCGGGTCGTCGCACACGCGGCCGGTGTTGCGGTGGCTGACGCGGGTGGCCAGTTCCTGGAAGGTCACGTAGGCGACCGAGTAGAGCAGGCCCGCGCCGGAATCGGGCCTGATGTCGGCTCCGCGCGCCTTCTCGTCGACGACGGCCATCGCCGAATAGCCGTTCGTCATGTGGATCATGCGGGCGTTCTCGAGCGCCACCGGATCGACGCCGCGGGTGACGACCAGATAGTCGCGGATCACGATGCCGTGGCGGTTCTCCTCGGCGGTCCAGCGGCCCACCCAGGTGCCCCAGGCGCCGTCCTGGGAGAAGTTCTCGGCGATCTCGCGGTGGTAGGAGGGCAGGTTGTCCTCGGTGAGCAGGTTGGTGATCATCGCCGCCCTGGCGACCTCGCCGAGCGCGGATTGCCCGGTGTCCCAATCGATCCCGCCCATCGCCGCGAAGTTGCGGCCCTGATCCCAGGGCACATAGTCGTGCGGATGCCAATCCTTGGCCATCGACAGGTGCCGGTCGACGTTGCTCGCCGCGATCGGCTCCAGTTCGATGAGCAGTTCCAACTGGGTGAGGTTCCTGGCCACGCTCGTACCCTTTCGGTCCGGTAGTGTTGCCCGTCGTCGCCGACAATAGACCCGGTACATCGCACCTCCGAACGACACGGGTGCGGAGGGTACTGTTTCGGAATTTGGGCGCGTCGCGCCGCGTGCATATACGCTCCACCAGTTCAGCTCCATCAGCGGTTCCCGATCAGTCGTGGCATAGCTAGAGAGAGTGAGCGAAAAATATGACGGACATCGTGGTCACAAGCCTCGCGGCGACCACATCGATCGCGGGTGACGTCGATTCGACCTGGAAGGGTCTGCTCAACGGCGAAAGCGGAATCGATGTCCTCGACGACTCCTTCGTCGACGATTTCGACCTGCCGGTGCGGATCGGTGGCCATCTGAAGGTATCCCCGGCCGCCGCGCTCACCAGGGAGGAAGCGCGCAGGCTGTCCTATGTCGAGCAGATGGCCGTTGTCCTCGGTCGCGAGGTGTGGCGCAACGCGGGCAACCCCGAGGTGGATCGCGACCGGCTCGGCGTCTCGGTGGGCACCGGACTCGGCGGCGCGGAATCCCTGATCTACGCCCGCGACAAGCTCAGCAACGGCGGATACCGCAAGGTCTCGCCGCTGACGGTGCAGGCCATCATGCCCAACGGCCCCGCCGCCTGCATCGGCCTCGAACTGGGCGCGCGGGCCGGGGTTTCCACGCCGGTGTCGGCCTGCTCGTCCGGGTCGGAGGCGATCGCCAACGCGTGGCGGATGATCGTGATGGGCGACGCCGACATGGTGGTCACCGGCGGGGTGGAGGGCTCGATCCAGGCGCTGCCGATCGCGGCGTTCACCCAGATGCGCGCCATGAGCACGCGCAACCACGATCCCAAGGCGGCGTCGCGGCCCTTCGACGCCGATCGTGACGGCTTCGTGTTCGGCGAGGCGGGCGCGATGATGGTCATCGAGACCGAGGAGCACGCCAAGGCGCGCGGTGCGACGATCCACGCGCGGCTGCTCGGCGCCGGCGTCACCTCCGACGGCTTCCACCTCGTCGCCCCCGATCCCGAGGGCAGCGGTGCCGCGCGGGCGATGACCAGGGCGCTGCAGACGGGCGGGATCGGCAGCGCCGACGTCACCCACATCAACGCGCACGCGACCGCGACCCCGATCGGTGACACCGCCGAGGCCAACGCCATCGGCAAGGCGATCGGCGACCACGCCTCGGTATACGCCCCGAAGTCGGCGCTCGGGCACTCGATCGGCGCGGTCGGCGCGCTCGAGGCGGTGCTGACCGTGCTCAGCGTGCGCGACAGCATCATCCCGCCCACGCTGAACCTGGAGAACCAGGACCCCGAGATCGGCCTGGACGTGGTCTCGGGGGAAGCCCGCCGCGGGCGGATCGATTACGCGGTGAACAACTCCTTCGGATTCGGCGGGCACAACGTCGCCATCGCCTTCGGTCGGTATTGACGATCGCCGCGGCGACGCCTGCCACTGCATTGCACGAGTTCAGCCTCTCGGCGAGGCATTGTGCGTTGAAAAGGATAGGGAATGATCGGCGACACTTTCGACGACTATGTGGACGAATCGGGCAATATCCGGATTCCCGGTGACCAGACCCTGATCGACTTCGTCGACAAACACAGCGAGGCCAACGGCGACGATCTGGCCTACCGCTTCATCGACTATTCACGCGAACGGGAGGGGGAGTATCAGGAACTGACCTGGCGGGAATTCGGCGTCCGCCTGCGTGCGGTGGCGGCACGGCTGCAGCAGGTGACCGAGCCGGGCGATCGGGTGGCGGTGCTCGCGCCCCAGGGTCTGGACTATGTGGTCGCGTTGTTCGCCGCCGTGTACGCGGGCAACGTGGCCGTGCCGCTGTTCGATCCGGAGGAGCAGGGCCACAGCGATCGGCTGCACGCCGTCCTCGGCGACTGCGAGCCGGCGGCGGTGCTGACCGTCGGCACCGCGGCGGCGGGGGTGCGCAAGTTCTTCCGCGAGCAACCCGCCGCGCAGCGACCACGGATCATCGCGGTCGAGGCGATTCCGGACACCGTCGGCAAGACCTGGCGCAGGCCGGACATCAATATCGACAGTGTCGCCTACCTGCAGTACACCTCCGGCTCCACCCGGGTGCCCGCGGGCGTCGAGATCACCCACCGCGCCGTCGGCACGAATCTGCTGCAGATGGTCGACGCGATCGGGATCACCGAGAACGCGCGCGGGGTCACCTGGCTGCCGCTGTTCCACGACATGGGGCTGCTCACGGTGATCCTGCCGACCATCGGCGGCAAGTTCATCACCATCATGTCGCCGAGCGCGTTCGTGCGCAGGCCCGCGCGCTGGATCAAGGAACTGGCGGCCCAGGCCGACGGCGCCGAGATCTATTCGGCGGCACCGAACTTCGCGTTCGAGCATGCGGCGGTGCGCGGGGTGCCCAAGGGCGACGAATCGCTCGACCTGTCCAATGTGATCGGGTTGATCAACGGCAGCGAGCCGGTCTCGGTGTCGTCCATGCGCAAGTTCAACGAGGCGTTCGCGCCGTACGGGCTGTCCAAGACCGCGATCAAGCCCTGCTACGGCATGGCCGAGGCGACGCTGTTCGTCTCGGCGACGCGGCGCGACGACGAGGCCAGGGTGGTCTATGTCGATCGCGGACAGCTCGGCGCGGGCCGGATGGTCGAGGTCGACGAGCACTCCGCCAACGCGGTCGCGCAGGTGTCGTGCGGGTATGTGGCGCGATCGCAGTGGGCGGTGATCGTCGACCCGGAGACCGGGATCGAGCGCAGGGACGGCGAAGTCGGCGAGATCTGGCTGCACGGCGACAACATGGGCATCGGGTATTGGGGCAGGGCGGACGAGACCGCGCAGACGTTCCACAACCGGGTGATCGCCCGGCTGCCCGTCGGCAGCCGCGCCGAGGGCGCGCCGGACGACGCGCGCTGGATGCGCACCGGCGACTTCGGCGCCTACCACGACGGCGAACTGTTCATCACCGGACGGGTGAAGGACCTGGTGATCGTCGACGGCCGCAATCACTATCCGCAGGATCTGGAGTACTCGGCGCAGGAGGCCAGTACGGCGCTGCGGCCCGGGTTCATCGCGGCCTTCTCGGTGCAGGCGGGTCAGCTGCCCGCGGCGGTCCGCGAGGCGGGCGCCGACGCCGACGACATGGCCGAGCGGCTCGTCGTCGTGGCCGAACGGGGCACGGGCGCGGCCAAACTCGACCCCGCGCCGATCGTGGACACGGTGCGCGCGGCCATCGCGCGCAGGCACGGCGTCATGGTGCGTGATCTGCTGCTGGTGCCCGCCGGGTCGATCCCGCGAACGTCGAGCGGCAAGATCGCCCGGCGGGCCTGCCGGGCGGCGTATCTGGACGGCACCCTGCGCGGTGGGCACCGGCAGGACGCCTACCCGGACGCGCCGGAGGAGTGAGCCCGGGTTCGGCCACCGGTACGCCGGTGGCCGAACCCGGTGCGGCCGTGGTCAGTTGACGCAGGGGATGGTGTCGCCGATCGAGGTGGTCACCGGTTTGCCCGCGTCGGGCAGCGGCAGGGTGGAGGTGCCCGTGCTCGTCGGCGTGGCCGTGGTGGTCGACGTGCTCGGGCTCAGTTCGGCGGGCATCGTGAAGTCGGCGCCGATGACCACCCGGATGTGGCCGTCCGCCACCGACGACGACGTGGAAATCGGTAGGCCGCCGAGGGTTTCGGCCAACGCGGCGGCGTCCTCGGCCGCGCCGCGCCCGTAGCGGACGGCGGAGATCGGGTCGTCGCCCGCGCCGTTGCCGATCTCACCGGCCCGATAGCCGCGCGTGGTCAGCGCCGCGGACAGAGCCGCCGCCTGACCTGTCGCGCCACCCACATTGTGGACATCCACCACACTGGTCGGAACACGCGGCGGGGCAGTGGGTTTCGGTGTCTCCTGGCCGAACGCGGCCCGCACCTCGCGTTTGATCGCGGCCGGGTCGACGATGTTGACGTCCTGGCCGTTGATCACGTCGTAGCGCAGCACCGGCAGCGTGCGAAACTCGACCGGCAGCGAACCCGCCGCACCCAGTTCCCTGGCGAAGTCGAACAGATTCCAGCCGTCGGAGAGCACGACGTCGCGATGGGCCACCTCCATCAGCTCGGTGAGCCTGCTCAGATTGGTGAGGGTCCCGGAATCCTTGAGCGACTTGGCCACCGACGTGAGGAAGGCCTGCTGGCGGTGGGTGCGGTCCAGATCGCCGTTGCGCAGCCCGTGGCGCTGCCGCACGAAGGCCAGTGCCTGCGCGCCGTCGAGATGCTGACGTCCCGCCGGGAACACCGCTCCGGAGAACTCGCTGTCGTTCACGGCCTGGTTGAGGCACACGTCGACGCCGCCGACCGCGGTCGCCAGATCGTAGAACCCGGCCAGCGAGATCTCGGCGAACCGGTCGATCGGCACCCCGACCAGATTGCGGACGGTCGTGACGATCGAGGCCCGGCCCGCTTCCCTGCTGCGCCGCTCCAGCACCACCGGGTCGGTGATGCCCTGGTCGAGCAGCTGCGCGTGCACGGCGGCCTTCTTCAGTCCGTACGCCTCTTTGATCTTCACCTGGGAATAACCGGGAATGCCGGTCACGGCCACGTAGTCGTCGCGGGGGATGGAGAAGGCGACGATCTTGCTCAGATCGGCCGGAATATGCAGCAGGATCAGGGAATTGGCGTTGTATCCGCCCTCGCTGCCGTCGCCGGCGTGCAGCTGGTCGAGGACTTCCCTCGGTAGGTCGTTGCCGTTGAGATCCTTGCGGGTGTCCAGGCCGATCAGCAGGACGTTGACGTCACCGCCGCGGGAGCGGGGCGCGTCGTCATCGATCGCGGTGGAATGGGTGAAGCCGGAATCGAAGTCGTTCTTGGCCGACCACGCCAGGCCGGTGCCTGCGAGGACGGCGAGCGCGGTCCCCGCGACGAGCATCCTGGTCGCGATCACCCCGGCTCGGAACAGCCTGCCGCTGCGGGTGGTCGCGGTGCGAGGTGCTCGTGCGCCGACGCGCTGCGGACCGAGCGCGGATGGTTCCCGGCGCGGCAGGGGCGCCGTGATGTCGTCGTCGTTCACCGGAGTGCGCTACCCGCCTGCCACTGATCCCACGGCACGCTCCAGTCGCCGTTCTGCCATACCTCGAGCGGCGCGCCGCCGGTGTTGCGGATCTCCACCACGTCCCCGGGTTGCGAGAACTCGTAGAACCAGCGTGCGTTCTCGCCGCTGAGATTCAGGCAACCGTGCGAGACGTTGGTGTTGCCCTGCGCCCAGGTCGTGTCGTCGAGCTGATGCAGGTAGATGCCGTCGGTGCTGATCCTGGTCGCCCAGCCGATGGTCTCCTTGTAGCCGAGGCGGGAGTTCACCGGCAGGCCGTAGGTGGACGAGTCCATGATCACCGGGTTGGCCTTGTCCATCACCGTGTAGGTGCCCGGCTGGGTCCAGAAGCTGATGGTCTTGCCCGCGACGACCTCGCTGCCGCCCCGCCCCATCGAGGTGGGCATGGTGCGGATCAGGGTGCCGTTCTCGAACACCCGCACCTGCTTGTCGTTGTCGTCGACGATCGAGACGTGCGAGGGCCCGATGGTGAAGCTGGTCCTGGTGTCCTCCTGGCCGTACATGCCACCGCCGAGGTCCTTGCCGTAGATGTCGGCGGCGAGGGTGACGCGGGTGCCCGGCTGGTAGTAGTTCTCCGGGCGCCAGTGCGCGTTGCGATCGTCGAGCCAGTACCAGGAGCCGGCCACGGGGGGATCGGTGCCGACGGTCAGGTGTTTCTCGGCTGTCGCGCGATCGGGAACGTCCTCGTCGAAGTGCGCGACCACCACCGTGCCGACGCCGTAGCTGCCGTCGGGAGACAGCGCGGCACCGCCGGTGGTGCGGAAGTAGACCTTCGTCTGGTTGTTCGGCGCGAGCGTCGAGAACGACGAGGTGATCGGCCCGACCGTGCCCGTGACGGTGAGCGCCTCGGCCCGCACCGTGTAGGTGCGGCCGTAGCCGAGGGGCTCGGTGGGTTTCCAGGCGCTCTGGTCGGGGGTGAAGACGCCCTCGACCGTGCCCCCCTGTTCGTTGGTCATGGTGACCGCGGTGAGCTTGCCGTCGCTGGTGGCGACCCGGACCGGCGTGAGCGGGTCGACCCCGGTCGCGCGGTCCGCCGGCTCGACCGAGATCACCGGGGCAGGCGGCGCGGAATCGGTGCCCGGGTCGGTGGTCGAGCCGCCGCAGGCCGCGAGGAACAGCGCGAGCCCGGCGGCGAGCCCGGCCCGCCAACGTCGCCTCATGCGCCCCTCCTGTGCACGGTCCGGCCTCAGCCCTGCAAACCGACCTCGACGTCGAGGGTCAAGGTGATCTTGTCGCCGATCACGGCGCCGCCGTTGGCCATCGGCATCTCGGTGGTGATGCCGAAATCGCGGCGGTTGATCGTGGCTGTGGCGGTGTAGCCGGCGACCGGCGCGTCGGTCATGCCCGGTCCGGAACCGAGGAACTCGACCTCGAGGGTGACCGGGTGGGTGGTGCCGCGAATGGTGAAGTCACCGGTGACCTCGAATTCGCCGGCGACCGGCCGGAATCCGCGCGCGGCGAAGGTGGCGACCGGGTAGTTGCTCACGTCGAAGAAGTCGGCGGTGGCCAGGTGTCCGTCGCGCTGGGCGTTGTCGGTGGTCACCGAGTCGACCTTGATCTCCACGTCGGCGTCGGCGGTGCCGTCGGGGTGGACGACCAGTTGTCCGCTGAAGTCCTTGAACCGCCCGCGCACCTTGCTCACCATGAGGTGGCGCACGGAGAACTCGAGGGCGGAATGGGCGGGGTCGATGACCCATGTGCCCGCGGACAGTCCCTGGGTGGGTGCCGACATGATCTCTCCTCACTGAGCGGACCGGCCACGAGGCCGACAACGGTGAAGCGATGACGGCACCCAGCCTAGCTCGGTGCGGGCGTCGGAGTCAGTCCTCGCTGCTCGTGCGTTCGCCGAGGAAGCGCAGCAGGGCCGGGTCGGCGGAGGTGAACCGGTCGACCTCCTGGCCGCCCGTGCACTCGAACAGGCCGACGGTCACCGTGTCGGCACCGCGATGGAGCACTCGCCACAGCGCGCCCGAATCCTGCCAGCGCCGCAGGACCTCGATCGGATCGGTGTTCACAACCGTTCACGGTAGTTGGCGGCGACCAGGGCGAGACAGGCCGCGGCGATCAGCGCGGTGACCAGATACATGGCGGGGTAGCCGAAGCCGAGGCCGCCGTGCAGCGCCGACAGCACGGCGGGCACGCCGAAGCCGAGGTAGCTCACCGAGTAGAAGACCGCGTTGAGCCCGGCCAGATCGCCGGGGCCCGCGATCCGCTCGATCTGCTGCAGGCCGGCCACCAGGCCGATGCCGTAGCCGCTGCCGAGGACCACGGCCGCCAGCAGGGTCACCCAGACGCTCAGGGTGGCCGCCGTCCACGCGGCGAGCACCATGCCGAGGGTGAGCAGCACCAGCGCGATCACCCCGGCGCGGGCGGTGCCGGGCCGGTCGATCCGCCGCGCCACCGACTGGATGAGGAACCCGCAGCCCAGCGCCACCATGGTGACCAGGGCCGAGAACGCGATCGGGGCCTGCTGCACGCGCGGCAGCATGAGCGTCGGCAGCACGGCGTAGGCGGTGGCGTTGGCGGTGAACAGCCACAGCGCGATCGGCACGGCGACGCGCAGGAACCGGCGGTGCCCGGCCGCGGGGATCTTCAGATCGTCACGGAAGCGGCCCGGGTGCGGCTGCCGCGTCACCGTTTCCGGGACCCGGCGCAGGCCGACGGCGGCGGCCAGGCACAGCGCGACGTTCACCAGGTAGGCCGTCGAATTCGGCAGTGGTCCCCACTGGGCGAGCAGCCCTGCCACGCCGGCGCCGAGCGCGAATCCGGCCGTCAGGCTCATCGCCGAGCGGCGCGCCCCGGAGCCGGTCGCCGACGCCGCGTACGGTGCCTGGGACAGTTCCTTGACCCAGCTGCCGCCGACCGCCATCGCCAGGCCGAGCGCGACACCGCAGAGCATGCGCCCGGCCGCCAGCATCGGCACCGAGGCCGCGCCCACCGCCAGCAACAGCGACCCGGCCGCCGCGATGAGCGGGGCGGGCAGCATCAGCGGACGACGCCCCCACCGATCCGAGAGCGGACCGCCGATCAGCAGCGCGGGCACGATGCCGAGGACGTAGTAGAACAGCAGCAGGTCGACCGCCGTCAGCGGCAGCCCGTTGCCCTTGTACATGACCAGCAGCGGGGTGAACTCGTTGCCGCCCCACGCGATCGCCACGATCGCCGCCGCGACGGCGCGCCACGCCCTGGTCCGCGTCCGCGGGACAGCACTGAGCCGCTCACCGGTGAGAATCGCCATCACAGGCCCTTTCCGTCTCGCGCGCACCGGGGCACGCTCGGAGGGCGAGTGGTGGCAACCGGTCTCATTTTAGGCGCGCCCCCGCGCTGTACTACCGTCGGCCTGTGCGTGAGCTGCGGGTGGGATGTGCGATGTGGACGCATCCGCGGTGGCAGCAACGGCTCGCGCCGCCGGGGGAGCGGCTGCGCGCCTACGCGGGCCACTGCGGCGCGGTGGAGGGCAACACCACCTTCTACGCGACGCCGTCGCCGGAGACCGTCGCCTCGTGGGCCCGGCAGACCGAGCCCGATTTCCGGTTCGTGCTCAAGCCGCCGCGGGCGGTCACCCACGAACGCAGGCTCGTCGACGCGCGGGCCGACCTGTGGGCGTTCCTCGACGTGATGGCGCCACTCGGCCCCCGCGTGCACGCGCTGTGGATCCAGCTGCCCGCCTCCTTCGGCCCGACCGACCTCGGCGCGCTCGCGCGCTTCCAGCGCGAGTTGCCCGCCGGGCTGCGCTGCGCGGTGGAGGTGCGGCATCCGATGTTCTTCACCGACGAGCGCGCCGCCGTGCAGCTGGAGCGGGTGCTCGGCCGGATCGGCGCGGAGTGGGTGCCCTTCGACACGACGGTGCTGTTCGACGGCCCGCCCGGTGACCCGTCCGAGTACGAGGCGCGGGCCAAGAAGCCACGGGTGCCGCGGCGGCTGCGGGCGCTGACCGAGTACCCGATCGTGCGCTATCACGGCCGCGCCGATGTCGACCGCACGGTCGAGGGCTGGCGGCCGTGGGTCGAGACGGTCGCGGCATGGCTGCGCGAGGGCCGCTCGCCGACGGTGTTCGTGCACACTCCCGACAACGCCGCCGCCCGTGGCCTGGCGCGCCGCTTCCACGACGCGGTGGCCGCGCTCGTCCCCGACCTGCCGCCCCAGCCGACGCCGGAACCGACCGAGCCGATGACCCTGTTCTGAATTCCGCGCGTGGTTGTCGGACCCGCGTGGCATGCTGTGCGCCAGCACTGGGGAGTGCGTGGGCGGACTCGAAGGGGACGAGTGATGTCTACGGATCGGCTGTCGTTGTCGCACGCGCCGCAGTGCGAGCCGGGGTATGGGGCCGAGGACATGGCGGGTCGGCCTGTGCCGCAATCTGTTCCGGGTGCGCCGCGGCGGCGGACGCCGAGCGGCAGCGGGCTGCGCAGGGCGGTGCGGGCGGCCTGCGCGGGCGGGGTCGAGGTGGTCGAGTCCGAGGCGCAGCGGTTCGCCGAGCAGTCGGTGCGGCTGCTGCTCGAGGTCGTCGACCGGCGCAGGCAGGTCGACCAGTTGCGCTCGGTCACCGAGCCGCGGGTGCTGGAAGCGGTGCGCACCATGCTCGTTCAGGATCTGACGCCGGGCCGGTGCCTCGGCGCCGCCGTCGTCAAGCACGTGCGGGTCACTTCGATCGAGCCGGCCGGTGCCGAGCTGTTCGCCTCCTATCAGCGCGGGGCACGCACGTTCGCGCTGGCGGGGCGCATCGAATCGGCAAGGGAGCGTTGGCGGCTGGTCGCGCTGCGGATGTACTGACCGGATGGTGCGCGGGGGATCGCCGGGCGGTCTCGGTCGGCGCGGTGCGTGCGTCCGTCGTCACCCGGTGGGGCGGCCTGCGGCGGTGACGCCGGAGAAGTCGCGCGACACCTGATGATTGCGGTCGGCGAGGGTGCCGAGGGCGTGGTCGGGTTGCAGGCCGAAGTACTGCCGCCGGGTGCGGTCGGTCCAGGCCAGTGCCGCGGCGGCGGCGATGCGGTGGAAGTGCACGGTGTAGCCGCGCTCGTAGATCCGCAGCAGGGCGTAGCCGCCGGGGTATTCCTTCACGGCGGCGACCTCGAGGAATTCGACCTGCCCGGAATCGGGGCGGCTCATGCGGTTTCGATGCGTGTGCCCGGCCTGGTGCAGGAACACTCCGGGACTGCTCCGGTAACAGTGCTGCAGTGCGTGCGCGCTCGCCCGGTCGAGCACGAACCCGGGGCCTCCCGGATTGCTCAGCGCGGCATAGCGGGTCGCCGGGTGATGCCCGAAGATCAGGGTCGGCTGGTCCGGTGCCGCGGCCAGCAGTGCGCGCAACCGGGCGAGCTGTCCGGCCGAGAGCGTGCCGCCCGCGCCGCGACCCCGCGTGGTGTCGAGGCCGATCAGCCGGAGGCCGCCGAGGTCGTGGCAGACCAGGCGCTGGTGGGCGTGGAAAGCCCAGCCCCAGTGGTCCTTCCGGCCACGCGCGACGTCGTGGTTGCCGCGGCAGACGAGGTAGTCGCGGCCGAGCGCGCCCCAGCCGTCGAGGCGCGCGCGGATGCCGGCGACCTGCTCGGCGGAGCCGCGATCGGTGAGATCGCCCGTGACCACCAGGTGGTCGGCCGCCCGTGCGGGCCGCCGGATGTCGTGCAGCAGGGCGTCGGTCATCACCTGCGGGTAGTGGCCGTCGTCGTGGCGCAGGCCGGGCGGCAGTCCGGCGACGATCAGCCCGCTGCGCTCCTCGCCCCAGTGCAGGTCGTTGGCGAGCGCGATGGTCCGCAGCAGTCGCCCCGGCGGTGGCGGCGCGGTACGGAAGACGCCGGTGAGTTCCGGGGTGCCGGGCCTGCGGGTCACCCAGGTGCGGCCCGCGACCGCGCGCATGCCGTCCGAGCGGGCGGTGAAACGGTAGCGGCGGCCGGGTTCCAGGCCACTGACCTCGGCGTAGTGGTGGGCGGTTCGCCGTGCGTCGAAGTACCGTGTCGTCGCCGCGGCGTGTCCGTCGGCCGGGGCGAGCAGCACCTCGGTGTCGGCGGCCGCGGGGCGCAGGGTCCCGGATCGGTCGCGCTGCCGGGTGGTCCAGGTGAGGATCGCCGTGTCGTGGGTGACCGTCACGACCTCGAGGTCCGTGACGACCAGCCGGCTGACCGTGGCGGTGCGCGGGCGGGCCATCGGTGCGCGGACGGTGGCCGCCGCCGCGCCGGCGGCCGCGTTCACCAGCCACGCGGTGTGCAGTCGAGGATCGAGCATCGCCGGGCTCCGTTCGCCGTCTGCCGCCGACGGTACGGAGGCCGGTTGAACGCGCATGGACCGCGACATGGCCGTCAGCCACCGGGGCCGTGGCCGGTTCGAAACGCGGCGGGCTATTCGATGCGGGGCCGGTTCCGGCTGGGCTGAGCGCCACCGCTTTCCGGCGAGTCGTCCTCGGGGCCGTCGGGCAGCCTGCGCGCGCCGCTGGCCACCTCGGTGACGAGATCGTCGTAGCCGCAGGCGAGTTCGTGCAGCCGGGTCTGCGCGGCGCGCAGTTCGGCCTCGGCGCCGCAGGCCAGCGCCCGGTAGGTGATGGCGGCGAAATGGGCCATCCGGTCGACGACGGCACCGATGCTCTCGGTGTGCATGGGCGCGGTGGTGGCGGGCCGTGGCGAGCGCATCACCACCCAGCGGTCGATCTCGCAGACCAGATCCGCCCGCTGCCAATCGATCTCGCTGGTGTCGCCGTGCACCAGCTGCTCGCGGCGTTCGTGCAGGGCGGCCAGCTCGTGCGCGGCGCGCAGGACCGGGTCGCCCGTACCCGCGAATCCGCACACCGCCCGCATCATCTGGGCACGGTCCGGCAGTACCGGTTCCTGTCCGGGCTCACCCGATGAACCGCCGTCCGTGTCCACTGTCGCCGCACCATCCCTGTCGTCTGGTTCGCACCGCTTCCGATGGACATTCGTCTCGGCGGGGAGATCGGATAGGTTGAACAGAAAACCGGCCGCGAACAGCGATGCTGCTCACGGCCGGTGCGAAATCCTCAGCGCGGTATCGTCACAGGCTGCGCGCGATGATCTCCTTCATGATCTCGTTGGTGCCCGCGTAGATCAGCTGCACGCGGTTGTCGACCCACATGCGCGCGATCGGGTACTCGTTCATGTAGCCGTAGCCGCCGAACAGCTGCAGACAGGTGTCGGCGATCTGCATCGCCTTGTCGGTGCACCACCACTTGGCCATCGCGACGGTGGGGATGTCGAGCTCGCCGCGCAGGTGCTTCTCGATGCAGTCGTCGATGAACACGCGCGCGATGCGGGCCTCGGTGGCGACCTCGGCCAGCTTGAACTTGGTGTTCTGGAAGCCGAACACCGGACGGCCGAAGGCCTCGCGCTCCTTGGTGTAGCGCAGCGTGTGCTCGAGGGCGACCTCCATGCCCGCGACCGCGCCGTGGGCCACGATCAGGCGCTCCTGGGGCAGCTGCTGCATCAGCTGGACGAAGCCCTGGCCCTCCTGGGTGCCGAGCAGGTTGGTCACCGGGACGCGCACGTCCTCGAAGAACAGCTCGGAGGTGTCCTGGCCCTTCTGGCCGATCTTGTCGAGCACGCGGCCGCGGCGGAAGCCGGGGCGATCGGCCTCGACCAGCACCAGCGAGACACCGGAGGCGCCCTGGGTGGGGTCGGTCTTGGCGACCAGGATGATCAGGTCGGCCTGCGCGCCGTTGGTGATGAAGGTCTTCGAGCCGTTGATGACGTACTCGTCGCCGTCACGGATGGCCTTGGCCTTGACCGCCTGCAGGTCGGAGCCGGTGCCCGGCTCGGTCATCGCGATGGCGCCGACGACCTCACCGCTGGCCATCTTGGGCAGCCACTGCTTCTTCTGCTCCTCGGTGCCGTAGGCGAGCAGGTAGTGGGCCACGATGCCGTTGTGCAGGCTCACGCCCCAGGAGGTGTCGACCGCGCGGGCCTGCTCCTCCATGAGGACGGCCTCGTGGGCGAAGGTGCCGCCACCGCCGCCGTACTCCTCGGGGATCGACAAGCACAGCAGGCCGACTTCGCCCGCCTTGTTCCACAGGTCACGGTCCACGTGGTGCTGCTCGCGGTACTTGTCGATATTCGGCACGAGTTCTTTGGCCATGAACGCCCGGGCGAGGTCGCGCAGGGCGTCCAGGTCCTCGTTCATCCAGCTCGACCGATTCGCGGCCATCGAGTCTCCTTACGGCTCGGCACAGCACTGGTTCAGGGGTGACCAGTGGTTACAGGTACAGTGTGACCCACTATTGGCGACGTGGCAATAGTGGGTGTGTCGCTCGCGGCACGCCGGTTTCGGGCAGCGGTGTGGCACCATCGGTTTCGCACGAGCGGGTGTATGGACTATTAATGGCGTGTGCCGTTCACACGTGTGGTCACCCGTCTGCCGTCGCGATGCCGGGTCGGTGGTCGGTCATGACCGTCGAGACTCCCGTCGAAGACGACGTCAGCCAGCTCGCCCAACGCGTCGAACGGGCGCGTGGGCGCCTCGCCTATCAATTCGATCCCGCGCTCACCGACGCCCTGTCGGAAGACGAGCTGCGCGCCGAGCGCGAACTCGCCGAACGCATCCGGGAACAGGATCGCGAACAGCGCTGGAAACACACCCAGGCAATGGCCCAGGCCTCGGACCGGGCAAGGCAGACCACCGAAGCGATCGAGAAGGCCGACATGCGAGATCTGCTGCTCGCCAGAAAGGCGATGGCCGCCCAGCGGCGCGAATCGAGCCCGCACGCGAAGCTGGCTTCGCTGTACCGGCACCGGTCGTGGTCGCTCAAGGCGCTGGCGGGCGTGGTCGGCGCGGGCATGCTGTGGTCGGCGGTCAACGTCCAGCAGAACATCGCCCCCGGCGGCCCGACCGATCCGCTGTTCTGGTTCAGCTACCTGCTCGAGGCGATGATCAGCGTCTGCCTGATCATCATCATGGTCGGCACCAACAAGGTCGCCGAGTGGGGCGTCATCGACAACCGGCGCCAGGTCGCGCTCGCCGAGGTCGCGCTGCTCGCCCTCACCGTCACCCTCAACACCTATCCCTATGTGCGCGACGGCCGTTGGTACGACGCGGCCGTGCACGCGGTGGCGCCGGTGATGATCGGTGTCGCGCTGCTCATCCACGACGCGGCCAGCGCCCGCTACGGCCTCGCCATCACCAGGGCGACCAGCCAGATCAGGGACATGCCAGACCCGGCCGAGAACCTGCTCAACCGGCAGGCCGTCGACGGGGTCCGGCTCACCTACACCCCGCCGATGACGAGTGCGGCCAGGGCCGAGGCGTTCGCCGCCGACCAGGCCGCGGCCACCGCGCCGGTGACCAGGGAACCCGCGTGGACGCCCACCGAGCCCGTCGGCAACGGTAAACCGACCGAGAAGCGCAAGCGGTTCGGCATCGGCAAGCCCTCGGCGGACAAGGCGAAGAAGTCCGTGGTGCCCCCGGCCGCGACGCCGGAGCCGGCCACCGAGGTGAGCAAGCCCGCGGAGCCGGCCAAGCCCGCCGAGGCGGTGCCCGCGGCGCGCAAGAGCGCGATCTCCGATATCGAGGCCCGCGTGGAGAAGGCCTTCGCGGAGGCCAACTTCGGCTACGAGGCGATCGAGCCGGTCAGTGTGTACGACACGGGCCAGTTCCGCATCGCCGAGAGCCTGGAGCAGGAGCTCAACGCCATGCGGGAGGCCCGCCGTCAGGCACGCAAGGAGCGCGCGGGTTCCTGACCCTGTCCAGTGAGAGATCCTCGCTGAGCGGCTGATTCGCGCTCGCCGTGACCACGCATACGGTTATGGTGCAGCGCATGAACGGGCGTTGGGCGGTCTCCGCCACGGTCGGTGTGCTGTGCGGATACCTCAGCGGGTACGTCATCGGGCACACGCGAACGAACTACGCCGTCGTCGTCCGGGACGGACGGGCGAGCTGGTTCGGTTCGGGACCGGGCGCCGCGGCCGTCGTCGCCGCGCTCATCGCGGTGGTGGTCGTCGTGGTGCTCGGCCGGTTCCGGGCCCGCTATCTCGTCGCGGTGGCGGCCGGTTTGGCCGGGCTGGCGATGGTGGTGGCCATCGCGACCCTGCAATCGGCCGGAACCTGGTCCGAGCCATGGGTTCTCGGCAGCATCGGCGCCGGGCTGCTCATCGCGGTCGCGGTGATCCGGCCGGCCGCGCAGACCTGGTTCGTCGTCGGGTCGGTGATCGCGGTGCTCTACGGTGCCCGCATCGACGAGAGCGTGGAGCTGGCGCGTCGCTACGCCGACTACCTGCCCACCCGGACCGTGCCCGACCTGCCGGAGAGCTGGCCGCTGCTCGTCGCGGCCGTGCTCGCCCTGCTGGCCGCGGGCTTCGTGGTCGGGCGCGAGCGGATCGAGCCGGTGGCGGGTGGCCGCGCGGTGCTGGTCGGCGCCGGAATCCCGCTGGTGATGGGCGCGCTGATCATGGTGGTCGGTCAGCTGCCGGGCAATCCGTCGGTCACGGTGGCGGTGCTCGCGGTCGCCGGGACGGTCGCGGTGAGCTGGTGGTTGCCCCGCGCGGACGCGATCTTCGTGCTCACGATGCTCGCGGTGGCGGCGGCGATCGCGGTCGACCCGTCGATGACCGCGGGCCCCGGCCGGGTCGGGCTGTCGATCCAGATCGGGGTGCTCGCCCTCGGTGCGCTGGTCGCGATGGTGGTCCGCGGGGCGTGGTCCGACACCGCGAGCGAGGTGCCCGAAGCCACCGATGCCGGGCAGTGGGCACCGGTGGCCGGGATCGGACTGCTCGGCCTGGTGACCCTCAGCGGGCTGGCGCCGGTGCTGTTCGCCGACGCCGCGTTCACCGACGTGGTCTTCCGCTACGTCCTGCCCGCGGCCATCGGGCTGGCGGTCGGCGCGAGCCTGCCCGCAGGCCCCCTGACGGTGATCGCGGTCTCGGTGTTCCCCGTCGTCGCCCGGCTGTTCGAGAACAGCCGGGTCGCCGACGAACTGGACACGGGCTGGACCGCCTACGCCCCCGACACCTACTCCGTCGCGACGGACACCGAACTACCCATCATCGCCGCCACCGCCGTGATCTTCGGCTGCGCCCTGCTGGCCGCACGCAGGCGCCCCGCACCCGTCGACACGGACCAGCGCTGACCAGTGGGGCGAGGGCTCAGTCCCCGGAGCCGACGATCGCGGTGACCCGGATCTCCACCCGCATGGCGGCGAGTCCGAGGACGGTCACGCCGGTCTCGGTCCAGATCGGCGCGCGCCCGCCGAGGCGGCGGCGGAACTGTTCGGCCATGACCGCGTTGTGGTCGTCCCCGATGGCCTCCTGGCCCGGCGCGACCTTGTCCGCCAGCGAATCGGGATGTTCAGATCGTCGTCCACCCCAGCTTGGCCGGAGGTCTCGACCCGTCGCCGACGCGAACGACGCCGCTGGACCGGGCTGATCTCGCTGGTCCTCCTGCTGCCGGGCAAGCTGGAATCGCCGCTGCGCCAGGAGCACGGGCTCACCCTGTTCGAATACCTGGTGCTCAGCCAGCTCTCGGAGGCGCCGGAGCGCACGCTGCGGATGGGCGAGCTCGCGTTCCTCGCCAGTGGGTCGCTGTCGCGGCTGTCCAATGTCGTCAAGCGGTGCGAGCAGCGCGGGTGGGTGGTCCGGCGACCCGACCCGGCCGATGGCCGGTACACCCTCGCCGAACTCACCGGCGCCGGATTCGAGGTCGTGCGCCAGGCGGCGCCCACGCACGTGCGGTCGGTCCGCCGGGTCGTCCTGGACGCGCTCGACGACGAGGATCAGCGCGCGGTCGCTCGCATCGCGCGGAAGCTGCGCGTCGTCCCGGACGACATCGGCTGACAACGACCGGGGCGGTACCCGGCCGTGGTCCGCTCAGCCGAAGAGGCCGCCGCCGTGGCCGGCCGACTGGCCGCCGCCGGTGCCGCCGATGAGGCCGCCGGGTGGCAGCTCGGAGGGCTGGACGATGACGAAGCCGCGGCCGGAGAACGCGAGGGTGCTCGCCTCGCCGGTGCTGCGGCCCATCAGCCTGCCCAGACCGAAGGAATCGTTGCGCTTGATCCCGGTCTGCAGGCTCGACGACCACGCGACCGCGGCGTTCGGGTCGGCGTAGGTGGCCTGGTCGACGGTGAGGACGACCGGGGTGCCGTGCGTGGTGATGGCGATGCGGCCCTGGCCGGTGAACACGCAGTTGAACAGGCCCGCGTTCGAGGCGTAGCCTGCCGCGCCCTGCACCCGGCCGATGTCGTAGCGCAGGGTCGAGTCGAAGGCGAGCACGTTGGCGCCGTTGATGGTGAGGCCGTCGGAGCCGTCGAGATCGATGATGTGCACGTCGGCGGCGCTGTTGGCCAGGAACAGGTCACCGCGCCCGCTCACCTTCATCAGCGGCACGCCCTCGCCGGTCAGGTGCTGACGAATGGCGCGGCCGATGCCGCCCGAGCCGAGCGCCTGGAACTGCAGCTCGCCCTGGTAGGCCACCATCGACCCGGCGCGGGCCAGCACCTCGCCGTTGAGGCCGACCTTGACCATCTTGCCGCCCTGCTTCTGGATGCCGAGGCCGTTGACCTCGGCGTGCGCGGGATTGAACAGGTCGCTGTGCACGGGCTGGGCTCCTTGCTGGGAGGCGTACGAGGGTTGCTGCGCGGGTGCTGCGGGAGGGGCGGGCGGTGGGGCCATCTGGCCGGGCTGCTGCCCGTAGCCGGGTTGGCCGGGTGGCGGGGGAAAGCCGGGCGCGGCGGGGTAGGGCTGCCCCGGTGGGGACGGCGGAAACCCGGCCTGCGGCGGGACCTGGCTCGCGGGCGGGAACTGGCCGCCGGGCTGCGGGGCGGGCGCGGGCGGAACCGGCGGCGGCGCGGGCGCTGGCGGCGCCTCGGGTTCGTCGTCGAGGTTCACCCCGAAGGCCGAGGCGATCCCGGCGAGCCCGTCGTCGTAGCCCTGCCCGATCGCGCGCACCTTCCACGCGTCGTTGCGGCGGTAGATCTCCACGCACACCACGCCGCTCTCGGTGGTGAGCCCGGGAATCGCGAAAGTGAGGGTGTCGGAACCGGATCCGATGGTGGCGGTGAGCTGACCGACCGCGGCGAAGGTGGCCGGGCCGCGTCCGTCCAGGCTGGCGGTGACCACCACCTTGTCGACGTCGGCGGGCAGGGCCGAGGTCTGCACCTGCACCACGTCGGGCCCGCCGTTGCCGTGCCGGTAGACCACGCCGGGCCCGGTGGGCTGGTTGAAGAAGACGAAGTCGGCGTCGGAGCGCACCTTGCCCGCGCTGTTCAGCAGCAGCGCGGAGACGTCGACCGAGGCCGAACTCGCCACGGTCACGGTGAGCTGATCGCCGGGCGCCGGCCGGTTCTCACCGGGTGCCAGCGCGGTCACGACACAGCACCCGGGGCTCGGGTGGATTGTCCGATTCGCAAGTCATCCACGACTCGATAGTGCCGTGTGCGCGGCCGCCGCGCCAGCGTGGCCGGTCGAGGTCGCGGTGCGGCCGCGTGGCGCGGTTTGCCACGAAATGGCCGGTGTGAGAGCTTGGAAGTGAGCCCGCGTCGATGCGTGCTCCCGGACGAGAGGGCCGTACCCGGCGTGCGACAAGACGACCCACGGAGGTCGTGATGTCTGTGGCGTGGATCGTTCTCGTGGTGTCCGGTGTCCTGGAGGCGGTGTGGGCCACCGCGCTGGGCAGGACCGAGGGTTTCACCCGGTTGGTGCCGTCGCTGGTGTTCGCCGTGGCGCTGCTGGCCAGCATGGCGGGGCTCGCCTACGCGATGCGTTCGCTGCCCGTCGGCACGTCGTACGCGGTGTGGGTCGGGATCGGCGCCGTGCTCACCGTCGTCTACGCGATGGCGACCGGCGCGGAGCCGGTGACGCTCTGGAAAGTGCTGTTCCTCGTGATGATCGTCGGCGGTGTGGTCGGGCTGAAAGCCGTCCACTGATCCTGGTCGTTACCGCTGCGAACGGCCCTACCGCGCAGTAGGCTGCGGCCATGAGCTCCGCCGTCCATGGATTCACCGATGACGCACTCGGCACGTCGGACGCGGTGGGACTCGCCGCCGCCCTGCGCGCGGGGGAGGTGAGCAGGGCCGAGGTGATCGCGGCCGCGATCGCGCGTACCGAGCGGGTCGACCCCAGCCTGGACGCGGTCCAGCTGGCCTGTTTCGAGCGGGCGAGCGCCGCGCCGGAGACCGCGGGCGTGTTCGCGGGGGTGCCCGCGTTCGTCAAGGACAACACCGACATCGCCGGGCTGCCCACCTGTCACGGATCGGCCGCGTTCACCCCGCGCCCGGCCACCGCGACGGCCGGGCCGGGCGCGCAGTTCCTGCACTCGGGTGTGGTCGTGCTCGGCAAGTCGACGCTGCCGGAGTTCGGGCTCACCGCCAGTACCGAATTCGTGCACCGGGCGCCGACGCGCAATCCGTGGAATCCGGAGTACTCCGCGGGCGCGTCCTCGGGTGGGTCGGCGGCGCTGGTCGCCGCAGGGGTGGTGCCGATCGCGCACGCCAACGACGGCGGCGGCTCGATCCGGATTCCGGCGGCCGCCAACGGCCTGGTCGGGCTCAAGCCCACCCGCAACCGGCTGCTCGACCAGCCCGGCGCCAGGCAGTTGCCGGTGCACCTGGTCGCCGAGGGCGTGGTGACCAGGTCGGTGCGCGACACCGCGCACTACCTGGCCGCCGTCGAGCAGTACCGGCCGAATCCGAAGCTGGCGCCGATCGGGCTGGTCGAGGGGCCGGGCACGCGCAAGCTGCGGATCGGGCTGATCACCGAGGACGTCCTCGGCAGGCCGGTGCATCCGGACAACGGCGCCGTCCTCGCCTCCGCGGTGGCGATTCTCGAGGGCCTGGGCCACGAGATCGTGGCGACCGGGCTCGACGTGGATCAGCGGTTCGTGGAGGACTTCAAGCGGTACTGGGCGGTGATGGCCGGCGCCATGACCCTGTCGTTCCGGCTCGGCCACCGCGGCCACTTCGATCCGGGCAAGCTCGATCCGTTCACCAGGGGCCTGATCGGGCTGACCGCCCGCAATCCGCTCGGCGCCGCCGCGGCGGCCTGGCGGCTGCGCTCCGGAACCGCCGCCTACGACCGGCATTTCGCCGATGTCGACGTGCTGCTCACCCCGGTGCTCTCGCACCCGGCGCCGCGCATCGGGGAGCTCGCGCCGGGGCAGCCGTTCGACGAGTTGTTCGCCAAACTGGTCGACTACGTGGGTTTCACGCCGCTGAACAATGTCGGCGGCGGTCCCGCGGTGTCGGTGCCGCACGGACTGCTCCCGCACGGACTGCCCGGCTCGGTCCAGTTCGCGGGCAGGCGCGGTGACGAGCGGACCCTGCTCGAACTGGCCTACCAGCTGGAGGCGGCGAGCCCGTTCCCGCGCATCGTCGACAGTTCCGCCGCCGAGGGCGCCGCCTGATCAGCTCTGGCGCACAGCGACATTGATCGGGCGCAGCCGCCCGGGGCTCACGGTGCCCGCCTCGAACGCCCAGTGTTCGCCGTGCCAGCTCGGGAATTCGGCGTGCCAGCGGCCGATCAGCCGCGGATCCTCGAGCGAGGTGATGACACCGGCCGAGCCGGTGTACTGCAGACGCTCGTACTTGTGCCGGGTGATGGTGTCGACCGTGGCGAGCGTGGCGAGTGAAGACATGACGATCCTGTCGGAAACGAGATGGTGGCTGACGTGACGAGAAAGCTCCGGACTCCAGTGGTCCGGATGCCGCGGTGGCGCGTCACCGCTCGAAGCCGAGTATGCCGCGCGCTGTGAGAGTACGCGCACACTTTTGAAAATCCTGTACTCCGAATTAACGGGTACCTGTCATCGAGCGTTGTCGGTCACCACGACGGCCGGACCCGGCCCGGGGTGACCACGCGCGCGAGGCCGTCGCGGATCTGCGCGAGCGCGTTCGGGCCGAGCGTGTGCGACCAGCGCGCGGCGAATTCCGCGAGCGCGGCGTCGGCGGCCCGCGTGCACGCCCAGCCCCGGTCGGTGAGCGTGATCAGCCGGGCGCGCGCGTCCCGTGGATGCGGGTTGCGGTCGGCGTAGCCCTTGGTGACCAGCTCGTCGACGAGCTGGCTCGCCGCCTGCTTGGTGACGCCGAGGTGCTCGGCGATCTCGCCGATCGTCGCGCCGTCGGGCGCCATCCGGACGAAGGCGAAGCCGTGCGCGGGTCGCACGTCGGTGAATCCCGCCGCGAGCACCCCGGCGTTGACCGCGTCGGTCACCTCGGCGGCCGCGGCCAGCAGCAGCAGGGGCAGATCGCAGGCGGGCGGGGGTTTCTCGGGCACGGCCGACATTCTGGCACTTGACATGTTGGTCAATCTACTTGACTATATGGACAAGTAGCTTGACTTTATGAGGAGCCGCACATGCCCGTCTTCCCTGCCGACCAGGCCGATGTCCACGAGATCCACAACGCCCGCTTCACCTCGCTCATCCGCCCCGGCCGCGGCAGTGCCGAACTCTGCGTCTGGCGGACCGAGGTCGCGCCCGGCTCCGACGGAGTGCCGCACCGCATCCTCGGGGAGGAGGCCTTCGTGCTGCTCTCGGGCGCGGTGACCATGACGATCGACGGCGAGTCGACCCCGATGGCGCCGGGCGACGCGGCGGTCGCTCCCGCGGGTGCGACGATCGGGTTGAGCAATGCGACGAGCGTGCCCGCGGTCCTGCTCGTCACCGTCCGCGCTGGGTTCGCCGCGGAGTTGCCCGACGGCTCGACTTTCGTCCCGCCCTGGGCATCCTGAGCCGTCAGCCAGGCTGTTCCTGGCCCTGAACTTGAAAGTTCGGTTGCCCGAACAATATAATTCTGGAATGAAGGTTGGGTTTCGGGTCGCCGCCGCGGCTGTGCTGAGTGTTCTGGCGGTCGCGCTCACCGCCTGTGGGGGCGTCGCCGCCGAGGACGACGGAAAGAAGGTGGTGCTCACCACCTTCACCGTGCTCGCCGACATGGCGCGCAATGTCGCGGGGGAGCACCTGCGGGTCGAGTCGATCACCAAGGCGGGCGCCGAGATCCACGGTTACGAGCCGACGCCGGGCGACATCAAGAAGGCCGCCAAGGCCGATCTGATCCTGGACAACGGTCTCAACCTGGAGGCGTGGTTCGCCCAGTTCGTCGCCGATCTCGATGTCCCGCACGCGGTGGTCAGCGAGGGCGTCGCGCCGATGGACATCAGCGAGGACGCCTACCGCGGCAAGCCCAACCCGCACGCCTGGATGTCGCCGGTGAACGCGCAGATCTACGTCGACAACATGATCCGCGCGTTCAGCGACCTCGATCCCGAGCACGCCGAGGCCTACCGCGCCAACGGAACCGCCTACAAGACCCAGCTCGGCGCGGTCCGCGACGACCTGGTCGCCGCCGTGAACACGCTGCCCGCCGACCAGCGGGCCCTGGTGACCTGCGAGGGTGCGTTCTCCTACTTGGCCCGCGACGCCGGGCTCACCGAGAAGTACATCTGGCCGGTCAACGCCGAGCAGCAGGCCACCCCGCAGCAGATCGGCGCCACCATCGATTTCGTCCGCCAGCGTGGCGTGCCCGCGGTGTTCTGCGAGTCGACGGTCTCCGACGCGCCCATGCAACGGGTGGTCGAGGCCACCGGCTCGCGTTTCGGCGGTGTCCTCTACGTGGACTCGCTGTCGGAGGCCGACGGCCCGGTGCCGACCTACCTCGACCTGATCCGCCACGACGCGACCACCATCGCCACCGCGCTGGCCGGGGCTCCGCGATGACCACCGCGCCCGTGGTCGAGATCCAGGACGTGACCGTCCACTACGGTGACGTCCTCGCCCTCGACAACGTCGAACTGACCCTGAAATCCGGCCGGGTCTGCGGCCTGATCGGGATGAACGGCTCCGGTAAGTCGACGCTGTTCAAGACCGTCATGGGTCTGGTCACCCCTGATCGCGGCCGCGTGCTGATCAACGGCCGTGCGCCCGCCGCCGCGCGCAAGGCGGGCAGCCTCGGCTACGTGCCGCAATCGGAGGACGTGGACTGGAGCTTCCCGCTCTCGGTCCGCGATGTCGTGCTGACCGGCCGCTACGGGAAGATGGGCTTCACCCGCAGGGCGAGCAGGGCCGACCGCGCCGCGGTGGCCGACGCGCTGGCCAGGGTGGACCTCACCGACCTCGCCGACCGCCAGATCGGTCAGCTCTCCGGCGGCCAGAAGAAGCGCGCGTTCGTGGCCCGCGGCATCGCCCAAGAGGCCACGATCCTGCTGCTCGACGAGCCGTTCGCCGGCGTCGACAAGCGTTCGGAGGCGACCATCACCCGATTGCTGCGCGACCTGGCCGCCGACGGCGCCACCATCCTGGTCTCCACGCACGATCTGCACGCCCTGCCGCAGCTGGCCGACGAGGCGGTGCTGCTCAACCGCAGGGTGCTCGAGCACGGCGATCCCGAGGTGGTGTTGCGCCCGGAGAACCTGGCCAAGGCCTTCGGCCTGGACGTGGACGAGTGAGGACACGATGAGTCTCGAAGAGTTCTTCCTCGACCCGCTGCGCTACGAGTTCATGGTGCGCGCGCTCGCGACCACGGTCACCGCGGCCGTGGTGTGCGCGGTGCTCTCGTGCTGGCTGGTGCTGATCGGCTGGTCGCTGATGGGTGACGCCGTCTCCCATGCCGTGCTGCCCGGCGTGGTGCTGGCCTACATCGTCGGCTGGCCCTTCGCCGTCGGCGCGGTGATCTTCGGTTTCCTCGCGGTCGCGCTGATCGGCGTCGTGCGCGACACCAGCAGGGTGAAGGAGGACGCGGCGATCGGCATCGTGTTCACCACGCTGTTCGCGTTCGGCCTGGTCCTGGTGTCGGTGACGCCGAGCCAGACCGACCTCAACCACATCGTGTTCGGCAACCTGCTCGGGGTGGGCCGTGGCGAGATGGTCCAGATCATGATCCTGGCCGCGATCGTGCTCACGGCACTGGTGCTCAAGCGCCGCGACTTCACGCTCTACGCCTTCGACGCGACCCACGCCCACGCCATCGGCCTGAATCCGCGTGTCCTCGGCACCGCGTTGCTGGCGCTGCTCGCGCTCACCTCGGTGGTGGCGTTGCAGGCGGTGGGCGTGGTGCTGGTCGTCGCGATGCTGATCATTCCGGGCGCGACGGCGTATCTGCTGACCGACCGGTTCTCCCGCATGCTGCTGATCGCGCCGACGGTCTCGGTGGTCTGCGCGGTGACGGGGCTCTACGTCAGCTACCACCTCGACACCGCGGCAGGCGGCATGGTCGTGGTGACCCAGGGCGTCGCGTTCACGCTGGTGTACCTGTTCGCGCCCCGGCACGGCATCATCGGGCGCAGGCTCTCCGCGGCGCGCGCCAGGGCGAAAGATCCTGTCGCGAGCTGAATTTCGGCGAAAACGCGCCGCGACGGCCGTCCGCGCCGCACGATGTCACTGGAACGTGTTTCAGTCGTGCGTGAAAGGTCGTCTCGGATGCTCGGTCTCGGGATAGTCGATGCCGCCGCGTTGTCGGCGGACGCGCCGGACGGTCGCCCGCGCCCGGTGCGGCGCGCCGTGCAGCTGGCGGCGTGGCAGGCCGTCTACTGCGTGGTGCTCGCCGTGGTCACGGTGGCGGCCACGGCGCTGTTGCCCGCGGACACGCCGCTGCCGGGCTACCTGGGGATCGCCCCGCTCACCGCCGTCGCGGCTCTGCTGCTCGCCCTGCTCACGCTCGGGTTCTCCGCGCGCTCGCGCTACGCGCACGCGGCGGGCTGGTACGCGGCGGCGCTGGTCGTGCTGGTCGGGGCCTTCGGCGTGCTGACCCTGCCCGCCGTCGTGGTGTCGGTGGCGGTGATCGTGCTGCTCGACCGGCCTGCGGCCAAGGAATGGTTCCGGGTCGAGGACACCCCGGAGCCGCTCGCCTTCCGCAACCACACCACCCGGGTCCCGGCGCTGCTGCGTCCGCTCGCCGGTCCGCTCGGGGCGGGCTGGAAGACCCTGCTCGCCGAAGGGTGACCTCGCTTCCTGTCGGTCCCGGCTGGCAGGATGAAGCCATGGAGGTCACTGGGGAGGATGTTCGTGCGGTCGTCGCCTCGCTGCCCGAGACGGTCGAGCAATTCGCTTGGGGCATGCCCATTTTCAAGGTCGCGGGCAAGCTGTTCCTGACGCTGCCCGAAGAGGAGACCTCGATGGCGGTGCGCTGCCCGATCATCGATCGCGACGAACTGGTGCTCGCCGAGCCCGCGAAGTTCTGGATCGCCGACCACGAGGCGGGCAATCCGTGGGTGCGGGTGCGCCTGGCCGCGCTCGACGACCGCGAGGAACTGGCCGCGATCGTCACCGACTCCTGGCGGCTGGCCGCACCCCGGGCGCTGCTGGAGGACGCCGGGAGCTGACCGGTAGGCTCGGAGCTCCTATGGCACTCAGCGCAACCCTGCACCACTTCGCCGTCCAGCTCGCCGACGTCGATCGCGGCGTCTACGAGGACCTCGAACTGCGGGTCGCCCGCCATCCCTCGGAGACCCTCGAGTACATGCTCACCCGCATCCTCGCCTACTGCCTGCAGTACGAGGAGGGCATCGCGTTCAGCGACGGCGGCATCTCGGCCACCGACGAACCCGCCGTCCAGATCCGCGACCTCACCGGCCGGACCACGGCCTGGATCGAGGTCGGCGCCCCCGACGCCGAGCGTGTGCACCGGGGCAGCAAGCTGGCAGGCCGCGCGGCGGTCTACACCCATCGCGACCCGGCCAAGGTGCTGGCCCAGTACGCGGGCAAGAAGATCCACAACGCCGAGTCGATCCCGCTCTACAGCTTCGACCGCGCCTTCGTCGACGCGGCTGTCGCGCTGATCGACCGCCGCAACACCGCCACCCTTTCGGTCACCGAGGGCGTGCTCTACCTCGACCTCAACGGCACGAGCCTGCGCTCGGAGATCACCGAACAGCCGCTGGCCTGAGTCGCGGAAAGACCCTGGGCGAGAGGGTTACCCTGGCAGCGACGAGCGGAGGAACGGGTGACAAGTGTGATGAGCCGGGTGGTGATCCCGCGATACCTGCGGCTCACCCGCGCCAACAGTGCCTATGTCGACGCGGATGCCGCGCGGGCGCGGGTCCGCGAGCGCAGCCTGCGACCGCTGTCCTACGCGCCGCCGCGGCGCCTGCGCGGTGTCGAGGTCACCGTCGCCGAGGTGGACGGCTGGCCGGTCTACACCCTCACCCCGGCCGACGGGGTGTCGCGCGGCGGGCTGGTCTACGCCCACGGCGGCGGCTGGGTCGGTGAGATCGCTTCGCAGCATTGGCATCTCGCGGCCAGGCTCGCGGCGCAGGTCGGCCTCACGGTCACGGTGCCGATCTACCCGCTCATCCCCACCGGTACCGCCGCGACGGTGATTCCCCGGGTGGCGGAGCTTGTGTCGGCGAGCAGCGAGCGCTGTGGTCCGACCTTCCTCGCCGGCGACTCGGCGGGCGGCCAGATCGCCCTGTCCACCGGCCTGCATCTGCGCGACACCGGACGGCCGAACCCGCCGCGGATCGTGCTCATCGCCCCCGCGCTCGACCTCACCCTCGAGAACCCGCAGATCGAGCTGGTGCAGCCGCGCGACCCCTGGCTCGGCAAGCCGGGTGGACTGGTGTTCGGCGAACTGTGGAGCGGTGAATTGCCGATGAAGGATCCGATGGTGAGTCCGCTGTTCGGCGACTTCACCGGCCTCGGCCCGATCACCCTGTTCACCGGTACCCGCGACATCCTCAACCCCGATGCCAGGCTGCTGCTCGGCAAGGCGCGGGCTGCGGGCGTCGACATCGATTTCCACGAGGGCCACGACCTCGTGCACGTCTACCCGCTGACGCCGAGCCGGGAGGGCGAGGCCGCCCGGCGCCACATCGTCACCACCCTGCGCGGTGATCTCGCCCGGCTCAGCGCTGGGCGAGGTGGTGGTTGAGCAGGATGGTCAGCTGGGTGACGGCCTGGTCGAACGGGTGGGCCGATTTGAGCGCCCGGCTGTGCACGATCGTCCCCTCGATCGTGGTGAGCAGGAAACCGGCGATGGAGACGGCGCTGGCCCGCTCGATCCCCGCGGCGACCAGCCCGTCGGCCAGCCGCGCGGTCCATTCGGCGAAGGCCTGACCGGCGATCGACTGCACGGCCGGGTCGAGTTCGTCCAGGGCCGCGGCCATCATGAACGAGCCGGCGCGGTAGTCGGACTTCTCCAGCGGGATGCGCCAGAAGGCGAACAGCTCGGTGAGCCAGTGCTGGGCTGACGGCGCGGTCTGCAGCGCGTCGGCCATGGCGCTGACGTGCGAGTACACCAGTCGCGACACGATGCGGGCCGCCGTCTGCACCAGCTCGCCCTTGCCGGAGGGGAAGTGCTGGTACAGCGAATTGCGCGAGGTGTTGCTGCGTTTGAGGAGTTCGCTCAGCGCGGCGGCGTGGACACCGTGCTCCTGAACGGTACTGATGGTGTGTTCGATCAGTCGGGCGCGTGGTCCGGCCGCCATCCGATTTCCTCCCAAACCCTTGATTGAACCGATCGGTCCATGTTAAACCTGATCCAGCGTGAACCGATCGGTTCATTTGGAGAGGATGCCATGCCCACCCCCATCGCCACCGCAGTTCCGGTCACCCATACGGGAATTCTCGGCCTGGGCGTGTACCGCCCGCGCCGGGTCGTGCCCAACGCGGAGATCGTCGACGCCATCGATTCCTCGGACGAGTGGATCCGGACCCGTTCCGGCATCGCCGCCCGGCACTGGGCCGAACCCGACGAGACCATCGTCGGCATGAGCGTCGCCGCGGCGCGCGACGCGCTCACGGCGGCGGGCCTCGACGCCGCGGAGGTCGACGTGGTCGTGCTCGCCACGTCCTCGCAGATGGTCCTCGGGCCCTCGGCGGGCGCGGTGGTCGCCACCGAGCTCGGCATGCACGACACCGCCGCCTACGACGTGTCCGCAGGCTGCGCGGGGTTCTGTTACGCGCTGGCCGACGCGGCGAATCTGGTGCGTTCAGGCCAGGCCAGGAACGTGCTGGTGATCGGGGTGGAGCGGCTCTCGGACCTGCTCGACACCACCGATCGCAGCTGCGCGTTCATCTTCGCCGACGGTGCGGGGGCGGTGGTCGTCGGCGCGGCCGAGCAGGAGGGGATCGGCCCGGTCGCCTGGGGTTCGGACGGCAGCCGCACCTCGGCGATCAAGCAGGACAAGGATTTTCAGGAATACTTCGCCGAGGTCGCCGCCGCGGAGGCCAGTGGCGGCACGTCGGTGCGCCCGTACATCAGGATGAATGGCACCGAGGTGTTCCGCTGGGCCGTGACGTTCCTGGAGAAGGCGTGCCGCGACGCGCTCGATCGCGCGGGTGTCGCCGCGAGCGATCTCGACGCCTTCGTCCCGCACCAGGCCAACATCCGCATCACCGACGCCCTGATCCGCACCCTCGGCCTGCCGGACACGGTCGCCGTCGCCCGCGACATCATCGAAACCGGCAACACCAGCGCCGCCTCCATCCCCATGGCCATGGAGCAGCTGATCCGCTCCGGCGGCGCGCAGCCCGGCGACACGGCCCTGCTGCTCGGGTTCGGCGCGGGCCTGGCCTACGCGGGCCAGGTCGTGCATCTGCCCCCGATCGCCTGAGACTCAGGCGATCGGCGCGGGATCGAAACGGGCTCAGGCGGTGGGCTGCGGCGTGCGCTGGGACTTGTTGTCCCTGACGGGGATCGCGTACGCCGCGCCGTCGCGGATGCCGAATTCGAAGCGGCACGGGAAGAGGGAGGGTAGGCCGGTGGAGCGTAGGTCGTAGTTCGCGGCGAGGGTCTGCATGGCCCAGTTCTGCAGGGAGTCCGGCAGGCGCAGGGTGGTGCCGTCGACGCACGAGACGTAGGCGTGCGTTCGCTCGCCGTCGATGGGCAGTGGGTTGCGCAGGCGGACCGCGCCGATTTCCAGAATGCGGCCTGCGTTGTGGGCAGAAGCGACGCTCGGCAAATCCAACTCGATGTCGTCCATGCGGGAAACCGTAACGCAGCAACTATCCAGGGAACACGGAAATCGAGAGCCCTTGACCGATCTTCGCAAACCTCGCCGCGGGGGCGATCAGGGCGCCGTCCAGACCTGGGCCATGGTGAACGGCTGACCGCGCAGGTGCGCCCACTTCGGCTTCACCGTCAGCCAGGTGTCGTCGACCAGGGCCTCGCGCAGCTCGCTCAGCCGCAAGCCCACGCCGACCCCGGCGCCGACGTGGTCGCCGACCAGGTGCAGATGGGTGCTGATCGCCAGCGGCTCGCCGGACCCCGTCGTGTAGTGCGTCGGCATCCCCGTCACCATCATGAACTGCGGGTGATAGCTGACCAGGACGAAGCGGCCGCCCGGCGCGACGAGCCTGCGCGCCTCGGCGTAGAACGGCGCCAGGTCGGGCAGGTGTTCGTCGACCAGCGCGCAGATCACGAGATCGTAGGCGCCGCCGGGCAATCCGCTCTCGCGCACATCGGCCAGGGCGAGCGTGGTGTGCGCCCCGCGCTCGGCGGCCAGCGCCAGCATTCCGGAGCTGGTGTCCACCCCGTCGATCTCGGTGACACCGTGCGCGCGCAGCCATCCGCCGGTCCGCCCGGTGCCGCAGCCGAGATCGGCGGCCCGCCCGATCCGGCGCCAGTCGACGTCGAGCCGCTCGAGCAGGGCCAGGTCCATCTCGTCCATGACGGTCTGTTCGTAGGTCGCCGACCACCCGTCGTAGCCCGTGACCACGTCCACCGTGCGGTAGTTCCGGCGATCGAAGTCCGCGAAGCTCGGCATGTCGTCCAGTATTCCGCATGCCTCTATCGTTGACGGATGAGTGGATCGACCGTGCTCGACGCCAGGGCGCTCAATCGCGCGACGCTCGCCCGCCAGTTCCTGCTCGAGCGCGCCGAGATCCCGGCGCTCGACGCGATCACCCACCTGTGCGGTGTGCAGGCCCAGGAGCCGCAGGAACCGTTTCTCGGATTGTGGTCGCGGGTCGAGGATTTCGCGCCGAAGGAGCTCGACGCTCTGCTCACCGGACGGCAGGTGGTGCGCGCCCATCTCATGCGCCGCACCGTGCACCTGGTCGCCACGGCGGACGCGCTGGCCTGGCGGGCCAGGCACGACGGCATGCTGCGGCAGCGCGTCCTCACCACCTACAAGCGGGAACTCGACGGCGTCGATGTCGACGAACTCACCGCCGCGGCGCGTGCCCTGCTCGCCGACGGCGAACCGCGCTCGATGGGCGAGACGGCGCGAGCGCTGGCCGACCGGTGGCCCGCGGCGAGCCCGAGGGCGTTGGGGGAGTTGGTGATCGCGGCCCTTGTCCCGACCGTGCAGCTGCCGCCGCGCGGGCTGTGGCAGGTCAAGGCCGGGGTGCGCAACGTGCCGATCGAGCAGTGGCTCGGCCGCACCGTCGATCCGGCGGCTCCGGACGGCACCGACCCCGTCGGCGCCGACCTCGTGCGGCGCTACCTGGCCGCCTACGGCCCCGCCGCCTCGGCCGATCTGCGCGCCTGGTCCGGGCTGACCGGTCTGCCCGCCGCGGTGGCCGCGGTGCGCCCGGAACTGATCACCTTCCGCGACGCGCGCGGCCGCGAACTGCTCGACCTGCCCGACGCGCCGCGCCCCGACCCGGAAACCCCTGCGCCGCCGCGTTTCCTGCCCGCCTTCGACAACGCGATCCTCGGCTACGACGACCGGAGCCGGATCATCGACGACGCCGATCGCGGCATGTCGGTCGCCGGCGCCCGCGTGGTGCTGGTCGACGGCCGGGTGTCGGCCTCGTGGACCGTCGACGACGGCGTCGTGACGGTCGCTCCGCTGCGCGCGTTCACCCGCGCCGAAGCGCGCGAGGTCACCGAGGAAGGCCAGCGCATGGCAATGTTCTTGTCCGGCAACGACAGTGACCGCGTCCGCATTCTGTGACGGTCGCGCGCGCGAATATTGCGAACAGTTTGCGATGACTGTCACGTCACCGCAAAGAGCCCGAAAGGTTCCCGTCTCGCGAGCTTCATCGTCGGGCCGTGGCGCGGTCCTCAGCGCGCCATCGGCGGGCGGAAAGCTCGGCTGAGCCGTCGACGCGCCCCCGTACGGGTGGCCTGCGCCGACAGGTGTGACCGCTCGAACCTGATGAGGGGAAGTATGAGAATCAACCGTATTCGCGGTACCCGTGGCCTGCGTGCCGCCGGCACCGGTGTGGCCGTGCTCGCGCTGGGCGCCCTGGTGGCCGGTACCGCGGGCGCCGACGCGTTCGTTCCGCTGCCGGACGGCGAGCGGGCCGGGCCGGGTGTCACGGTGAAGCGAACCGGTGAGCGCGCCCTCGTCTCGCCGTCGCTGGCCGCCAACGGCGCGGGCCGCGTCGCCTGGGTCTCCGGCACCGTGACCGCCGACGTCACCGCCACCCCGGAGGGCGAGGTCGGCCCCTACAACGGCCCGGCCGACAAGCCCGGCTCGAACAACTCCTCCACGCACGGCGCCTCGCAGCTCAACACCGGCTACATCGTCGGTTGCCAGGTGGCGATCGGCGACGACGCCATCTCCGCGGGCCTGTCCGGCGGCATCGACCTGTCCGGCGGCAGCCTCGGTGGCTCGGTGGGCCTCGACCTGGGCCCCGGTGAGGTGAAGTTCGTCCAGATCGAGAAGAAGGACATCCTGAAGGCCGGCACCTACTCGGTCGAATACCAGGACGTCGAGATCGAGGTCCAGGGCTGCGGCGGCTACGCGCAGGCCCGCTCGTACAGCGTCGTGGAGATCATCGGCGACCACTACTCCAAGACCACGCTCTACGGTGCCCCGTTCAGCATCGGCTGAGCGCCCGCAGAGACCGACTTCGATCCGAGGGATGACACACATGATCGACCGTAAGAATTCGGCCCGCCTGGCCGGGCTGGCCGGTGCCGCCGCCGTGACGCTGGGCCTGCTGTCCACCGGTGCGGCCAACGCCGACACCTTCGTCCCGCTGCCCGGCGGCGAGGTCGTCAAGACCCTGTCCGACGGCACCACCGTCACCGTGCGCCTGGTCGGCGAGTCGGCCAACATCAACCCGTCGATGGGCTCGACGCCGGTGCACCGCAACGCCTGGGTCTCGGGCAGCGCGCAGGTCGAGGTGGCCGGTGACAACGCCAAGGGCGGCAAGATCTACCCCGGCTACGTCGTGGGCTGCCAGGTGAACATCGACGGCGGCGGCGTCGAGGGCGGCGTCGAGGGCGAGAGCAGCTGGGACGGCGAGGACGTGAGCGTCGGCGCCTCCAGCGGCGCCGAGCTCAGCCTGGGCCCCGGCCAGGCCACCTCGTTCTACGTGCTCGACATCGAGAAGGCCGACGACTACGGCAACGAGGACCACGGCACCAACAACAAGTTCAAGGGCAAGAGCGGCTCGGTGACCTGGGCCGACTCCACCATCGGCCTGTCCGGCTGCGGCGGCTACGCGCAGGCGCGCGCGTTCGTGAAGGTCAAGGTCGAGACCGAGAACGTGAGCTCGACGGTCACGCTGTGGGGCCAGCCCTTCAGCATCGGCTGATCTCGGTCACATCCGAGGAGCGGGCCCGGCGCGACACGCGCCGGGCCCGCTCTCGTGTCGGGGTGTGGTCACCGGAATCGGCTGTCGCCCAGGGCATCCGGACATCTGGTCCGTCGGCGGCGCGGTCGCCGCGCGATGGTTGTCCTCCTCCGAACCGGTGCCGCGCCGGCCCGATCCGGTGACCGGCACCGAGAATCCCAACGCTTCGTTGCGACGGCTCCGCCGGTTACTTTGCGATCGTGTGACAAATGTTCGCTATCGCGGGCATGGTCAGCACGAAGCGCGCGCCGCCGCCGGGACGGTCGGTGCAGCGCAGGGTGCCGTGGTGCCCGGCGACGGTCTCGGCCACCAGGGCCAGGCCGATGCCGGTGCCGCCGGTCGCCCGCGAAGCGGTCACGAAGCGTTCGAAGATCCTGGTCCGGTCGGCCGGTGCCACGCCAGGCCCCGCGTCGTCGACGATCACCGCGATGTCATCGCCCTGCCGCTCGACCACGACCGCGACCAGCCCGCCGCCGTGCCGGTCGGCGTTGCCGAGCAGATTCACCAGCGCGCGTTCGAGTTCCATCCGCCTGCCCCTGACCATCCCCGCGTCACGCACGTCGAGCAGTTCCGGCGCCTCGTCCCGGCTGGCCAGCAGCTGGGTGAGCAGTTCGGCCAGCGACAGCGGCGCCGGCTCGGAGCGGTGGATGCCCGCCTCGGCGCGGGCGAGCGCGAGCATGTCGTCGAGCAGGCCGCGCAGATAGGCCGTCTCCTCCTCCAGCAGTCCCAGCGCGGCCCTCGGTCGCTCGGACAGTTCCTCGCGGTAGCCGGCCAGCACGGTCGCGGTGGTGGTGAGGGTGGTCAGCGGGGTGCGCAGTTCGTGGCTGAGGTCGGAGACCAGGCGCCGCTCCCGCTCGATCCGGTGCTGCAGGGCGTCGACCATGGCGTTGAAGGCGTCCACCGTCGTCGACAGATCCCGGTCGGGTGAATTCGGCAGGCGCAGTTCGTGTTCCCCGGAGGAGATGCGCGAGGCGGTGGCCGCCACCTGCCGCAGCGGGCTCAGCGCGCGGTGGGCCGCCCACGCGCCGACGGCACCCGCCACCGTCACCGACAGCGCCGCGCAGGCGAGCAGGATCGTGCGCAGCATCCGCAGGGTGGACTCGAGTTCGTTCAGCGGCGCGAACTCGTAGAGGACCGCGCCGTCCTCGACCGGCGCCCACACCCGCAGGTACGGTTCGTCGCCGATCCGCACCCTGGTGGCGGTCTTCGGGATGGGCACGCTCGGATCGATGACCGGTGGCGTCACCGGCGTCAGCCCGTCGTCGGCGCCCGCGATCGACCAGCGCCCGTCCCGGTGCAGCAGCGCGAGGGTGCCGGTGGACAGGTGCAGCCGGTCGACCGCCTGCTCGCCGGTGACGCCGGGATGCTCGAGCCGCAGGCGCAGCAGTTCGGCGTGGATCTTGACGGCGCGTTCGACGCTGCGCACGCGCTGCGATTCCATGTAGCCGGTGCTGATGCCGTACACCGAGCCGGCCAGCACGAGCGCCACCAGGGCCGCGCCGAGCACGAACGCGGCCATCACCCGGCCGCGCAGGCCGCGCGAGCGCCACAGCCAGGGGAGGGCCAGGTCAGCCCTGGACATCGAGCCGGTAGCCGAGCCCGCGCACGGTGACGATCAGCCGCGGATCGGCGGGATCGCGTTCGATCTTGGTGCGCAGCCGCCGCACGTGCACGTCGACGATGCGTTCGTCGCCGAAGAAGCCGCGGTCCCAGATCTTCTCCAGCAGCACCTGCCTGCTCAGCACCAGGCTGTCGTTCTGGGCGAGCTCGCACAGCAGCCGGAACTCGGTCAGGGTCAGATGCACCTCACCGCCGTTGAGCCGCAGCGAGCCGCGCTCCGGGCACAGGATCAGCCGCCGGTCGAGCGCGGCGTCGAGCAACAACTCGGTGACGTCGCGCTCGGTGCTGTTCCTGGTGCGCCGCCGCAGCGCGCGGATGCGCGCGGTGAGTTCCTTGACCTCGAACGGCTTGGTGACGAAATCATCGGCACCCGCCTCCAGTGCCGCCACCACGTCGTGGGTGTCGTCGCGGGCGCTGACCACGATGATCGGCACGTCGTGCTCGCGGCGGACCTCCCGGATGCAGGTGAAGCCGTCCATGCCGCCGAGCATCAGGTCGACGATCATCACATCGGGCGCCCCGAGGTCGCGTACCTGGTCCAGCGCCGCCTCGGCGCGTTCGGCCTCGGCGACGACATAGCCCTCGTCCTCCATCGCCAACCGCAGCGACGTCCGGACCCGGGTGTCGTCCTCGACGATCATCAACTGTGCGCTCATCACATACCCTCCGCTACGGCAACCACCGTAGCCGGGCCGGGTATCCGCGCTGGTTACTGGATGGCGAAGCGCAGCAGCGCCTGCCGATCGCCCTGCTTGATCTTGCCCTTGCGGTCGAGGACCTCGAGCTGCCAGACCGGGCCGTTGCGGAAGGCGCGGGCGATCGCGTTGGCGTTCTCCGCGCCGAGCAGCGAGGGCCAGATGTCGGCGACCGGCTGGCTGTCGGCGCCGGTGGCGTCGTAGATCTTGAACGAGACGTTGTTGGCCTTCTCGAACGAGCTGCCCTTCTTGAACGCCGCGGCCACGAACACGATGGCGTCGATGCCGGTGGGGATCTGGGCGAAGGTGACGTGCACGGTCTCGTCGTCGCCGGTGGCCGCGCCGGTCTGCTCGTCGCCGGTGTGCAGCACCGCGCCGTTGCCGAGCGGGTCGAGGGAGTCGAGTCCGGCGAAGCGCACCGGCTCGCCGCCCTGCAGGAGCACGGCGATCAGGTCCAGGTCGACGCCGCGCTTGCGCCGCGCCATGCCGAGCAGGCCCCCGCTGGAACCGGCCGACGGGTCCCAGCTCACCCCCACGCTCATCTTGGTGATGCCGGCGAGGTCGGCCGCGCCGTCTTCCTTCTTCAGCGTAATCACGATCCCAGGCTACGGACTCGCGGGGCTGGGTGCAGCGCAACGGATTTCGCCTGGTCGGTGCAGTTCGCCGCCACGCGCCGCGCGCCGATGTATACCGCACCGCCGCGCCGTGGCGCACAATGATCGAATTGTGTGGGAGCGAGCATTGCCGGGGCTGCGGCAGTTCCGGGGATACCAGCGCACGTGGCTGCGGTCGGACGTGGTCGCGGGTGTCACTGTGGCCGCTTATCTCATTCCCCAGGTGATGGCCTACGCGACGGTGGCCGGGCTGCCGCCGGTGGTCGGGTTGTGGGCGACGATCGCGCCGCTGGCGGTGTATGTGCTGTTGGCGACCTCCCGGCAGCTGTCGGTGGGGCCGGAGTCGACCACCGCGCTGCTCACCGCGGTGGCGCTGGCTCCGCTGGCGGCGGGCGATCCGCAGCGCTATGCGGCGCTGGCCGCCCTGCTCGCGTTGCTGGTGGGTGGGTTGTGCCTGCTCGCCTCGGCGGCCCGGCTCGGCGTGCTGGCCGATCTGCTGTCGCGGCCGGTGCTCGTCGGCTATCTGGCGGGGACCGCCGGGTTGATGATCGTCTCCCAGCTCGGCAAGGTGACCGGTGTCGAGGTCGAGGGGGAATCGGTGACCGCGCAGCTCCGGTCGTTCGCCGCGAACGTGGACGGCTGGCACCCGGCCACGGCGGTGTTGGCGGCGACGGTATTGGCGATGCTGCTGATCATGGCCAGGTGGGTGCCGAAGGCACCTGGCCCGCTGCTGGCCGTGCTGGCCGCGACGGCGGCGGTCGCCGTGTTCTCGCTGGAGCGGTTCGGGATCGAGGTGATCGGGGAGGTACCGGCCGGGCTGCCGGTGCCCGGTCTGCCGAGTATCGCGGTCGCGGATGTGATCGCCCTGCTCCTGCCCGCGGCCGGGATCGCGGTGGTCGGGTTCTCCGACAACGCGCTCACCGCGCGGGCCTTCGCCGCGCGGCACGGCGAGCGGGTGGAGGTCAACACCGAGCTGGCCGGGCTCGGCGCGACGAACGTCGCGGCCGCGCTGACCAATGGCTTCCCGGTGAGCTGCAGCGGCAGCCGCACCACCATCGCCGACCTGATGGGCGCGCGCACCCAGCTCTACGCGGTGGTGACGCTGGTGTCGGTGCTGGTGGTGCTGTTCGGGGCGACCGGAGTACTGGCCCAGTTCCCGACGGCCGCGCTGGGGGCGCTGGTGATGTACGCGGCGCTGCGGCTGATCGATGTGCGGGAGTTCCGCCGGATCGGCCGGTTCCGGCGCAGCGAACTGCTGCTCGCCCTGGTGACCACGGCCGCGGTGCTGGTGCTCGGCGTCCTCTACGGCGTGCTGGTGGCCGTCGCCCTCTCGGTGTTCGACCTGCTGCGCCGTATCGCGCGCGGCCACGACGCGGTGCTCGGCTTCGTGCCCGACCTGGCCGGAATGCACGACGTGGACGACTACCCGGCGGCGAAACCCCTACCGGGACTGGTGGTCTACCGCTACGACGCGCCCCTGTTCTTCGCCAACGCCGACGACTTCCGCGAGCGGGCGCTGGCCGCCGTCGACTGGTGGGCCGAACGCAGCGGCGAACCCGTGCGCTGGTTCGTCCTCAATGTCGAGGCCAACGTCGAGGTCGACCTCACCGCCCTCGACGCCGTCGAGCAGGTGCGATCCGAATTGGCCGCGCGCGGCATCGTTTTCGCGATGGCCCGCGTCAAACACGACCTGCGCACCGACCTCGACGCCTTCGGCCTGACCGCCCGAATAGGCCCCGACCACCTGTTCCCCACCTTGCCCACCGCGGTCGAAGCCTTCCGCGCCGCACAGGACCCGGACCCGGCCGCCACCTGACGGGTGGTTCGGCGGGCAGGGGTCCTGCGGCAACGGTGCCGCGATGCGGGTCGCCCCACCCTTGCTCGGCGCACCCCTCGCGGAGGTTGTGCAGGAACTGGGTAACGGGTCACGGGTGCAGGCCCAGGACACGGTGCCGTTCGCCTTGTGGGTCGCCGCCACACAACTCAACGACTATCAGGCCGCGATCGCCGCCTGCGTCGAAGCCGATGGTGATATCGACACCACCTGTGCCATCGCCGCGGGAATTGTCGCCGCGCACACCGGGGTCGGCACGGCGACGGGCGTCCCGCCGGCCGGGCTCGCCGCCCGGGAACCGCTGCCCGCCTGGGTCGACGTCGGCGATCGAACGCGGCGCTCGACGCGGAATCGGACCAGATGAAGGGCTCGGGCGCCGATCAGTACGAACGCTGAGCGCGTTGTTCGGCGGGGCTCGCGGGGCGGTCGGCTGCGCACCGGGAACGTCGCCGGTGGTGACGCGTGTGCGCAGTGCCGACCGACGCGACATCGCCCGCCCGGGGAGCACGGGCGGGCGGCGTCGTCGTGGGGCTGTTCGCTACGCGAGCGCGGGTGCCATGGCGCGGCGGCGGGGTTCCAGGGCGGCGGCGACCAGGTAGCTGCCGCCGCCGGCGAGGGCCAGGACCCAGTAGGGGCTGGCGCCGTCGAGGAACAGGGCGGCCGAGGAGGTCAGGGCCAGCCAGGCGCCGAGGGCGTATTGCAGGACGTCGCGGTAGGCGGCGCCGCCCGCGAGGTAGAGCAGGCCGACGATGAGGCCGGAACCGGTGGGCCACAGCAGCATCTTCAGATCCGGTTGCGCCAGAGCCGAACTCAGGGCGGTGATCACGAAGAACAGTGCGCCGAAGCCGATGAGCCAGGACACGGCGAGCAGATTGCCGACCACCGCCTCCCGCCCGGTGGCGCCGCGCTGGGCCCGCATCGTCACCACGCTGGTGACGATCATCGCCGCCAGCAGCCCGCCGATCAGCAGCACGCTCGGCAGTGCGGACGGCAGTCGCAGCAGCGGATCGGCGCCGTGGGACAGGGCGTAGGCGCCGTGCCCGAGCAGCCAGGCGAGCCCGAAACTCAGATAGGAAGGACGGTTGTCGAGCAGCACGCGCAGGGCGGACGGACGGGACTCGGTGGTGGAAAGGTGCTGGGACATCACGGTTCTCCTCGATGGCGAGTGTGGATGGGGCAATGATCAGGTCGGCGCTGTCGCGGCCCACGACGTCGGTTCCGGCAAGTTTCGGGGGATGCGACGGCTCGGGAAGGGCATGGTGGCCAGGCCGGTCGGTGTCGGGCGCGACACGTGCGCCGGTGTCGGATAGAGGGTGCTGAGGACGGAGTCGAGCCTGGGTCAGGCGACGAGGACGACCTTGCCGACCACGGTGCTCGACTCGGCGAGCGCCAGCGCGCGGGCGGCTTCGGTGAGCGGGACGCGGGCGGCGACCTGGGCGCGCAGTTCCCCGCGCGCGGCCAGGTCGAACACCTTGCCGAGGTCCTCGGCGATGCGGGCGCGGAAGCGGGGCAGGTCGCGCTTTCCCGTCCACAGGTTGAAGAAGTGGGCATGTCGCTTGTTGGGCAACGTGTTCCAGAGCAGCAGCCTGCCCAGCAGTTTCAGCACGGGCAGACGGGAGTTGCCCTCGTCGTTCTTGGTGGCCGCGGTGCCGTAGGAGACCAGGGTGCCGTGCTCGGCGAGCAGGGCGAATGAGTCGGTGATGCCGGGCCCGCCGACATGATCGAAGACCGCGTCGACGCCGCCGGGGGCCAGCTCCCGAACCTGGCGCGGCACGTCGCCGCGGTAATCGATCCAGGTCGCGCCCAGTGCTCGCACCGCTTCGGCATTGCGCGCCGACGCCGTCCCGAGGACGCGAATCCCGTTGGCGCGCGCCAACTGCACGAGCGTGGAGCCGACACCCCCGTTGGCGCCGTGCACCAGAACGGTCTGCCCCGGCGCGACTTTCGCGGTGCGGAACAGCATCTGCCAGGCGGTGATCCCGTTGACCACGAAGGTCTCCGCGGCGGCGGCGTCGAGCGCGGCGGGCACCGCCACCAGATCCGCGGCGTCGAGCACGGCGTGGCTGGCCCAGCCGCCGATCTTGGTCAGCGCGGCCACCCTGGTGCCGAGCAGCGCCGCGTCCACGCCGGCGCCGACCTCGGCGATCGTGCCGACCAGGTCGTAGCCGGGCACGAACGGGAAGGCGGGCTGGTCGTAGTACTTGCCGCGGCGCATCTGCTGCTCGGCGAACGAGACGCCGCTCGCCTCGACCCGGACCAGGGCCTGGCCCGCCGCGGGCGTCGGCAGTTCGCGCCGGGTGACGAGCAGGCCGTCGGGCTCGACGCGGCCCGGCAGGACGATTTCGGTGACGGTGGTGGACATGGCGTAACTCCTAGTGTGTGACTGGTCAATCACTCGGTGGGCCGAAAAAATGCCCCGGGCGGGGCATGGCTGGTCAGCGGGGTTGGGGGTGGCGGATGCCCTTGGTGACGATCTGAGCCCAGGGGCTGGTGTCGCCGTCGAGGTCGAGGGTGGTGATCAGGTGGCACAGCTGCCCGAAGGCGATGTAGCGCTGCACCAGATCGTCCTCGGCGCCGGAGCGCTGCTTGGCCAGGTCGGTGACCTTGGCCAAACCGTCGCGCATCGCCTGCCTGATCTCGGGGACATCGGCGACCGAGAGGGCGTGCACCTGCAGCATGAGCAAGTTCTTGTCGCCGATCAGCTCGGCATAGGCGCCGCCCATGTCGTAGAGGATCTGCTCGGGCGTCGCGTCGGCCGCGGCCCTGGCCGCACCGGACGACATCGCCGCCGCGATCTGCTCGAAGCACCGCTCCAGCGCCGCGACGAACAGGGCGACCTTGCCCTCGAACAACTTGAACACATAAGCGGGGGAGATCTGCGCGGTCGCCGCCACCGTGGTGATCGGCGTGCCGTGGTAGCCCGTGCGGGCGAACTCCACGATCGCGGCGTCGACGACGGCGTCGCGCCGGAGATCCGATCGGGAGAGTGTGGCTCCGCTCTTGCTCATGTGAGTGACTGTACACTCACTCTTTTCTGGCGTCAATACCTAGAGGGGGCCGTCGCGCCACCAGCGGTCGAACAGGTCCTGGCCGGAGGCGCCGCCGGTGACGGTGAGCGCGCAGTTCGCTCGCGGACCGTCGGCGAAGCTGAGCTGCAGCTCGCCGGCGGGGAGGTCGACATCGGTCGTGTCGCTCCAGCGGATGTGTCCGCGGCCGCTCGCGCGCTGCCAGTCCTCGTCACCGATGAGCTTGGTCGCGCGCGATGACGGCTTGAACTCCTCGACGGGTTCGTCGGTGCCGCACTGCAGGATCAGGCGGGAGACCGGGTCGCGGTTGCCGTTGCAGGCGAGCGTGTGGGTCGAATAGCGGGTTTCGCCCGCGTCGATGGGGCGCAGTTTCTCGTCGACGGGTGTGCACAGGATGCCCTGAAAGCCAGTGTCCACCTGAGTCTTCGGCAGAAAGCCGGGGAACGCGTCGATCACCCACTGGTGCGCGGCCCAGGAATTCGGATCGAGCGGCACCGCCGAGGAGGTGGGTCCCGACGCACCCGGTGTGGACGGGGCGCGGTTCAGCACGACGACACCCGCCACCGCGAGCGCCGCCACGGCGGCCACGGCGCCGAGTGCGATGCCGAGGCCGCGGCGCCGGCTCGATCGGCCGCGCGGCACCGATTCCGCCTCGACTCCCAATGCCCTGGCCGCCGCGCTCGCGAGCTCACCGCAGCTCGCGTAGCGCCGCTGTGGATCCTTGGCCATCGCGCGGGCGATCACCTCGTCGATCGCGCGCGGCAGGTTCGCGACGGCGCTCGGGCGCGGGGGAGGTTCGGTCAGGTGTGCCGCGATCACCGCGTCGACGCTCGCGCGCGGGAACGGTTTCGCGCCGGTCAGCAGCTCGTACAGGGTGCACCCCAGCGCGTAGACATCGGCGCGCGGATCGACCGCCGCTCCGGTCAGCTGCTCCGGGGCCGCGTAGGCGACCGTCGCGAGAATCGTCCCCGCCTGGGTCAGCGTCGTGCCCGCGACCGCCTTGGCGATGCCGAAATCGGTGACCGCGACCCGATCCGGTTGTCCCGGAATCACTTCCACGAGGATGTTGGCCGGTTTGACATCGCGGTGCAGCATCCCGGCCCGATGCGCGTGATCGAGCCCGCGCGCGACGCCGGTGATCAGGTGCGCGACCCGCGCCGGGGTCAGCGCACCCTCGCGCAGGAGCGTGGCGGCATCGGGGCCGTCGATGAACCGCATCGCGATCCACAGCTGACCGTCCTCGATGCCCCGGTCGTAGACCCCGATGATGTGGGGGTGCTCGAGCTGGGCGGCGAGTTCGGCCTCGCGGACGAAACGCGCACGGAACTCGGGGTCGGCGCCGAACTCCGCCGCGAGCACCTTGAGCGCGTCGCGGCGCGGGAGCCGGGGATGGGCGGCCACATAGACCGTGCCCATGCCGCCGCTGCCGAGCACCCGCTCGATCCGGTAGCCCGCGAAGACGGTGCCCGGCGGCAGGATTCGCCTAGCCACTGCGCACCAGCAAGGCATATTGCGCGGCCGTGCGCTGCTGAACGTTCGCCGGGCTCCAGCCGGTGAGCGCGGCGGTGTACCTGCCGTAGAGCACGTGACAGCCCGCCTGGTGCGGCGACGCGGGGTCCGAACGGACCTTCGTGCAATACACGTCCGGCACCCCGGCGGGGCTGTCGATGAGCTCGGCGGGGTTCACCTTCTGCCGCTCCAGCTCGAACACCTTCCGCGCGCTGACCGCGTCGGGAAACCGCTCGAGCACATCGAAGTCGTTGATGGCGACGATCTCGATCGGGTCCTTGAATCCGTAGTGCTTCATCAGCCGGGTCGCCCGTGGCCCCAGGACCACGCCGTAGACGGACAGCGCGGCCGACCAGCCCGCGTTGGTGTCGACATCGGAGCTGACGACCGTCGGATAGGTCCATCGTCCCGGCCCGAAGGGCAGCAGCCGTGCCTGCATGCCGTCGCGGTCCAGCGGCAGGGTGTCGAAATCCTCCGGTGGGGTGCCGCGGAAATCGCCGAGCCGGGGGATCTGCGCGTCGAACACCCTGCGCACCGTGCCCGTCAGCACCTGCTGATCCGGACTGGTGTGCGCGGCCAGCGCGCTGATGACGAACGAGCCGTGGGCATAGGTGGCCGCCATGGTCGGCACGCTCGGCCGCCAGTGCGCGAACGCGCCCGGGTACCCCTCGATGCGCACGTCGACGTTGTCCGGGCTGATCGCGGCATCGGTCGCGTTCATCTGCCTGGCGGCCAACCGGGCCGACCGGTCATCGGGAAAACGCAGCAGCAGCACCGTCAGCAGACGCGAGGCGCCGACCTCCGGCCGCTTGCCCAACAGGTTGACATCGCTGCCGCTGACCGCGAATCCGGCCAGCATGCCGTGCGATTCGAGCGCCTCGCGCACCCGCTCGGCGAGGATGCCCGCCGCGGTCAACGGCGTCGGCAGCGGCGCGGTCCGTTCCTGGACACCGTAGGTCAGGGTCGGATCGACCTCGACGGGGTCGAGCATGACCTCACCCATGCGCACCGACTCGAGCACGCGGCCGTACTTGTCGTTGCTGGTCGTCGGCGCCGTCATCGGGTCGCTGCCGTGCGAGCCCACGTCCAGGGCGGCCAGGTGGACCTGCTGCGGCACCGGTTCGCCGTGGCGGACACACCCGCTCAGCACTGTCAGCGCCGCGGCGACGGCGAGCACGGTCCGGAATCGTTGCGACACCATCGTCCTACCTCTGCCCCAGCGGCGCGTCCGGCCACCAGCGTTCCAACAGCGCCGATCCCGAGTCGCCGCCGGAGACCCGGAGACGGCAGAAGTTGCGGTCGGGATCGTCGAAGATCGCGTCGAGTCGGCCCATCGGGAAGCCGTCGGTGGTCGTGATGGTTCCCCAGCGCACCTTGCCCGTGTCCGAGCCGCGGCTCCACCGCTGCTCACCCTCGACGACGATGTCGGCGGTGTATCCGGCGATCTCGGCGCGGTCGGCCCGGCAGATCACCGTCACCAGCTCGGCGGGGTCGCGGTCGCCGAGGCAGGACACCCCACCGACCGCGGCCTGCTGGTCCATGGGAAGCAGGTTGCCGTCGTTGTCGGCGTGCACGCAGTCGTGCATGTCCTGGTAGCCGACGGCCGCCGGGGCGACGGGCAGCAGGCGCGGGAGCGCCTCGGCCGCCATGGCCGCCGCGCCCCACGCCGCGGAATTCGTGGCGACGCCGGTGGGCTCGGCGATCGTGGACTCGGCATCGTCGTCGGAGCCGACCGTCAGCGAAAGAACAACTGCCACAACGACTGTCACCGAGGATGCCGCACCGGCGAGCCACCAGGACCGACGTGACGGTCGCGCGACGGGCGCGCACGCGGCGCGTGCCGCCGCGGCCAGCGCTCCACAGCTTTGATAGCGCTGCGCCGGGTCCTTGGCCAGCGCGGTGGCGATCACCGCGTCCAACGCGGCGGGTACCCGGCTGTGCACGGCCGAGGGGCGCGGTGGCGGCTCGGACAGGTGCGCGTACATCACCGCGGCCGGACTGCTGCGGGGAAAGGGAACCTCGCCGGTGAGCAGCTGGTACAGCGTGCACCCCAGCGAATACACGTCGGCACGGTGATCGACGGGGTCGCCGCTGATCAGTTCGGGTGCGGCATAGGCCAGGGTGGCGGTGAAACCCACGTCCTCGGACAGGGTTCCGTCACCGTCGGCCGCCCGCGCGATGCCGAAGTCGGTGACCAGCACCCGGTCCGGCTCGCCGGGTTCGGAGGTGAGCAGCAGGTTCGCGGGCTTGACGTCGCGGTGTTGCAGGCCTACCCGGTGGATCTCGTCGAGACCGTCGGCGGCTTCGGCCAGGATCCGCAGCGCGCGCTCGACCGGGAGGGCGCCCTCGCGCCGGAGCAGCTCCGCGACGTCGCCGCCGTCGACGAACTGCATGGCGATCCACAGCTGATCCTCGTGTTCGCCGCGGTCGCGCACCGCGACCACATTCGGATGCTGCAGCCGCACCGCGACTTCGGCCTCGCGCAGGAATCGCGCGCGGAACTCCGCGTCGCCCGCGTGCCGGTCGGACAGGATCTTCAACGCGTCGTTGCGGGGCAGCCGGGGATGGCGGGCCAGGAAGACCTCGCCCATGCCGCCCGCGCCGAGCCGCCGCTCGATCCGGTATCCGGCGAATTCCGTGTCGTCCGAGACCGTCACCGGCGCTGCCCTCCTGTTGCCACCCGATCAGAACGGCGCATTCGGCCACCACCGGTCGTAGAGGTCCTGGCCCGTCTTGCCGCCGCCGACGACCACCATGCAGAAGTTGCGGGTCGGTTCGTCGAAGGAGATGCCGATCGTGCCGATGTCGCCGCTGGCGAGCGCCAGGGTGGACCAGGTGATCCGGCCGCGCCCGGTCGACCGATTCCAGGTCTGGTCGCCGAGGATCACGACCCCCGGCTCGTCCACCAGGCTGTAGGGGCTGCGGTTCGTCGAACACTCCACGTAGACATCGCGAACGGGGTTCTCGTCGCCGGTGCACGTGATGCGGGCGATGGGGTCGGGCATCACGTCGAGATCGGCTTGCCGGGTGATACCGTCCTCACCCCTGACGATGGCGGCGCACCGGATGCCCTGATGCCCTGTGCGTGTCGGTGTGGCGGGCAGCAGCTGGGGAAACGCGTCGACGATGAAGGAATAGCGACCCCAGGTCACCCCGGCGGCTGTGGTCGGTGCGGCGGGACCGGCCGCCGGGTCGCTGCGGTCGCGGGTGAGCACCACCGCGACGGTCGCCGCCGCGACGAGGGTGAGGACCGCTGCCGCGGTCGCGCCGTATCGCAGCGCTCGATGCGGTTGTCGCGCAGGCTGGTTCACCGAGGTGTCGGCCGACGGTGACGCGATCGGCGCGGCCACGGGCGACGGCAGCGGTGGCGGAGCGGACGCCACCACGGTCTGCTCCACCGCGATGCCGAACGCCGCCGCCGTGGCCGCCGCCAGTGCGCCACAGGAGGAATAGCGCTCCTCCGGATTCTTCGCCATGGCACGCGCGAGGACCGCGTCGATCGCGGTCGGCAGGTCCGGCCGGATCGCGGTGGCCTTCGGCGGCGGCGCCATCAGGTGCGCCTGCATCACCGCGACGACCGAGTCGCGGGGGAACGGCTTCGCGCCGGTGAGGAGTTCGAACAGCGTGCAGCCGAGGGCGTACACATCGGCGCGGTGATCCACCCGCCGCTCGGTCAGCAGTTCCGGCGCGGCGTAGGCCAGGGTCGCCACGACCGTTCCGACCGCGGTCAGCGCGGTACCGTCACCGGCCGCCCTGGCGATGCCGAAATCCGCCACGAGCACCCGATCCGGTGCGTCGTCGACGGGTTCGAGCAGGATGTTGGCCGGTTTCACGTCGCGGTGCAGCAGGCCGTTGCGGTGCGCTTCGTCCAGGCCGCGGGCAGTCTCGGTGACGATGTGCACGGCCTGCTCGGGCGGCAGCGCCGACGCACGGCGCAGCAGCGCGGCCACGTCGGTGCCGTCGACGAATTCCATCGCGATCCACAACCGGCCGTCCTCGACGCCGCGGTCGTACACCGAGACGATGTTCGGATGGTCCAGCCGCGCGGTCAGTTCGGCCTCACGCAGGAAACGCGCGTGGAATTCCGTACCGGCACCGGCGTTCTCGGGCAGCACCTTGAGCGCGTCGCGGCGCGGCAGTCGCGGATGCGCGGCCACGTACACCGTGCCCATGCCGCCGGCGCCGAGCGCGCGCTCGATCCGGTACCCGGCGAAAAGCGTTTCTGGGGAAAGTGTTCCGGTCATCGGCGCTACTCGCTGTTCACCAGCAGCGCGTACTGCGCCGCCGCTCGATGGTGCACGTCCTGGTAGTCGCGGCTGAAGACCACCGCGACGTAGCGGCCGTACCGGAGGCGGCAGCTGAACCGGGTCATCGGCGTGGTGCCGCTCGGTTTCTCCCGGCAGTTGATGTCGACCATGCCCGCAGGCGGTGGCACCGAGTCCTTCGGATCGTCCTGCTGCAGGCCCGAGAAGAAGGTGGACGCCGTCGCAGCGTCGGCGAAGCGCAGCAGCCGGTCGAACCGGTTGAGGCCGGTCAATTCGGGGACCTCGGGGGCCGGGCTGTGGAAGTGGCCCGCACGCGGACCGAGGACGATCCCGTGTGGCTGCACCAGGCTGTCCCAGCCCGCGGTTTCCGCCAATTCGGAGGTGATCACCACCGGATACGGCCAGCGCCCCGGTGCTTCCGGCACCATGCGGCCCAGCATGCCGTCGCGGTCGAGCGGAAGGTCGGCGAACGCCGCGGGCGGTGTGAGTTCGACATCGCGCAGCAAAGGCCGCTGCTCGGTGAAGGCCTTGCCCGCCATCGTCGTCAGCACGCCGAGATCAGGGGTGGTGTGCCCGGCGAGCACGGTGACGACGAAGGAGTCGACGGCCATCGTCGCCGCCAGCGTCGGCACCGACGGGCGCCAGTGCGCCCGCGCCGTCGGGTGGTCCGGAATCGTGACCGCGACGTTGTCGGGGCTCACCGCCGCGTCGGCGGAGTCGAGCTCGGTCGCCGCCTGGCGTGCGGCGTCGGCGTCGGGGAAACGCAGCAGGGTGATCTGCACGATCCGGCCAGTCCCGATCGCGAACTGGCGAGTGTCGCTCGCGCCGACGGTGAATCCGGCGAGCATCCCGTGTCGTTCCAGCACCTCACGGGCCGGATTCGCCAGCAGCGTCACGGCTTTCGCCGGTGTGGGCAGCGGGTCAGAGCCCGATCGGGTGCGGGGGACGTTCAGCGCGGGATCGACCCGAGCGGGATTCGCGACGAACTCGCCGATCCGCACCGACTCGACCACCCGGCCGTAGTGCTCGGTGCCGCGTTCGGGCGCGGCGAGCGGATACCGGCTGTACGGGCCCACGTCGAGCGTCGCCGGGTCGGGCACTGGCATCGGATCGCCGGTCACCGCGCAGCCGGTGAGGGCCGTGAGGACGACGCCGAGGGCGAGGGACATACGTGCGAGTCTCACAGCGGCGCCTCCGGCCACCAGGCGGCGCGCAGTTCGGCGCCGGTGCGCGCCCCTGTCACGACGATGTAGCAGAAGCTGCGATCGGGATCGTCGAAGTACAGACGCAGATAGCCGGTCAACTGGGTCGGTTTGTAGCGATCGAAATACGTTCCCCAGTGCAGGGTTCCGTGACTCGACCGCCTGCTCCACTGTTCGTCGCCCTCGGCGCGATCATAGGTGGGCGGCGGCGCGATCGGCGTGCGGTCGGCATTGCAGACCACATCGATCGTCCTGGCCGGCTCGCTGTTGCCGAAGCACAGGATCCGGCCGACCGGCACATAGACGTCGACGGAAACGTTCTTCATTCGCTCGTCGATCGGATTGCAGCCCCACATCTCCTGATACCCCGCCCCGAACTGCCAGGCGGGCAGCAGCTCCGGAAACGCTTGCACCACATACGTGTACGCACCCCACGACACTGCGTCCACACTCGTCTGCGGGCCGAGGGGAATCGTGGCGGGCGAGTGCTCGCCGCCCGTGCGGCTCACTCCGAGAATCGCCGCGGTGGCAGCGAGCAAGACGACGGCGGCCGCGGCGCCCAACGCCAGCCGCCTGCGCCGCACCGGCGGGCGGGTGACGGCGGTGAGCCGCACCGTCCCCTCCGCCGCGGCCCGCACCGCCGCGGCCAGCGCGCCGCAGGACTGATAGCGCTCGTCGGGATTCTTGGCGAGCGCGGTCGCGATCACCGTGTCGAAACCCGGTGGGAGCCCGGTCGTGTCGAGCTTCGGCGGGGGCTCGTGCAGATGGGCGTACATCACCGCCGCGGGGTTGTCGCGGGGGAACGGCACCGATCCGGTGAGCAGTTCGTGGAGCACGCAGCCCAGCGCGTAGACGTCGGCGCGGTGGTCCACCGCCGTGCCGTTGATCTGCTCGGGGGCGGCGTAGGCGAGGGTGGCGCTGATCCCCGGACCGGTCGAGGCGGTCGGCGCGTCGGCGGGCCTGGCGATTCCGAAGTCGGTGACGAGGACCCGGTCGGGGCGGCCGTCCTGTTCGGCGACAAGGATATTCGCGGGTTTCACGTCCCGGTGCAGCACGCCCTTGCGGTGCAGGGTGTCGAGACCCTTCGCCACCTCGGTGACGATCCGGACCGTCCGGTCCAGCGGCAGTGCGGCCGGACCGCGCCGGATCAGCTGCGCGAGATCGACACCGTCGACGTACTGCATCGCGATCCACAGCCGGCCGTCGTGCTGACCGCGATCGCGCACCGCGACCAGATTCGGGTGGTTGAGCCGGGCCGCGATCGTGGCCTCGCGCAGGAAGCGTTCCCGGAACACCGGGTCGCCGGTGAGCGCGTCGGACAGGATCTTCAGCGCGTCCTTGCGGGGGAGTCGCGGATGCTGGGCCAGGTAGACCGTGCCCATCCCGCCCATGCCGAGGCGTCGCTCGAGGCGATACCCGGCGAAATTCATGCCCTCAGAAACAATCAACCGTCATGCTTCCCGAACCGATCAGCGCCGGGACCCTTCCGGCGCGTGCCGGCCGCTGGGCGCGGTCGCGCGGGAGCGCCACCGAGCCGGAGACCCGGCCGACGGCCCGACTATAACTCGAGGCGCTAGCCGAGGTAGGCGGCCGTGAGGGGGACAGCGTCGGCGATGTGCTCGGCATGGATCGGCGCGAGAATCGGCGTGAACTCCCAGCTCCCCTGCGTGGCATGCAGTTTGCCGATGACGAGGCCGGTGTGCGAAGCGGCGTCGGCGAGATCGAAGCGCACCATCTCGATGCCGGTGACATTGTCGACGACCCGGCAGAAGCCGTTCTCGATCTGGCCGAAGCGCTGCCCGGTGTAACAGCTCACCAGGAAGACGATGGTGGTGATCGCGGGGTCGATCCTGGTGAGGTCGACCACGATCGCCTCGTTGTCACCGTCCCCGTCGCCGGTGACACTGTCGCCGAGGTGGCGAACCGTGCCGTCGCGCGAGGTCAGTTGCTCGTGGTAGGCGACATCGACGAAGTCGGGTCCGGTGAACAGCAGGGCGGCGGCGTTGAGATCGATGTCCTTCTTTGCGCCGACGAGGAGTCCCTCGGGGTTGGCGGGATCCCACCCCAGGCCCATCGTGACGTGCTCGAGCGGCGGTCGGTGCTGGGGGACAGATCCGGTCATGCCTTGTGAAGATGCCGTAAAGACGGCGGCGCGGGCAAATGCGGTGGGTGCCGCGAATATGAGCCAATTCACGGTCCCGCGCCCGGTTGTCTGACCGATTCGCTATTGCCGAGATGATTGAATCAATTCCTATCGGACACTCGCGTGTCATTTTTCGTTCATCTATGTGAAGGAATTGTCAACGATTCGGCTCGGCGCGAATTTTTGGGTCGTGAACCGTGGATCATGCGGCCTCGCTATGATGTTGCCCGATTCGAGGTTTACTTTTCGGCAGGCGTGCGGCGTGCGGGTATCTCCCGTAAACCGTGATCGCTGTGGATTCGCCCGACTTGTCGGTCGTGTTGCGATGTGTTAATAATTCCTCGCCGGGGGATTCGATATTCCGGGCCGCGAGAACCGGTGAATATCGCCTCGCGATGCGTCATCTTGATGAGGAGAAATTCTGTGAGCAAGTTCCGTGTGGTCGGTGCTGCCGTCGTCGTCGCGACGGGTCTGATGCTGGGTGCCGCGGGCACCGCCGCCGCGGCCGATGCCCCGAGCACCGCTTCCGCCGAGGCCTTCAGCGGTAGCGCGAGCTACCCGGTGAAGCCGACCGCCACCACTCCGGCGCCGAGCACCGCGTCCGCGGAGTTCTTCACCGGTCTGGGTTCGGGCAGTGCGGCCCCGGCGCCGGCGCCGGTCGCCGATGCCCCCAGCACCGCCTCCGCCGAGGCCTTCAGCGGTAGCGCGAGCTACCCGGTGAAGCCGACCGCCACCACCCCGGCGCCGAGCACCGCCTCCGCGGAGTTCTTCACCGGCCTCGGTTCGGGCAGTGCGGCCCCGGCGCCGGCCGCCTGACCGTCGAACAGACCTGCCGCCGCCGGGAGTCGTTCCCCGGCGGCGGTTTTCGTCTCAGTGCCCGGCGGCGACGAGCCGGTGGTCGGCCTCGAGTACCAGCCAGCCGCTGAGCTGCACGGACAGGTCGCGGCTGAGATTCGCCGAGGCGGCGGCCGAGGAGGCCATGAGCTGTAGCGAGCCGGGGGAGTGCGGCGCGGTCACCGGACGGGTCCAGTCCGCGCCGAACAGCGGCAACCCCGTCACCTCGGCCCGGTTGTCCCAGGCCGCCCGCGCGGAGGCGTGGACGATCCGGGCCGCCGTCCGATCGCCCAGCGCGAGTGCGGCTTCGGCGAGATAGCGGGCGAGGATTCCCATGAACAGCCCGGAGTCGTTGTCGGTGGCCGCGGCGATCACCCCGTCGTGGGTGAGCCGCTCGGCGACCGCGCCGATCAGGGCGTGGGCGCGATCGCGATACACCGGATCGCCGGTGCGCACCGCCAGTTCGGTGTCGAGGCCGATGGTCACGCCCTGGCAGTAGGTGTGGACGGTGCGGTGCAGCCGTCCACCCGGCTCGTTCACGCCGTCGAGGATCAAGCCGGTCTCGGCGTCGCGCAGGCGGGTGTGCAGGAAGTCGGCCAGCTCGACGGCGCGCGGTAGCTCGCCGAGGCGGGCCAGCGCGATGCCGGTCGGGCCGATGGCGGGGGTGTTGTAGTAGGGCTCGTCGATGCGCCACGGAACGGCGCCGACCTCGGGGTTCCAGCCGTCGTACAGCGCCGCGCGCAGGTCGGCGATCGCGTCGTCGAACCGGACGCCGAGCAACCGCTGCGCGCGTTCGAGCGCCAGGGCCAGCCAGGCCATGTCGTCGTAGTACCGGTTGGTCCAGCCGGTGACGTTGCGGATGCGGATCCCGTTGGCCAGTGCGACGACCCGATGCAGGCGCGCGGGCGTGCGCTCGCGGTGTGCGGCGTCGATCGCGCAGTCGAGCAGATGCGCCTGCCACCAGTAGCACCAGCGGCCGAAGGACTGGTCGATCAGCGTCGCTGGCCAGACGAGCAGGCCCAGCTGCCGCCGCGAGCCGCCCCACAGCGAACGCACGTGCCGCGCCACGATCGCCCGTTCCGCCAGCCCAGCGCGTCCGGCGGCGTCCGCCGGTCCGGTGCGGGTGATCGGTCTGATCGAACCGGCGGGCATCGGCTGCGCCAGCCCGGCCACCGCGATCGCCGCACCGGCCGCGAACAGCACGCTCCGCCTGCTGACCCCACCGTTCGTGACCCCACCGCTCGCGCGATCCATCGCCCCTGGCACTCCTCTCCGCGCCCACAGGGTTCCCGGTGGGGATGGCCGGCGGTTGAATAGCGCCGGTTCACCGTGGAAACGTTCGGCGGGGCGCGGAGCGCGGTGCGGGCGGTCCGGGGCGGAAGACCCCCGAACAGAACAGTCCCCGGTAGTCTCCATCGATTCCGGGAGCTTCAGTCGTCGCTGACAGCTCCGGCACTCGACTGGCTTGCCGGGGGCTTGGCCAGATCCTGGAAAAGCGTCTCAGCGGTCGACGGACGTCTCCCTCGGCTGTGTGACCCGTTCCCGGTGTTCTGGTATGTCTCCAGTCTGCTCCTGTTCCGGCCGCTGTCAAGACCCATGGGCACGGAAATCGGGACCGAATTTCGGGCGTTGTGCCGACGGTGCGCAGGGAGGACAGTGGGTATGTCCGGTGGCGTCCACCGGGGGCGCCGCCCTTCCCGAACAGGAGGTGGCCTGTGTACGCACGTTCGAGCACGATCACGGCCGAGCCGTCGTCGATCGACAGTGGGATCGCGTACCTCCGCAACGAGGTGATGCCGCGGCTGTCCGAGATCGACGGGTGGGTGGGCATGTCCCTGATGGTGAACAGGGCGACGGGGCGCTGCATCGCCTCGACCGCGTGGGAAACCGAGGACGCGATGCGTTCCAGCAGGCTGGCCGTGCAACCCGTGCGCGACGGCCTGGCCCATGCCCTCAACGGGCAGACCGAACAGATCGATGAATGGGACGTCGCGGTGATGCACCGCGACCACCTGGCCGGGGCACGCGCCTGCACGCGGTGCACCTGGGTGCAGGTCGATCCGGGCGGCATCGACCGCATGATCGACACGTTCAAGCACACGTTGCTGCCGAAGCTGGAACAGATGGAGGGGTTCCGGAGCGCGAGCCTGTTCGTCGACCGGTCGACCGGCCGCGCGGTGGGCTCGACCGTGTGGTCGAGCATCGAGGAACTCGAGAGCAGCCGTCAGCAGACCGACCAGCTCAGGGCGGCGGTGGTCCGCGAGGTGGGCGCCGACGTCGTCGAGGTGGCCGAGTTCCGGCTCGGCTTCGCGCACCTGCGCGTCCCCGAACTGGTCTGATACCGAACGCTATTCCGCCGGCTCGATCGGGGCCGGCGGGGTGGCGCCGAGTCCCTTCGCCGCGGCGGCGGCGCGGATCGCGTCGACGACGAGCAGCAGCGCCGCCCTGCGCCCGGTGTTGGTGCGATAGGCCAGCGACACCGTGCGGGTGAGGATGTCGCCGAGGGCGACGATGTCCACCCCCGGCGGGCGCAGGGCGAGCCCGAGATCGGAGACCAGCGTCACGCCGAGCCCGGCCGCCGCCATCGCCATCGCGGTGGCCTGCTCCTCCACCTCGTGATCGATCCGCGGCGCGATCCCGGCGGACTGGAACGCCAGGCGGGCCGAGTTGCCGAAATGCGAGCGGGCAGGCGCCAGGATCCACGGGTACTCGGCCAGTTCGGCCAGCGTCACCCGCGTTGTCGGCACCGCACCGGCCGGAACGGCCGCGTGGATCCGCTCCACCGCGATCACCGCGCGTTCCAGGCCGTGATCCCAGGTCATGGGGGAGTTGGAGTAGTCGAGCGCGAAGGACAGATCGAGGGCGCCGTCGCGGACCGCGGCCGCGGTCGCCTCCGGCGCGAGTTCCCTGGTGCGCACCAGGATTCCGGGGTGGGTGCGGGCCAGCGCGGTGAGCGCGTCGGGGAGCAAGCCGGAGGCCACCGACGCCCACACGCCCGCGGTCAGCGACGCCGTCACCGATTCGCCCGACTCCTCGAGCGCCTGGGTGGCGCGCTCGACGAGGGCCAGGATCTCCTCGGCGTGCTCGGCGAGCAGGACCCCGCGGTCGGTGAGTTGCACGCGGCGGCCGCGCCGTTCGAGCAGCCGGGTGCCGACATCGCGTTCGAGCTGCGCGAGCTGCTGGGACACCGCCGACGCGGTGTAGTGCAGCGCCGACGCCGCGGCCGTGATCGTCCCGCGTCGGTGCAGCTCGCGCAACATGCGCAGGCGGGGCAGCGACAGGTCCATGGGATCGAGCGTATGCGTTGTGCAGCAATGCTGAACACCGCCGTGAACGAACCGTAAATAGACGCGCGCGCGGATGCGGCCGCAGGCTGGTGACACGAGCCCGAAGAGGAGGTTGTCGCCGTGACGATGATGCAGAACTCACCTGGGGGTACCCCGCAGGTGACCGCGCAAACCACTCCGACGATTCCCGCGGCCACCCGCCCCGAGCCGTATCTGCGCCTGCACTGGACGGATTCGAGCACCGGGGCGGTCGGCTACCTCGTGGTGCACACCCTGCGTTCGGGCCTGGCGACCGGCGGCACCAGGATGCGCGCGGGCTGCAGGCTGAGCGAGGTCGAGGATCTGGCGCGCGGCATGGCCGACAAGACGGCTACCTTCGACCTGCCGGTGGGCGGGGCCAAGGGCGGCATCGATTTCGACCCCAAGGATCCGCGGGCGGTCGAGGTGCTCGAACGCTACTGCGAGGCGATGCGGCCGTGGCTCGACACGCACTGGGTCACCGCGGAAGACCTCGGCGTTCCGCAGCATCTCATCGACGCGGTGTTCGACAAGCTCGGCCTCGGCCAGAGCTATCACGCCGCGATCCGCCGCTCGGCCGATCCCGCGGCGACGCTGCGCAGGGTGCGCGCCGGGCTCGACGCCGCGGTCGAGGGCGGATTCCTGCTCGGCGACGTCATCGGCGGCTACGGCGTGGCGCACGCCTGTCTCGCCGCGGCCGTCTCCTGGGGGCGGGCGCCCGCCGCGACCACCGTCGCGATCCAGGGGATCGGCACGATGGGCGGGTCGGCCGCCTACTACCTGCACGAGGCCGGGATGACGGTCACCACCATCGCCGACGCCGCGGGCACCCTGCACCGCGCCGAGGGCCTCGACATCCCCACGCTGCTCGCGCTGCGCGATGCCTACGGCGAGATCGACCGCTCCCGGCTGCCCGCGGGCATCGAGCAGCTGCCGCGCGCCGCGATCATCGCCGCAGACGTGGACATCCTTGTCCCCGCGGCCATTTCGTACGCGCTCACCCCGGACAACTCCTACGACGTGCGCGCCCGCATCGTCGTCGAGGCCGCGAACGCCGCCACCACGCCGGAAGCCGAGGCCATGCTCGCCGCGCGCGGCATCGCGGTGCTGCCGGATTTCGTGGCCAACGCGGGCGCCGTCGCCTGGGCCTGGTGGCTGCTGCTCGGCGAGGTGGACGACACGCCGCAGACCTCGTTCGACCGTCTGCGCGTCATCATGCACACCAAGGTCGCGCAGCTGTTGAGCGCCTGGACCGAGCAGCGCGTGACCCCGCGCGACACCGCCCGGCGCTGGACCGAGACCCCCGCCGCGCCGAGCGGTCCTGTCGTCATCCCCTGACCGATCAGCGGAAGACGTCCGTCCCGACGACCGAGAGCAGCCGCAGCTTCTCGGCGCTCGCACTGCCGGGTGTCGCCGTGTAGACCAGCAGCAGATGCGCCTCGACGGGATCGAGCAGGGACTGGCAGTTCAGGTCCAGCGCGCCGACCTCGGGATGCCGGAACCGCTTGACCTCGTGCGGACGGACCCCCACCTCGTGGGTGTGCCACAGGGCCCGGAACTCCGCGGACTCGGCGAGCAGCAGGTCGGCGTAGCGCGCGGCGCGGGAATCGGGGCCGCGGCGAGTGGTGACCTCGCGGAGCCCGGACACGAACATCCGCGACAGGAACGGGTGGTCGGCCGGCTCGTAGCGGTCGCGTTCGGCGGGGTCGGTGAACCAGCGGTAGCCGATGCTGCGCGCGGGACCGGTGAATCGGGTGGTGTCGCCGGTGAGGGCGATGCCGAGCGGTGTCTGGCGCAGCGTCTCGCCGAGTTCGGTGACGATCTCGGCCGGGGTGTCGTGCAGCCGGTCCAGAATCCGCAGCAGGCCGGGGCTGATGTGCTCGCCGCTGGCGCCGCGCGCGGGCGGGGTGTGGCCCGCGAGGCGGAACAGATGGTCGCGTTCGTCGAGCGACAGGTGCAGGCCCTGGGCGATGGCGGCGGTCATCTGTTCGGAGGGTTGCGGTCCGCGTTCCTGCTCGATGCGCGCGTAATAGTCGGTCGACATGTGACACAGCACCGCGACCTCCTCCCGGCGCAACCCCGTCGTGCGGCGGCGTTGCCCGCGCGGCAGCCCGACGTCCTCGGGCTGCAGTGATTCCCGGCGTCGTTTGAGGAACTCGGCCAGTCCGGCCCGATCGATCATCGGCGTTCCACCCTTTCCCGGCTCTGGTTCGGTTCTACCGTCCGGACCAGGACGTATCCACGGACAGGTAGTCCCTGGATCGCGCTTCCCGCAGCGACGATCGTCGATGGTGAGCCAAGCACGCCGAGGCGAACAAGGAGAAGTGACATGCCACGTCGGCCACTCGACATCACCGTCCCCGACCTCAGCGGCACACGCGCCGTGGTCACCGGCGCCAGCGACGGCATGGGCGTCGGCATCGCGGCGCGTCTGGCCGCCGCGGGCGCCGACCTCGTCCTGCCGGTGCGCAACCAGCGCAAGGGGGCTGCGGCCCGCGAGGAGATCCTGCGGTCGACACCCGGCGCGCGGGTGTCGCTGCGGGAACTCGACCTGTCGTCGCTGGCCTCCGTCGCGGCGCTCGGGGCGAGCCTGCTGGCCGAGGATCTCCCGATCCATCTGCTGATCAACAACGCAGGCGTGATGACCCCACCGGACCGGCAGGTCACCGCCGACGGCTACGAATTGCAGTTCGGTACCAACCATCTCGGCCACTTCGCCCTCGTCGGGCACCTGCTGCCGCTGCTGCGCGCCGGACGGGCCAGGGTCACCTCCCAGGTCAGCGTCGCGGCGAACCGGAACGGGATCAACTGGGACGACCTGAACTGGGAGCGGTCCTACGACGGCATGCGCGCCTACAGCCAATCCAAGATCGCCCTCGGCCTGTTCGGGCTCGAGCTCGCCCGGCGCAGCCGCGCCGAGGGCTGGGGCATCACCAGCAATCTCGCCCACCCCGGCGTCGCGCCGACGAGCCTGCTCGCCGCCCGGCCCGAGGTCGGTCGCGCGCGGGACACCGCCGGGGTGAAGCTCATCCGCTGGTTGTCCGCGCGCGGCCTCGTCGTCGGCACCGTCGAGTCGGCGGCGCTGCCCGCGCTCTACGCCGCCACCTCGCCCGCCGCCGAATCCGAGCGCTGCTACGGACCCAGCGGCCCCGGCCACCTCGGCGGCCCGCCCGCCGAACAGCAGCTCTACCGCCGCCTGCGCGATCCCGAGGCGGCCCGCCGCATGTGGCGGATCTCCGAAGAGCTCACCGACACCCGCATCAACGCCTGACGCCGTTCCAATCGTCCAAGACCGGCGCCGGATTCCGGTCGTAGCGTCGCTTCATGACTACTACGCCTGACCAGCTGACCGATCGTGAACTCGTGGCGACGCTCGACGAGTGGATGGCGGCCATCGTCGCCAACGACGCCGACCGCATCGGCGCGTTCATGGCCGAGGAGTGGATCATGGTCTCCGAGAACGGGATCGCCACGGCCGAACGATTCCTCGGACTCGTGCGCTCGGGCGAACTCACCCACTCGGCGATGCGGCGCGTCGGCGACGCCCGCGTCCGCTACCACGGCGACCTCGCCCTGCTGACCACCCGCGCCACCAACACCGCCCACTACCTGGGCACCCGGTTCGACGCCGACGAATGGACCACCGACGTGTTCACCCACGCCGCCGGCCGCTGGCTGTGCCTGCTCACCCAGATCACCGCGGCGAAACCCGGGTGAGCCCTAGCGGTACTCGGGGTTCTCGAAATCGAAGCGACAGCCCGCGTCCCACTCCGATCGCTGGTTGCCGTGCGCGGGAATCCCGCCGTTGTCCTTCAGCGCGCGGGCCAGATGCATCAGGTTCCACGTCATGAAAGTGGTGTTGCGGTTGGTGAAGTCGTTCTCGGGACCACCCGAGCCGGGGTCGAGGTAGGACGGACCCGGCCCCGCCTCGCCGATCCAGCCGGCGTCGGCCTGCGGCGGGATGGTGTAGCCCAGATGCTGCAGGCTGTAAAGGATGTTCATGGCGCAGTGTTTGACGCCGTCCTCGTTGCCGGTGATCAGGCAGCCGCCGACGCGACCGTAGTAGGCGTACTGCCCGTGTTCGTTGAGGATCGAGGAGTTGCCGTAGAGGCGCTCGATCACCCGTTTGGTGACAGAACTGTTGTCGCCCAACCAGATCGGGCCGGCCAGCACCAGAATATCGGCCGCCATCACCCGCTCCTGCAGCGCCGGCCACTCGTCGGTGGCCCAGCCGTGCTCGGTCATATCGGGCCAGACCCCGGTGGCGATGTCGTGGTCGACGGCCCGCAGGTGCGACACCCGCACCCCGTTCCTGGCCATGATCCCGGCACTCACCTCGATGAGCCCCTGCGTATTGCTCGGCTCGGGGGAGCGCTTGAGTGTGCAGTTGATGAACAGCGCGCGCAGATCGTCGAATCGAGTCATGACAGCCAGTGTCCGCCGACTTCGTCACGAATCCAGGCAGGTGAGGACCTCGGTGGCGGCGCGGTCGCCGGAGCGGACGGCGCCGTCCATGTAGCCGTTCCAGACCGTCGCGGTCTCCGCGCCCGCCCAGTGGATGCGCCCCACCGGTTCCGACAGCGCCGCACCGTACTGGGTCCAGACGCCGGCGCCGAGGCGGCCGCCGTAACAGCCGCGCGTGTACTCCTCCGCCATCCAGTTCCGCTCGACGTAGTCGCTCGGTTCGGCGGCGGCCGGGCCGAACAACTCCGTCAGCTCCGCGACGGCGGCGGCTTTGCGCTTGTCGACGCTCCAGCTGCCCGCGGTCCGCGCGTGCGCGCCCTCGAAGAACCCGACCAGCACGCCGCACGAGCCGTCCGGCGGGGAGTTGTCCAGCGTCACGCTCAACGCTCCGTCGAGATTGAACGCGAAGCCACTGAGCCCCGTCGTCCGCCAGAACGGCGCCGGGTAGGCGACCTGGATCTTGATCACCGAGCCCATCGGCATCTGCTGGGTGAGTCCGTCCCTGGCCGCGGGCAAGGCGGGCTCGTAGCGCAGTCGACCGGCCAGTGCGGGCGGGATGGCCACGATCACCCGCTCGGCCGTGATCGTGCCGCTCGCGCAGGTCACCCTGACCTCGTCGGCGTCCTGGGCGATCCCGAACACCGGCGCGCCGAGAGTGACGACATCGTCGCCCAGTTCCGCGGCGAGCCGCTCGGAGATCTGGTGCGTGCCGCCGACCACGCGCAGCTCCTGCGCGCCGCCGGTGACCCCGACGAGGATGTCGAGCGTGCCCGCGGACTTGACGTAGAACAGGAAGTGCAGCAGCGACAGCTCCGCGGGTTCGGCCGAGAACAGCGCGGGTACCACCGCGTTCCAGAAGGCCAGCGCTTCCGCGTCGGCGGTGTTGGCGCGCAGCCATTCGTCGAGGGTGCGGCGGTCGAGGTCGGCCGCGGCCTGCGAGGTCCACGGCGTCGACAGCGACACCGTCTCGGCGAGCGCCGCGAGTTCGGCCCGCAGGCGGCCCACTTCCACTGCCCCCGTCTCGGACAGGCCGAAGGTCTCGTCGCCGTAGCGGGTGCGGGTGCCTCGGTACAACGTCACCGCGTCACCGGTGTCGTAGGTGGGGAAGGTCGTCAGGCCGAGTTCGGCGACGAGGGCGAGGACCTCGGTCTGGGTCGTGCCGATCCATTGGCCGCCGAGCTCCACCGGCACGCCGTTGGTCAACGTGCCGCCCAGAGTGCGGCCCGCGACCCGGTCCCTGGCCTCGACCACCCGCACGGAGCGGCCCGCGGCCCGCAGCCGCCTGGCCGCGGTGAGGCCCGCGAGGCCGGCGCCCACCACGACTACATCAACATCGGTCATGCTCGATCCTTCGTCCGAAAAAGTCAGTCGGTTGTATGACTGTAATCTAGGTCGCCGGAGCGGTCTGTGCAAGAGTTGTCCGGACGTTCGCGCATCAGTCAGACGAGGAGCGACCCGTGGTTTACGTCAAAGCGAGCGAGCGCGAGGAGCAGATCATCGCGGCCGCGATCAAGGTGCTCAGCGACGTCGGGGTACCCGCCGCCACGCTGCGCGCGGTCGCGGCCGAGGCGGGGGTGCCGCTCGGCACCCTGCAGTACGTCTTCCCGAGCAAGGATCAGCTGCTGCGCGCCGTCATCGCGACGGTCGTCGAGGAGATCTCCTGGACGCTGCGCGCGGGCCTGGAACTGGACCGCGGCGTCGAGCACGCGCTGCGGCACGGGGTGACGAGCTTCTGGGAGAAGCTGGTGACACATCGGATCGGCTTGCAGATCATGCAGTACGAATTGCTGGCGTATTCCCTGCGCAGCGAGACCGCCGCGCCGCTGGCCCGGCTGCAGTACGACCGCTACTGCGCGGTGGTCACCGAATTCTGTGAGCAGGCCGCCCAGGCCGCGGGCGAGCGGTGCGCCGTCGGATTCGACACGCTCGGACGGCTCGTGCTCGCTCAGATCGACGGGCTGATCTTGCAGCACGTCGCGAACCCGGACGCCGCGCGCGCCCGGCGCGACCTCGACAACGCCGTGGACATGCTGGTGCTGTTCGCCGATCCGCAGCGGGTGGCGCGCGGATCGAGGCGGCCGGCGGCGACCGGGTAGTCCGCGGGCTGTTGCCTTCTCTGCCGCTTTCGCTCTATCGTGAGTAATACAGTCGTATGACTTTATTCGGCGCCATCGGAATGAGACGAAATGACCGAGCAGACAGTGAACGATCCGCCCACCGTTCCCGTGATCGTGGTGGGCGCCGGAGTGGCCGGGCTGGTCGCCGCCAGGGAACTGCGCCTGCGTGGCATCGAGGTCCTCGTCCTCGAATCCGCCGAGCGCCCCGGCGGACGGACGCTGGCCGAGACCACCGTCCTCGGCTCGCGGGTCGACCTGGGTGGGCAATGGATCGGCCGCGGGCACCACCGTGCCGAGGCGCTGGCCGCCGAACTCGGTCTCACCGTGTTCCCGATGCGGACGCCGACCCGGCCCCGGATCGTCGACGGCACCGCGACGGTGGGACTTCGGGAACCGGCCGTCCCGGTGGCGACCGCGGTGCTACTGCTGTGGGAGGCCCTCGCCCGGTTCGGCGCTCCGCGCAGGCTGACCGCGCACAGCGTGGGTTCCCTGCTGCGGCGCGTGCCGGGCGGACGGGCGCGCCGATTGCTCGAGGTGCTCGTCTCGGAGGCGACCACCGCCGACCTGGACCGGTTCTCGATGCACGCGCTCCTGGCGATGGTCCGTTACCAGGGCGGCCTCGCGGGAATGCTGTCCAGCGCGGGTGGGGCGCAGGAGAACCTGGTGGTCCAGGGGTTGGGAACCGTCGCCGAGCGACTCGCCGCCGAGCTCGGCGATCGGGTGATGTTCGACAGTCCCGTCACCGCCCTGCATCGTGACGACACCGGCGTCACGGTCCGTTCCGCGTCGGGCGCGCACCGGGCCGAGCGGGTGATCGTCACCGTCGCGCCGCCGACGGCCGCCGCGATCGACCATCGCCCGCCGTTGCCCGCCGCGCGAATCCGGTTGCAGGACAACACTCGCATGGGATCGGTGTACAAGGCGATCGCCGTCTACGACCGTCCGTTCTGGCGCGACCGTGGCGACGCCGAGGCGCTCTCGCTCAGCGTGCCCGGCGCCGCGGTGTTCGACACCTCGCCGCCGGAAGGCCCCGGCCACCTGTGCTTCCTCGTCGGCGGGGTGGAGGCGCGTACGCTCGACGAGCTCGACGGCGACGCGCGCCGAGCCGCCGTCCTCGCGCCGTTCGCCGAGCATCTCGGGCCGGGTGTGCGAGAGCCGCTCGGCTGGCACGAGAAGTCCTGGCACCTGGACCCGCACGTCGGCGGCGGCTACACCGCGCTGCCCTGCCTTGGCGACGAGACGGGTTACTTCCCGATGCCCGCCGAGCCGCTGGGGCGCGTGCATTGGGCCGGTGCCGAGACCGCGTCCGCCCACGCGGGCTACGTCGAGGGCGCCATCGAGTCGGGGGAACGCGCGGCCCGCGAAGTCGCCGCGTTCCTGGCCCCGAATTCCACTGACCGGTAAATGCTTGACTGATTCCAGAAAGCGGAGAACACTGCGAGCGTGCCCACGGACACGGAGTTCCAGCAGCTGCTGCGAAGCGTGTCGCTGCGCGTGACCGCGCCGCGGATCGCGGTGCTGAGCGCTGTGCACGAGCGGCCGCACGCCGACACCGATTCCATCATCCGCGCCGTGCGCTCCCGCCTGTCCGTGGTCTCGCACCAGGCCGTCTACGACTCGCTCCGGGCGCTCACCGCGGCCGGTCTGCTGCGGTGCATCCAGCCCAAGGGACACGTGGCCCGCTACGAATCGCGGGTCGGCGACAACCACCACCATGTCATCTGCCGCGCGTGCGGGGTGATCGCCGATGTCGACTGCCAGGTCGGCCCGGCGCCCTGTCTGACCGCTTCCGACGACCATGGCTTCGTGATCGATGAAGCCGAGGTCATCTACTGGGGCCTGTGCCCCGACTGTTCGCAGCCCGAACATCCCGTCCAGGAAGGAATATCGTGACCTCCGATAGCCGCCCACCCACTCCTGACACCGACACCCGCAGCACCAGCGAGAGCGAGAACCCGGCGATCCCCTCGCCGACGCCCGACACCGACCGCCGGCCCCACTCGAACAAGGACTGGTGGCCCGAGCAGATCGATGTCTCGGTGCTGCACGCGCACTCGTCCAAGTCCAACCCGCTGGGCGAGGACTTCGACTACGCGCAGGAATTCGCGAAGCTCGACGTCGAAGCGCTCAAGGCCGACGTGGCCGCGGTCCTGACCGATTCGCAGGACTGGTGGCCCGCCGACTACGGCAACTACGGCGGCCTGTTCATCCGGATGAGCTGGCACGCCGCGGGCACCTACCGCATCGCCGACGGGCGCGGCGGCGGCGGGCAGGGCTCGCAGCGCTTCGCCCCGCTCAACAGCTGGCCCGACAACGCCAATCTCGACAAGGCCCGCAGGCTGCTGTGGCCGGTGAAGCAGAAGTACGGCAACGCGATCTCGTGGGCCGACCTGCTGGTCTTCGCCGGCAACGTCGCCCTGGAGTCGATGGGCTTCCAGACCTTCGGCTTCGGCTTCGGCCGCCCCGACATCTGGGAGCCCGAGGAGGTCTTCTGGGGTCCGGAGGACACCTGGCTCGGCGACGAACGCTACAGCGGCGACCGCGAGCTGTCCGGCCCGCTCGGCGCGGTCCAGATGGGCCTGATCTACGTGAACCCGGAGGGCCCCAACGGCAGGCCCGATCCGGTGGCCGCCGCGCGCGACATCCGCGAGACGTTCGGCCGGATGGCCATGAACGACGAGGAGACCGCCGCGCTGATCGTCGGCGGACACAGCTTCGGCAAGACCCACGGCGCCGGTGACGCGGCGGCCGTCGGCCCCGAGCCCGAGGCCGCCCCGCTCGAGCAGCAGGGTCTCGGCTGGAAGAGCACCTACGGCGAGGGCAAGGGCAAGGACGCCATCACCAGCGGCCTGGAAGTGGTGTGGACCGCCACGCCCACCCGGTGGAGCAACGGCTTCTTGCAGAACCTGTACGGCTTCGAATGGGAGCTCACCAAGAGCCCCGCCGGCGCTTGGCAGTGGAAGCCGAAGGACGGCGCGGGCGAAGGCCTCATCCCCGACCCGTTCGGTGGGCCCGGCCGCACCCCGACGATGCTGACCACCGACCTCTCGCTGCGCGAGGACCCGATCTACCGCGAGATCACCAGCCGCTGGCTGGACCACCCCGAGGAGCTCGCCGAGGCGTTCGCCAAGGCGTGGTACAAGCTGCTGCACCGCGACATGGGCCCGGTCAGCCGCTACCTCGGCCCGTGGGTGCCCGAGCCGCAGCTGTGGCAGGACCCGGTCCCGGTCGTGGATCACCCGCTCGTCGACGAGCAGGACGTCGCCGGGCTCAAGACCACCGTCCTCGACTCCGGGCTGACCGTCCCGCAGCTGGTCAAGACCGCGTGGGCGGCCGCGGCCAGCTTCCGCAGCACCGACAAGCGCGGTGGTGCCAACGGCGCCAGGCTCCGGCTCGAGCCCCAACGCGGGTGGGAGGTCAACGAGCCCGCCGAGCTGGCGAAGGTGCTGCCCGTGCTCGAGCGGATCCAGCAGGACTTCAACGCTTCGGCGGCCGGTGGCAAGAAGATCTCGCTGGCCGACCTGATCGTGCTCGCCGGTTCGGCGGCGGTCGAGAAGGCGGCGGCCGACGCGGGCTACAAGGTCACCGTGCCGTTCGCGCCCGGTCGCACCGACGCCACCCAGGAGAACACCGACGTGGAGTCGTTCGCCGTGCTCGAACCGCGCGCCGACGGCTTCCGCAACTACGTGCGCCCCGGCGAGAAGGCTCCGCTCGAGCGGCTGCTGCTCGATCGCGCGTACATGCTCGACGTGACCGCACCGCAGCTGACGGTGCTGGTCGGCGGGTTGCGCGCGCTCGGCGCCAACTACGGCGGCACCGCGCACGGCGTGTTCACCGACCGGCCCGGCGTGCTGACCAACGACTTCTTCGTCAATCTGCTCGATCAGAACACCGAGTGGAAGCCGTCGGAGTCGGCGGAGAACGTCTACGAGGGCACCGACCGCAGCACCGGCGCGAAGCGCTGGACGGCCACGGCCAATGACCTGGTCTTCGGCTCGCACTCGGTGCTGCGCGCCGTCGCCGAGGTCTACGGCCAGCGCGACGCGGGGGAGAAGTTCGTCAACGACTTCGTCGCCGCGTGGGTCAAGGTCCTCGACAACGACCGGTTCGACCTGCGCTGAACCACGACGGCAGCCCCGGCCGGTACACCGGCCGGGGCTGCCGCGTTTTCGTTTGGATCGCCGTGGCCGGGTATGCGCCGCACATGACATCCTTCTGGTCGACCGATGCCGTGCTGCCCGCCCGCCTGCCGCTGACCGACGACATCGAGGTCGACACCGTCGTCATCGGCGCCGGACTCGTCGGCCTGACCAGCGCCCTGCTCCTGGCCGAACGGGGCAGGTCGGTCGCGGTGCTCGAAGCCCGCCGCGTGGGTGCCGTCACCACCGGTGCGTCGAGCGCGAAGATCTCCCTGCTGCAGGGCACCCGCGCCCAGGCGATCGCGAATCGGCACGGTACCAGGGCACTGTCGCGCTACCTGGCGGCCAATCGCGCCGGGTTCGACTGGCTGCTGGAATTCTGTGCCGCCCACGAGATCTCGGCCCAGCGCGTCCCCGCCATCACCTATGCGCAGCAACCGCGCGAATCCGCCGCTGTCCGTGCCGAATTCGAGGCGACGAGGGCGGTCGGCCTGCCCACCCAGCTGGTGGACGAACTGGACGTGCCCTTCCCCGCGCACGGCGGAGTGCGACTGCCGGAGCAGGCGCAGGTCGACCCCGTCGCGGTGCTCGCGGCGCTGGCGGCCGATGTCGAGGCCAACGGCGCGCCGATCTTCGAATCGACACGCGCGCACCGCCTTCGGCACGAGGGCGAGCGGGTGGTGGTGGTCACCGACAACGGGCAGGTGACGGCATCGAACGTGATCGTCGCGACCGGGTCGCCCGTCTTCGATCGGCGCGGGCTGGCCGCGCGGCTGGTCCCGGAGCGGTCCTATCTCGCCGCGTTCGACGTGCCGGGCCAGGTGCCGGAGGAGATGTTCCTCAGCGCGGGTTCGCCGACGCGGTCGCTGCGCTGGGCGCCGACCGAGACCGGCCGGGTGCTGCTGGTCGGCGGCAGCGGCCACGTGGTCGGCCGGGCCGACGGCGAGGCCAGGCATGTCGCGGAGCTGGTGAACTGGGCGCACCGCTGGTTCCCCGGCGCCGAACTGCTGGACCGCTGGTCGGCGCAGGACTATCACCCGATCGGCGAGCTGCCGTATGTGGGGCCGGTGGGTCCCGGCGGTGACCGGGTGCGGTGCGCGACCGGTTTCGCGAAGTGGGGGATGACCAACGGGGTGGCCGCCGCGCTGACGCTGGTCGGCCGCATCACCGGCACGCCGCCCGAATGGGCGCGGGTCTACGACACCTGGCGGCCCGGCGTGGTGGGTACCCTGCGCGCGGGCGCGGAGGCGAATGCCACGGTGGCATGGCATCTTTCGGCCGGCTGGCTGCACGCGGTCGAGGGCGGCCCGCGTCTGCCGCCGCGCGAAGGCGAGGGCCGGGTCGAGCGGCACGGGCTGCACCCGACCGCGATCTGCACCGTCGACGGCCGCACCGACGCGGTCTCGCCGGTGTGCACACACCTGTGGGGCATCGTGAACTGGAACGACGCCGAGAAGACCTGGGACTGCCCCCTGCACGGCTCCCGTTTCGCGCCGGACGGCTCGGTGCTCGAGGGTCCGGCGACGGCGCCGCTGGCGCCCCGCGAGCCCTAGACGCTGTTTCGGACCACGGTCACGAGGTATCGCCACGGTGTGACCGCCCGACGGTCACAGGCTTCGTGACCACATCGTCGAAGGAGGATTCATGGTTTCGCGGGACATCATCGCGCAGTGGCGGCAGGACATCACGACCGCCGACGATGCCGGTGACGGGGCAACGGCTCAGCGACTCCGCGGGGAGTTCTCGACCGCGGTCGCGAGCAAGGATCGGGATCACGACCTGCGCCGCTTCGTCGAGACCTGCCTGAGCAACGCCGTGCGGATGGAACAGTTCGCCGCCGACGCGGACCGCGCGGGTGACAGCGAGGTGGCCGAGTTCTTCCGCCGGGCCCGGCACGAGAGCCACAAGGGCGCCGAGCAGGGCGAGGCGCTGCTGCGCCGGCGGTTGACCGGCGACTAGGCCACCGGTCACCCGCGGCCGATCGCGAGATCCGCGAGCCGCGCCAGCGACTCCTTGTTCCGAGGTGTCAGCAGCAGCGACTGGGCGGCGTGCGGGATCAGCCGCCCCGGCCCGCCCACAGCCTCCTCACTCATGAGGACCTGGCACGAATTCGGACCGGTCGCGCGCAGGTCGAGCCGGACCACAGCCGTGCCGAGCGGCCATAGCCGGGCATGGAGTTCGATGCTCCACGGCGGATCGACGGCCCGCACCTCCGTCGTGTCCTGGATGGTCAGCGGCCACGGCCCGACACTGTGGTGGATGCGGGCGCCGACCTGGGGCCAGGTGTCGTCCACCTCGCGGATATGGGAGGCGCCGACCACCCAACCCGCGTAGGACCACCCGTCGGCGATCACCGCGAAGACGTCGTCTGCCGACGCGCGGATCGTGCTCGTCACCTGGACCATGTCGTCTCCTCTCGGCGGAAGGTCACTGCGCGTGCACCGCGGGCATACCCCCTCCGATCACCGCGAATCCGCCGGGCCCGCGGCCCCGTTTCACCGCAGGCATCAGGGGTAGTGCGCACCGACGTGAGTATCGATACGGGAAGGAGCAGGCGATGGGACCGCACCCGAGGAGAACACCGGAGTCGACGACGAGTCGACGACCCTGGACCGCAGCGAGGAGACCGACGAGGACCAGTTGCGCCAGGACCCGCTCGAGGGCGCGATGGACCCGCCCGAGCACTGGACCGGAACCACCCGCTACGGGATGACGCCCCGCGAGGAGTCCCAGCCCCGCCCCCTGGACGAGCGGCTGGCGGAGGAGGAACCCGACGTGGTTCCCGGCTCCGCGCCGCAGGCACCGGGCTCCGCCCCCGCCGACATCGATACCGAGGGAGTCCCGGCGCCCCCCGCGCCCGGCTACGAGGAAGACCTCGGCATCTCGGCCGACGTGGCAGGCGGCTCGGTGCCGTCCCGGATACGTCATCCCGAGCCGCCCGACTGACCAGCGCCAGCCACTCGGGCCCGGCACACTGGTGCCGGGTCCGGGTCGGTGCCTTTCACACCGCGGGTCAATACAATCGGACGCACGAGAAAGGACCCCGGGTATGGCTGAGCTCGTGTTCGGAATGAACCAGTCCCTCGACGGCTACGTCGATCACGACAAGTTCGCGCCCGATCCCCTCCTCTTCCGGCATTTCGTCGAGGAGGCCCGCCAGCAGGTCGGCAGCGTCTACGGGCGCCGGATGTACGAGATCATGCGCTACTGGGACGACGACGACCCCGCGTGGAACGCGGACGAGCGCGAGTTCGCGCAAGCATGGCGCGACCAGCGCAAATGGGTGGTCTCGCGCACCCTGACCACCGTCGGGCCCAACGCCACCCTGCTCGGCGCCGACCTCGAGGGCGCGATCCGCGCGCTGAAGTCCGAATACGAGGGCGAGATCGAGATCGCGGGCCCGAACCTGGCGCGCAGCGTCACCGACCTCGGCCTCATCGACGAATACCGCGTCTACCTGCACCCCGTCGTCCTCGGTGGCGGCGACCCGTACTTCGCGGGCCCCCGCCCACCCTTGCGTCTGCGCACCGTCGACCGCATCGGCGACGACGTCGTCAAGCTGACCTACGTGCCGCGGTGACGGTTCCCGCCGCCGCGCCGCGACGGGTCACCCGCCGCCGCGTGCAGACCAGGGCGCGGATGCTCGAGGCCGCCTTCGACGTCTTCGCCGAGGTGGGGTTCGGCCGCTCGACCGTCGAACAGGTCTGTGAGCGCGCCGGATTCACCCGCGGCGCGTTCTACTCGAATTTCACCTCGCTGGAAGAACTGTTCCTCGCGATGTGGGAGCAGCGCTCCGCGCAGCTGATCACCGATCTGCGCGAGGTGCTGGAGGCGCTGGAGGTGGGCGGCATCGACGATCTCGACGAGATCGTCGAACGGTTCGAGCGCGCGGTCCCGATGGACGCCCGCTGGTACGGGATCACCGCCGAATTCACCGCCCATGCCCTGCGCAATCCCGAACTGCGCTCGGTGATGGTCGCCCGCGAACAGGCGATCGTCGACACCCTGCTCCCCATCCTGACGCCGCTGCTGCACCGCGCAGGCCGCACGATTCCCGACGTCGCGGCGTACGGGCAGGCACTGGTCGCCGTCCACGACGGCACCACCGTCCAGGTCCTGATGGAACCCGATGCCGCCCGCGTGCGCGCCCGCCGCGTGGAACTGTTCCGCGAGATCACCCTCGCCTACACGGCTCCCGTCGACGGCGCGTAGCCGTCACCCGTCCTCGGGGTCGTCGTCGGCGGTGATGAGGCGATCATGCAGGGCTTCCTGTTCGTGCACCTGATGGTCCTCGAGGTCGAGGAATTCGGTGCGCGCGCCGGTGGTGGCCCGGACGAGTTCGTCGAGCTTGATCAGGATCGCGTGGTTGGCGCGGTTGGTGGTGTGCTGCAGCAGGAACAGCATCACCACGCTGGTGAGCCCGGCGCTGGTGTAGACGGTGGTCTGCCACCAGATCGGGAACCCGGTCGCGGCACCGGTGCCGAGCGCGCCGAGCGCGAGGACGAGCACGCCGATCCAGGTCCAGCGCGCCCCCGCCCAGTGCGTGGCGGCGTCCGGGATCGTCGAGGCGAGACGGCGGGCGTGCGCGGCGATCACAGCACGCGCGTACCCCGTCGCGCCCCGGCGAATCGGCGGTTCGCCCGTTTCGGCGACAGCGGTCCGGGCATCACCACGATGCGGGGGGACCGTCCGGAAAGGGCAGGTGGCCGCCATGGCAGAGCCTCAGGAGGGCGCCGCGACCATGCCCTCGGACATCTCGTCGCGGGTCCCGATCTTCGACCGGTTCGCCACGGCGGTGAGCTCTTTCGCGTCCAAGGCGTGGTTCTTCGCGGCCTGCCTGGCGCTCGTTCTGCTCTGGGCGCCGTCGGTGCTGCTGTTCCGCAACGTCGACACCTGGCAGTTGGTGATCAACACGGCCACCACGATCGTCACGTTCCTGCTGGTCGCCCTCCTGCAGAACACCCAGGCTCGCTCCGACGACGCGCTGCAGCAGAAGCTGAACGCCATCGCCGAAGGCCTGCACAGCATCATGTCCGAACTCACCGCCGACTACCCCGCCCTCGCCGGCGAACGCGACGAACTGGCCGAGGCCGCCGGTCTGGAAGACCGCGAGAGCAGCGACTGAGAACGACGGCCGCTCAGCAGCAGTCGCAGTCGTGGCCGCGATCGAGCGCGGCCGCCGGTGCGGGGCAGCAGGTGTCGCCGCGCCAGGCGTCGCGGCCCTCCTTCACCGCGATCACCGCGATGACGAGCGCGGCGATCGGATCGGCCAGGCTCCAGCCGAGCAGGCTGTTGAGCAGCAGTCCCACCAGCAGGACCGCCGAGAGATAGGTGCACAGCAGCGTCTGCCGGGAATCGGCCACGGCGGAGGCGGAATCCAGCTCCCGCCCGGCCCGCCGTTGCGCGGCCGAGAGTACGGGCATGATCACCACACTCGTCGCCGCCAAGGCGATGCCGATCGCGGAGTGCTCGGCCGCGCCGAACCCGAACAGCGCGCGGATCGAATCGACGGTCACATAGCTGGCGAGGGCGAAGAAGGAGCACGCGATCACGCGCAGCGCGACCTTCTCCCGCCGCCGCGGATCGCGGCCGGCGAACTGCCAGGCGACCGCCGCCGCCGACGACACCTCGATCACCGAGTCGAGCCCGAATCCGATCAGCGCGCTGGAGGAGATCCGCGTGCCCTCGGCGAGGGCGATGGCCGCCTCGATCACGTTGTAGGTGATCGTGGCGGCGACCAACCAGCGAATTCGCCTCGTCAGCAATGTCTTGCGCGAGGCGTCGATGCCTGCCGTCGCCGGTGTCGGAGCGACCATCAGCAGCAGCCCTCGGACTCGGCGTCAGGACAGCACGCCGGGTCGACGGCCAGCACCAGGCCGAGCAGGTCCGTGAGCGCGTGGCCGATGCGCGGATCGGCCAGTTCGTAGCGCGCACGCCTGCCCTCGGGCACGGCCACCACCAGTCCGCAGCCGCGCAGGCAGGCGAGGTGGTTGGACAGGATCTGGCGCGAGACCCCGATGTGGTCGGCCAGCTCCGCGGGGTATCCCGGCGCCGCTCGCAGGTGGAGCAGGATCTGGGTGCGGGTCGTGTCCGACAAAGCGTGCCCGAACCGGGCGAGCGCGTCGGTGTGGGTCGCGGGCGGGGTCAGCATGGCCCAAATGTACAGGAATTTCTGTATTCAGAAAATCATGGATTGTTCGGGAGCAGTTCGGCGATCAGGGCTTCGATCCGGTGCTTGATCTCGTCGCGGATCGGTCGCACCGATTCCACGTCCTTGCCCGCGGGGTCCTCGAGCTGCCAGTCGCGGTAGTCCACACCGGGGAAGTAGGGGCACGCGTCGCCGCAACCCATGGTGATCACGACCGATGAGGTCTCCACGGCATCGGGGGCGAGGATCTTCGGCGTCTGCGCGGTGATGTCGATGCCGAGTTCGGCCATCGCTTCGACCGCCGCCGGGTTGAGGGCGGCGCCGGGGGCGCTCCCCGCCGAGCGCACCTCGATCGCGTCGCCGGCGAGGTGGCTCAGGAACCCCTGCGCCATCTGCGAGCGGCCGGCGTTGTGGACGCAGACGAAGAGCACGCTGGGCCTGGTCGTCATGGGAGGCAATGCCTTTCGGGAACGGAGTGGATCAGCCGACGCGGGTGAACCGGTGGCGCAGGGCGAGCGAGACGTAGACGAGGCCGACCAGGACGGGTACCTCGATGAGCGGCCCGACGACGCCGGCCAGCGCCTCGCCGGAACCCGCGCCGTAGGTCGCGATCGCCACGGCGATCGCGAGCTCGAAGTTGTTGCCCGCCGCGGTGAAGGCCAGCGTGGTGGTGCGGGCGTACCCGAGGCCGAGCACGGCGCCGAGCAGGTAGCCGCCGCCCCACATCACGGCGAAGTACACCAGCAGCGGCAGCGCGATCCTGGCCACGTCCCACGGGCGGGCGGTGATCTGCTCGCCCTGCAGGGCGAAGAGGATCACGATCGTGAACAGCAACCCGTAGAGCGCCCACGGGCCGATCCTGGGCAGGAACCGCGACTCGTACCACTCGCGGCCCTTCGCGCGCTCGCCGAAGCGTCGCGTCAGGTAGCCGGCGACGAGCGGAATGCCGAGGAAGATCAGCACCGAGACGGCGATCTGCCACGGCGAGATGTCGATGTGGGCTTGCTCGAGCCCGAGCCATCCGGGCAGCACCGAGAGATAGAACCAGCCGAGCAGGGCGAACATGAGGACCTGGAACACCGAATTCAGCGCCACCAGGACCGCGGCGGCCTCGCGGTCGCCGCAGGCCAGGTCGTTCCAGATGATCACCATCGCGATGCAGCGCGCCAACCCGACGATGATCAGGCCGGTCCGGTACTCGGGCAGGTCGGGCAGGAAGATCCAGGCCAGCGCGAACATCAGCGCCGGGCCGACGACCCAGTTCAGCGCGAGCGAGGCCGCCATCAGCTTGCGGTCGCCGGTGACGGTGTCGAGGCGGTCGTAGCGCACCTTCGCCAGCACCGGGTACATCATGATCAGCAGCCCGATCGCGATCGGCAGTGACACACCGTCGATCTCCACGGCGCCGAGCGCGTCACCGAGGCCGGGGATCATGCGTCCCAACAGGATTCCGGCGAGCATGGCCGCGCCGATCCACAGCGGCAGGAACCGGTCGAGCGTGGACAGCTTGCCGACGACGGGCGCGTGCTCGGTGGTGGTCGTCGCGTTCACGCGTGCACACCCTCGGTGCGCAGCGCGCCGGCGACCTTGGCGAACGCTTCGGGCACGACGCGGTAGTACACCCAGGACGCGCGCCGCTCGCTCGTGAGCAATCCGGCCTCGCGCAGCACCTTGAGGTGATGGGAGATCGTCGGCTGGCTCACCTCCACACCGTCGGAGATGTCGCACACGCACGCCTCGCCCCCGGCGCGGCTCGCGACCAGCGAGAGCAGCCGCAGCCGCACCGGATCCGCCAGCGCCTTGAACACCGCGGCCAGTTCGACGGCCTCGTCGGCGGTCAGGGGATCGCGGACGATCGGCTCCGCGGCGCACGCGGCGACCGGCGTCAGGTTCAGCTCCGACTTCGACATTCCTCGATATTGACAGCTGTCGAATCAGAGGGCAAGCAAACACCTGGTGAACCGGAGTCAGTCCTCGTACAGCTGGACGAACCGCCGCACCAGCGCGCCGGGGTGCACCACGTTTCCCGTCCTGGCGAGTTCCTTGAGCGTCTCGGCTTCGCCCGGGTCGAAGTAGCCGTGGTGCTTGTAGGCGTCGATCCGGGTGCTCATGCCGTGCGCGTCCAGCTCCGGATGGAACTGCGTCGCATACACATTGGCGCCCACCCGGAACGCCTGGACCGGGCAGTCCGCGGAGGAGGCGAGCCGTTCGGCCTCCGCAGGGAGTTCGGTGGCCGCCTCCTTGTGCCCGACGAAGGCGTCGAACTCCGGCGGCAGCACGCACAGCAGCGGATCGACGCGGCCCGCGTCGGTCAGGGTGATGGTGGTGGGGCCGACCGGTTCGGGATGGGTGCGGTCGATGACCGCGCCGATCAGCGAGCCGATGACCCCGATGCCGAAACAGGCGCCGAGGAACGGGAAGTCCTGGCGCACCACCGCGGCGACCAAATCACTCAGCTCGGCTTCGACTCGTCGCTGCACCGGCGATTTCGCCGCGGGCGGGTCGGAGATGGTGAACGGGCTGCCGCCCAGGATGATCCCGGCGTAGTCGTCGAGGTCGAGGTCGTCGAGGGGGTCGCGTTCCAGGCGGTGCCGGTGCAGCCGGTGCGATGACAACCCGCCGTAGCGCAGGAACGCGCTGTACTCCTGGTCGGCGGCCTCGTCCTCGGCACGTGTCGCCAGCAGCAGGAACGGCCTGCCCTCGTGGTCGCGCACCCTCGCGTCGGTCATGTCAGACACGGTAGCCGCGTGGCGGACGGGCGGAACCCTCCCGCGCCACGCGGCTCCGGTGTCGACGATCGGGACCGGCGGGTCAGGGCTGTCCGCTGACGGCCGCGGTGACGGCGTCGAGGAACGGCTGGCCGCCCATCGCGTAGCCACCGGCGATCGCGCCCAGCACCAGTCCGACGGGGCCGGTGATGATGCTGAGGAAACCGAAGCCGAGGACGGTGCCGATGAGCCCGCCGAGCACCCCGCCCGCGACGACGCCGACGATGTTGCGGTTGATCTCGTTCGTCAGCTGGGACATGGGGCTGATGGTCTGCAATTCGCCGATGTCCGAGGCGATCTCGTCGATCTCGGTGGTGCTCGCCTGCGGGGTGAGTACGAGCCGGCGGCCGTCGTCGGAGATCGTCTGCGCGACCCGCACGGTGGTGCCGGAGATCGTGTAGGCGAGCGGGATCCGGGTGACCACCGCGCCGGAATCGGCGGTGAGGGTCACCGCGGTGTCGTCCTCGGTGGTGGCGAAGGTGCCGCCGCTGACGGTGGTGGTGAGAACCCGGGAGAACTCGGTGAGGGTGGCCTCGTAGCGCACGGACTGGTCGATCCCGGACGCGTCGGCCCGCGGGGCCTGCGTCGCAGGCTGCGCGCCTGCGGCGCCCGCGGTGACCGTGACGACGGCGCCGACGAGCAGGGCGGCAACGGGGGAGTAACCGAGCTTCATCAGGGAATTCCTTTACGCATCAGGAAAAACTGCGCGGCCGAACCAGGGTTGGCGAGGGGCACGAACCATGTTGTCCGCCAGAGAGATCGGGCAGACCCTAGCATCCCATTCCCGGAAAGGGGAACCGTGTGTTTCTGGGCGCCGGACCAGTTTTCCACTCTTTTAACCGGACCGGATTCCGTTTAAAAAAGCTGCGCGTTCACAATTCGACATTGTCCGGTTCGTCCGTGTAAGAACTGTCACGCGAGTGGGATGTCGGTCGGGGACGTCCACCGGATGAGAAGTGTGGGACAACGCAGATGACGCGTCGAAGAAACGTGGCCCTTGCCGGTGTATCGATGGGGGCGGTTTTCGCCCTCGCCGGCACGTTCTACCTCGCACTTTCCGTCGTCGTCGGGCTCGGGGCCGACGAGGAGACCGCGCCGGGCAACGCTTCTGTCGCAAAAAGTTTGCCCACCGAGGTTTCGCCGACCCAGCCGCTGGGAACTATGAACGAGGTTTCCGGCGGGGTGGCCTCCACATTGGGCAAATCCGCTGATCGGATCCCCTGGGTCGAATTCAGCGTCGGCGATTGCGTGGAATTGGGCGCGAGCCCCGACGGTATTCAACAGGCGGCCTGCGGAAACGCCAATTCCCGCTACAAAGTGGCGGAATTGGCGGCGGCGGACGGGCACTGCCCGGGCGATGTCGACCACGTCCATCCCCGGACCCTGCCGGGCGGCGTCCAGCAAACCCTCTGCCTCGACATCGACTGGACCGTCGGCGACTGTGTCGACCTGACCGGCGGCGCGGGCAGGCACGTCGACTGCGCCGCCGACCTGCCCGGCCGGGTCCGCGTGCTCGAGATCCGGCGCGACACCACCGACGTCAACGTCTGCACGGTGGGCGATCGCGGTGTCGTCTACGCCCAGCGCCGCTACGTGGTCTGCGTCAGCACGCGCTGAACCCCGACGGTGCGGCATCGATCGGCCGCGAACCGTGGACGTGCCCTCCCCGCGGTGGGAAGCTCGAAGGAGCCGGATCCCGACCCGAGGGAGCGTGCGACATGGTGGACCGGACGAACGGAGCGCAGCGACCGGAGAGCATCCGGAACGTCGCGCTGATCGGTAGCAGTGGTGCGGGCAAGACGACGCTGGTCGAGGCGCTGGCGCTGGCGACCGGCACGGTGAACCGGGCGGGCCGGGTCGAGGACGGTACCTCGCTGTCGGACTACGACGAGGTCGAGCGGCGACAGCACCGATCCGTGCAGGTCGCGGTGGTCCCGGTGCTGTGGGGCGGGGTGAAGATCAATCTGATCGATACGCCGGGATGCCCGGACTTCGTCGGCGAACTGCGAGCCGGGTTGCGGGCCGCGGACGCGGCGCTGTTCCTGGTGTCGGCGGCCGACGGGGTGGAGGGCGTGGCGGGCGCGACGCGGGAACTGTGGGCCGAATGCGCGCGGGTGGGGATGCCGAGGGCGATCGTGCTGACCCACCTCGACACCGCGCGGGCCGAGTACGCGGACCTGATCCAGACCTGTCAGGCCCTGCTGACCGACGGCGCGAGCGACACGGTGCTGCCCCTGCATCTGCCGGTTTACGGGCCCAAGAGCGCCGACGGGCACCGCCCCGCGACCGGACTGCTGGAACTGCTCGAGCGACGGGTGGCCGACTACCGCGGTGGACAGCGCGAACGCACCGACCCCGACGCGGACCAGCTCGCGGAGATCGACCCCGCCCGCGACCGGCTGATCGAGGCGATCATCGCCGAGAGCGAAGACGAGACGCTGATGGATCGCTACCTCGACGGCGAGAACGTCGAACTCGACACCCTGGTCGCGGATCTGGAGCGGGCCGTCGCGCGCGGCAGCTTCCACCCGGTGCTGTTCGCGGCACCCGCGGCCGAGGACGCGGAGCAGGGCCTCGGCACGCTCGAACTGCTGGAACTGATCACCGCCGGATTCCCGACCCCGATCGAACATCCGATGTCGGCCGTCTCCCGCGGTGACGGCGCCGCGCCGACGGCGCTGCGCTGCGATCCGGCGGCCGACCTCGCCGCGGAGGTCATCCGGACCTCGTCGGACCCGTACGTGGGCCGGGTCTCGCTGGTGCGGGTGTTCTCCGGCACCCTGCACAGCGATGACACGGTCCACGTGTGCGGCGCCGGGCACGATGCCGACGACCGGGTCGGTGGGGTCAGCGCGCCGCTGGGCAAGCAGCAGCGGACCCTGGCCGAGGCCGTCGCAGGCGACATCGCGTTCGTCAGCAAACTCGGCCACGCGGAGACCGGCGACACCCTCTCCGGCGCCGGGCAGCCTCTGCTGATCGAGCCGTGGAAACTTCCGGAACCCTTACTGCCCGTGGCCATCCGGGCGCAGGGCAAGGCCGACGAGGACAAGCTCTCGCAGAGCCTGACCCGGCTCGTCGCCGAGGATCCCACCCTGCGGCTCGAGAACAACGAGAACACCCACCAGCTGGTGCTGTGGTGCCTGGGGGAGGCCCACCGCGAGGTCGCGCTGGAGCGGCTGCGCGGCCGGTTCGGGGTGCGGGTGGACGTGGAGCCGTATCGGGTGGCGCTGCGGGAGACGCTCGCCGCGCCCGCCGAGGGGCACGGCAAGCTGGTGAAGCAGTCCGGCGGGCACGGGCAGTACGCGGTGTGCCACATCGAGGCCGAACCGCTGCCGCAGGGGCAGGGCTTCGAATTCGTCGACCGCGTGGTCGGCGGTGTGGTGCCGCGTCAGTTCATCGGCTCGGTGGAGAAGGGGGTGCGGGCGCAGGCCGCGCGCGGTGTCACCGCCGGCTGTCCGCTGGTGGATGTGCGGGTGATCCTGGTGGACGGCAAAGCGCACTCGGTGGACTCCTCCGACGCCGCGTTCCAGACCGCGGGCGCCCTCGCCCTGCGCGACGCGGCCGACGCCGCGGGCACCCTGTTGCTCGAACCTGTTGCCGCCGTGCGGGTCACGGTCCCCGACGACCAGCTGGGCGCCGTCCTCGGCGACCTGTCCACCCGCCGCGGCCGCATCCTCGGCACCGAACCCGCCGAGCAGGGCCGCACCCACATCCGGGCCGAGGTCCCCGAACTCGAACTGAGCAGATACGTCATCGACCTGCGCTCGCTGACCCACGGCTCGGGGTCGTTCGCCCGCGCGTACCTGCGACACGAGCCCATGCCGCCCGCCGTCGCCGCCCGCGCTCGCAAGGAAGGCGCCGAGGTACCCGCCTGAATTCCCGGTATCCCCATTCACATCGGCACGTGCAGAAATGGATTGGTCGAAATTTGTCAATGTGAAATAGATCACAAGAGTTGCCGGTAATGCCGAATTTCTATTACTAATATCCCGGTCGACATTCATTGATCCGCGTCGGGGGGCAAACAGTCGAGAGGGAATTCAATGTTCAAGCGTGCGACTCGCACTGTTCTTCTCGGTGCGCTGCCGGTCATTGTGGCGGTCACCTTCGCTGGTAGCGGTCTCGCGTCGGCGGATGCCGCCGTCGATCAGCAGGCTCATGGGGGTTTCGGAACCGCCATCGCCGAGTTCTCGTTCGGATCTCCCACTCCGGTGGATACCGCGATTTCGCCGGAACCCGAATTGTCGGTGGCGCAGGCCGCCGAACTGTCGGACGAAGTTCCTGTCGCGGAGGCTGCCGCTCCGGTGGTGTCGGAAGTGATCGACACCCAGCTGCACGAGGTCGCGACCGACCCTAAGGCCGAGAATTCCGATCCGGTGGTCAACGGGGCCCTCGCCGGCGCCGGTATCGGCGCCCTCGCCACCCTGGTCAACTGCCTCCCGTCGGTGATCGTGCTCGGCGTCGGCTACCCGATCTGCCTCATCCTCGGCGTCCTTCCCCACGCCGCCGTCGGCGCCATCATCGGCGGCATCGTGGGCCACTCGAACCCCGAAGTCATCCCGCAAGTCCTCCCCTGAGCGGGCGGGCCTACAGAGAGCTGCCCCAACTCGGGACTCCCGGTGCCGCCGCGAGAAATGCTGTGGCGCCGGGAGTCTCGCTGCTCGTCACGCGTGTGATCCGGCGCGGCTAGCAGTCCGCGTGAATGAACACCCGCCGGTTCCCGTCACCGCCGTCGTGGATCACCACATACCGCCGCGGATCGCGGTACCCCTCGACCGAGTGCTCGTTTCCGGCGTCGGGCGTCAGAAGGTCGTTCATCCCGGTCGCTTCCCAGTACGTCTCACACACGACGGGACCCCCGGCGCGAATTCCGCGAACCCGGATCGCCGCTTGAACTCGTCGACCGCACCGACCGGAAGGTCGACCACCGCGACCGACGTCGATGCCCTGAAGCGCGAGTCATGCTGGTACCAGACGACATTCGTTCCCTCCGGCAACGGCAGGTCCGCACATGTGGACAGGTGGTTGACCTCCCCGCTCCTCTCGGCGGAACACCCTCCGATCCCGACAATGATCGCGCACGCGGCGACGAACAACGCGACAGGTTTTCCGCCGAAACGTCTCACAGCTTCTCGACCTGCCTGAACTGGAGGGTCAAGGCAGAGTGCGATGGCCTGTCGGGCGCCACGCGTGACCATCGCCCGATCGTAGTGACCGGAACTGGATCTCGTAGATGAAGCCCTCGTCGAAGTGGGCCAGCAGCTCGATCGCCGAGTCGACCACCTTGCGTACGGTGAGCTCGCCGTCCTCGATCGACGGCAGCGTCGGCAGCTGGAGAACCGTGGACCGGGTAACTCCGCCGTCGCCCGACGCGCCACCGTCGCCCGGACCAGTCGTCATCGTCGCGGCGAGCGAGGTGATCGCCTGTGCGAACGGGTCGTCGGTGCTCTGGAACTGCTGGATGCGGCGGGGCCGCGGCTTCTTGTGCGCGAGGGGGGACTCGCATACAGATTCTGGATCAGAACTTCGGAAAAGTGTGATCGAGAGCGATCGAATACATGTCGCGAAGCTGGTGCGCACCAATCATATACGAGCTGTTGCTTCGGCAATGCAGCGTCCAGACGCGGCTTCCCGGCATCGCTGGTCGCAGGTGCGCCTTCGGCGGGGCACATCGAAGAAGGGAAAGCGCGCGACCTGCGAATTTGTTCTGGTCGACTAGTAATCGATGCGGATTTCGCGCTGAGCTGAGAAGACGCGGTGTTCTAGGGTCGAGGTTCCCGGCAATCCGGAGGACTTCTGACTGATTCGAAACTCGCAGGCGCCGGATCGATCGCCGAGAGCGCTGAGGTGGTGGCGCTATCGGCGATCGGATTCCGGGGTCTGCTCGGTGCCGGTGTCTCTCCGGCTAGGGGTAGGGCAGCGGTGTCGCGCCGAGGGTGTCGAGCAGCATCGACATGGTGCCGATCTCCTGGCGTTGTTCCTGGATCATGCCTCGGGCGGTTTCCTTGACCGGGCCCGAGGCCAGTTGCTGGTCCAGGGCCCCGGCCATGGTGACACCGCCTTGGTGGTGACGCACCATCAACTGCAGGAACAGCACTTCGGCGTCGCGCCCGCGGGCCTCGGCGAGTTCGGCCAGCTCGCCATGCCCGGCATCTGGGCATCACCCGTCCCCCACGGTGGAGGTGGGGCCATGGGCGGCGGGGGAGTCGGTGCTTGAGTACATCCATGCCATCGGCTCGGTGTTGGTCGGTGCGGCACCGACGAGTTGGAGCCATCCGAGCATGGTCCCGATCTCGATGCGCTGGGCGGAGTCGATCTGCCGCCAGGCGCCGCACGACCGGGTCGACAAGTGTCGGAAATGATCGGTTCTCAACAGGTCTGGTGACCCAGGCGAACAAACGATTCCGAGTGTCGGAGAATCGTGTCGAGATCCGGCATCGGATGCGGGAAGGCACTATCGGTCAAGTGAGTACACCGGAGATGGAGGCAGCCTTCGCGGCCCTCTTCAGACAACCTGCCCAAACGCGGATCGTAGAACGTGCCACGCGCGCCGCCGAGTTCCGTCAGTGGGCGGTGACGTTGACAGAGCCCCCTCAAGGAAGCTCGCTGCAGCTCGACGATGACGGTTTCCTGCAGGAGATCGGGACGGCTAAACCGGTAGCTCGGTATGCCAGGTTCCCGACCTCGGCAGCGTCTGAGCACCTGGCAGCCGCCGAGGTGCTCGTTTCTGATTGGTTCAACGGCGCGGTCCCTCCGCCAGCGATGTCGAGATCCTGGCCGTCCTCGGTGCTGGTGATGTGCAGGTCTGCAATGGAATCCGCTGCGCGCACGATATGGCTGCTCGGTGATCCCGACAGGGAGGTTCGCCGACAGCGGTGTGCGGCTGAGGCGTCTAGCGAGCTGGGGGAGATGCTGAAGTGGGCCGGGCAGGACCACGAAGCGAGCGTGGCTAGCGGCCGCGATGTGGCGACATTTGAAGCCTCGGCAGCCAAATTGAAGACGGCGATCGCGAAGGCAAAAGAGGCTAGCGGCACAGTCAAGGTGCCCGGCTTCACGGCGATGACGGTTGCTGGTGCTGCATGGATCGACGCCAATCCACCAAAGCACGCTCGCGAGCTACTCGACGACAAGCCCTTCGGGCTTCTGATGAAGGCCTGGTACTCGGCCGGTTCAAGCTTCACCCATGGCTACAGCTGGACGCTGAATGTCATCGACACACAAGAAGAGCTGTACGGGTTGGTCGCTGATCTGCTCATGACCGCAGTACTGATGACAGAAACCGCGGTCTCGTTGTTCGAGGCCCAGATGCTGGTTCCTGGCGAGCAGTGGCAGAACGACCACCTTCCGGCTCGGCTGCGCCCGACCATCACCGAGTGGGCACCTCGATTCTGGGACGCGTAGCAGTCTCACGCGGATAGAAGAGCTACGCGAAAGGCCCCGCCGATCGGGCGGGGCCTTTCTGACCGGGCAGCTGGGCTCTGAGGTCACAGCGATGCTCTACCAACTGAGCTACACCCCCATGTGTGGAGGTGACGGGACTCGAACCCGCGACCTTCGCAGTTGCCCCGACTGTACACCGGGCCACCGTCAAACGAGATCGAAGGCCGCTCACGCTGGCTCGGCCGACGCCGCAGGCTCCTGCGAGGCCTTAACTTCGCCGTGCACCACAGCCAGGCTGACCCCGACGCCACGGGAGATCTCACGCAAAGACTGACCTTCGGCATGACGGGCCAGGATCACGCGGCGCTTGTCAGCATCGACCACCCGCGGCCGTCCACCCTTTCGTCCGCGGCGAGCTGCGGCGTCCATGCCGTCGCGGGACTTGCGGGCGATGTCGCGGCGCCGGTCCTCGGCCAGTGCAAGCGCCAGGTCCAGGATCAGGCTGCGTTCGGTGTGCTCCCCGGCCGCGATCCCGTGCAGCACCTTCACCTGGATCCCCTGCTGGAACAGATCGTTGAGCACGATCAGCCCCTCGAGCAGGTTGCGGCCGAGCCGGTCGGCCTCCTGCACGGTCAGCAGGTCGCCGGGGCGTAGGTAGTCGAGGGCGGCTCGAAGGCCAGGCCGGTCGGCGACCTTGATGGTGCCGCTGACCTTCTCCTCGAACACCTTCACGCAGCTCGGGTCGAGGTCGTCGTGCTGGCGCGCGGTCTCCTGTTTGCTCGTGCTGACCCGGACCAGACCCACCAACGCCATGAAAACCCCTCCGCCCGTTCAGGAAACGTGTTCGAGGACCGGGCATGAGCCTCCCTGTATCCGAACGGGTTTCCGAACACCTGCCCCTGCGAGTCCGTCGACGATGCCCGGCCGCGGCGGGGGTGTTCGGTAAACGTTCGTTTTCCGAACATGGGTCGGCGGTCTCGACGGCCAATCCGATCGCCAAACAAGCTTTGGTGCATGGTTTTTCGTCATCTCTCGTGGTGGAGGGAGGATGGGTCGGGATGTAGCGGTGGCGCTACCGACGGCGATAGGAGTGGTTATGGAGATCGAGTTGGCGGACGCCGTCGCGGCGTTGCGTGATGAGTTGTTGACCGCGGCGGCGCAGGGCGCCGGTGCGGGGTTGAACTTCGAGGTCGGGCCAATCGAGTTGTCGTTCGAGGTCGAGTTGCGTCGTGACGCGTCGGTCAAGGCCGGGTTCAAGGCGTGGGTTGTCAACGGCGAGGCCAAGGCCGGGCTCGCGTACGCCCACACCCAACGCGTCACCCTCACCCTGACCCCGAAGAACCCGAGTGGTGGGGGTGTGCTGGTCGGTAGTGACCAGCAGCAGCGGGTGCCGGGTGCCGAGGACGAGCGCTACGAGCCGTAGCCCTGAGGGCCGGGGCGTTGGCCCCGGTGGCGTGAAGGAGGCGTTGGGCGGTGCGGTGGGAGCAGTTAGTCGGTGTAACCGGTGCGGGTGGCGCGGGCTCGGGGTATCTGATCGCGCCCCGGCTTGTGCTGACTTCCGCACACGTGGTCGGTGAGCACACCACCGAGGTGACGGTGATCCGGCCCGGACGCCGCGGCGAATACACCGCGTCGGTTGCCTGGTGCGGGCGCGGGGACGGCACGACCGACGCCGCCCTGGTACAGATCGAGGACCCCGCGTGGGAACCGCCGCGGATGCGGCCGGTGATCTGGGGTCGAATCGTCACCCATCAGCCCGGGATCGCGTGTCGCACCTGGGGTCTCCCGGATTTCGCCCAGCGCAAGGGCAGGGCCACCGATACCGAGCAGCCGACCGGCACGCTCAACCCCGGTGACGGCTACGGTCACCGCCACATCCTGCACCTGAACGAATACCCACCCACAGCGGTGGGAGAGTCGCCGTGGAAGGGCATCTCGGGGGCGGCTGTCTACTGCGGGTCCTTGTTGACCGGGGTGGTGGCTACCGATCCTGATCACCGCGGCCACGCCGCGCTCGGTGTGGTGCCGGCCTATGTCCTGTTGGCCCAGTCCGGGTTCCGGGAGGTGCTCGAACGACATTGCGGCCCGGCCGGGTTGGAGTGGGCGCCGGTGGAGTTGCAGGATCTGGCCGATCACCAGTCCCCGACCCGTGCCGCGACGGTAGCGGGCACGCCGGCGACGTTGCTGACCGCGCGACGCGCGGTGGTCGAGTTCCGTGGCCGTCACGATGTGCTCGCCGACCTGCGCGCCTGGGCATCCGAGCCTGGGGTAGGTATGTGGTTGGTGCACGGTGCGGGTGGGCAGGGCAAGACCCGGCTGGCTCACCAGCTCGGTACCGAACTCGCCGCGCAGCGGTGGTCGGTGCTGTGGCTCGATCCGGCCGTCGATACCGCGGAAAGACTGCGGGTGCTCGGGCAGGTTGTGACCGAGTTGCTGGTAGTGATCGATTACGCCGAAGCACGGGTGCCGCAGGTGGGGATACTGTTGACCGAGCTGGCCGCCCATGTCGGGGACCGGCCGGTCAAGGTGGTGCTGTTGGCGCGCACGGTCGGGGAATGGTGGACCCAACTGGCCGCGACCAGTGGCACGGTCGGTGACATCACCGCCCGCACCCGCCATACCAGCCTGCTGCCCCTCGATGACGACATCGAATCCCGGCATGCCACCTACCGCGCCACCATGTTGGCGTTCGCGGGCGAGCTTCCCCGGCTCGCGGACCTCGGCGGAGTCGAGTGGTCGCGGGCCGCTACCAGCGTGTTGACCCGACCGTATCGAGATCTCGGGGACGGCACGACGGTGCTCGGTGTACAGATGGGGGCCCTGGCCGACCTGCTCGACACCCACCACCCCACGACGACGCCCGTGACAGGTCAACACAGTCTGGAAGACCGGATCCTCGAGCACGAATACCGCTACTGGACCGCCACCGCCACCCGTCACGACCTCGACGGGCTAGGACTCGCCACGCTCAAAGACGTCTTGGCGGCCACGATCGTGCTCGGCGCCACCACCAACAAGGAGCTCGGACGGGTACTCACGCGGGTACCGGATCTCAGCGACCAGCCGCGACTGGTCCACACCAGGATCCGGGACTGGCTGATGAGCCTGTACCCCGGCCAGAGCGCCGGTGTCTACGCCGGGCTGGAACCCGACCGGCTCGCCGAACAACTCGTGGGCAGGTTGATGCTGCACCCGACCCGCGACTGCGTCATCGAATACTTCGCCGCCACCACCGACAACGAAGGCGAAGCCGAGCAGCTGCTGACCGTCTGCACCCGCGCCGCCGCACACCCCACCCTCACCGCCACCGCAGACATCCTCACCGCCTGGTGCGTGCGGTGGCCCACCCTGCACGTGGCTGCGGTCCGAGTCGCCACCCGGGTCGAATACCCCGAACCCCTGATCACCGCACTGGACCAGATCGCCGCCATCCCCGGCATCCCAGCCGATACCCTCGCCGCCCTACATAGCGCCATCCCACTCAAGACCCGCGTACTCGCCGCTACCGCCACAACCCTCACTCACGCTCTCACTGAGCACTACCGCCACACCGGCAACCAACCACTCCTCGCGGCCAGCCTGAACAACGTCGCGATCCGGTTAGGGGAGCTGGGCCGCCGCGAGGAAGGCCTCGCCGCGGCTGAGGAATCCGTAAAGATCCGACGGAGGCTGGCCGAACACCACCCCGACACCTACCTCCCCGACCTCGCAAAGAGCCTGAACAACATCTCGGTCTGGTTGGGGGAGCTGGGCCGCCATGAGGAAGGCCTCGCCGCGGCCGAGGAAGCCATGGAGATCCACCGGGGGCTGGCCGAACACCACCCCGACACCTACCTCCCCGAACTCGCGATGATCCTGAACAACGTCACGAACCGGTTGAGAGAACTGGGCCGCCGCCAGGAGAGCCTCGCCGTGGCCGAGGAAGCCATGGAGATCCACCGGGGGCTGGCCGAACACCACCCCGACACCTACCTCCCCAACCTCGCAAAGTGCCTGAACAACATCTCGGTTGTTCTGGGGGAGCTGGGCCGCCATGCGGAAGGCCTCGCCGCGGCCGAGGAAGCCATGGGGATCAACCGGAGGCTGGCCGAACACCACCCCGACACCTACCTCCCCGACCTCGCGACCAGTCTGAACAACGTCGCGGTCTGGTCTGGGGAGCTGGGCCGCCGCGAGGATAGCTTCACCGCGGCCGAGGAAGCCATGGAGATCTACCGGGGGCTGGCCGAACACCACCCCGCCACCTACCTCCCCAGCCTCGCAAGGAGCCTGAACAACGTCGCGGTCCGGTTGGGGGTGCTGGGTCGACGGGAGGAAGCCCTGACCGCGACCGAGGAAGCCATGGAGATCCACCGGGGGCTGGCCGAACACCACCCCGCCGCCCACCTCCCCGACCTCGCGACCAGCCTGAACAACGTCGCAATCTGGTTGGGGGAGCTGGGTCGCCATGGGGAAGGCCTCGCCGCGGCCGAGGAATCCGTAAAGATCTACCGGAGGCTGGCCGAACACCACCCCGCCACCTACCTCCCTAACCTCGCGACCAGCCTGAACAACGTCGCAATCTGGTTGGGGGAGCTGGGTCGCCGCGAGGAAGGCCTCGCCGCGGCCGAGGAATCCGTAAAGATCTACCAGGGGCTGGCCGAATACCACCCCGGCGCCTACCTCTCCGACCTCGCGACCAGCCTGAACAACGTCGCGGTCGTTTTGGGGGAGCTGGGCCGACGGGAGGAAGGCCTCGCCGCGGCCGAGGAATCCGTAAAGATCTACCGGAGGCTGGCCGAACACCACCCCGACGCCTACCTCCCCGAACTCGCAAGGAGCCTGAACGACGTCGCGGTCGTTTTGGGGGAGCTGGGTCGCCGCGAGGAAGGCCTGACCGCGGCCGAGGAGGCCATGGGGATCTACCGGTTGATAGCTGACCGCCATCCGGCGGTGAATGGCGCCGACGTCGAACGAGTGCAAACAGTGCTCGAATGGTTACGGTCCACCCCCGCGGGAAACGAACCCGATTGACCGGACTACCACTTGGCACCGCAGAACGCGGTGCCGTACTGCGCCAGCACGGGCTGTGCTCAGCGGCGTCGAGCGCGGGGCCGGTCCGGAAGCGGTAGAGGCGGCAACACCGGTGGGGTTGTCGACTGGCCCTCGGCCAGCGGATGAACTTCGCCGGTGAGCGCCGACAGCGCACCCGCGACTTCGTGGACGCTGGCCCGAACATAGGTCAACGTTGCCCCACCGGGGGTGTACTGGATTGCGTGCGCGGCATACGCCCGAGCGACAGCGAAGCCGAAGTTCCGTTCCACCCAGGTCAGCACCGTGTGCCGCAGCCAATGCGTACTGATCTGCTGTGTCGCCACCCACCGCAGCTCACGCCCCGGCTCGCATCCACAGGTGGTCATACCGACGGCGGGAGATCGGGCGACCGTGCCGGTAGCGCAACAACTGCTCACCCGGCGCGGCGCCCCGATCGCACTGGGCGGTGAGCATCGCCAGCAATGTCGACGAGACCGGCTGCCAATGAACCGTGCCGCCTTTCCCGCGTAGCTTCACCAGCCGCTGCCCTGCATCCAGGTCCGAGGGCCGCAGCGCGAGCGCGCTACCGGTGCGGCACGCGGTCTCGAGGTGCAGGCGCAGCAGCAGCGCGTCCAGTTCGGTGTCATCACCGGTTGTGGTCACCGCCTCGATGATCGCGCCGAGGCGATCGGCCGTGATAGCGCCGCGTGGGCTCGGAAGCCGGCGCGGCCTCGCCAGCTCCGTGGCCGCGTTGACCGTTTGGACATAGCCGTTGCTGGTAGCGTAGCGGTACAGGTATCGCAGTGCACCGACCATGTGTTCGGCAGCTGACCGACCGTCGCGGGAGTTGCGGCGGTACACCGCTCGCGCGCGGGTCTCCTCGACCAATGCCTGCATCTCCAGCGTCGTCGGGTCGTCGATGGGCCGCGAACCCCAGTCCTCGCGCAGTCGTTGCCAATACGGCCGGTAGGTCCGCAACGTTCCCGCCCGGACCGTCGGGATGACGCGGGCGATGTACTCGTCGAATGTCGGGACCGGTCCGGGATTCGATCTGGATACAAGATCTTCGGCCTGCACGCCGAGCTGTTCGAGCAGACGTCGCGCGATGTCGTGCGGAGACTCGGTCATCGCCGCCTCCGGACCACTCGACGGATTCCGCCGCGGTCGCTGTTCCTCACGGCCGAGCCGGGATCGAGAAGAGCATGAACGAACATCGGACATCCTTTCTGCCCGATCAACGGCTCTTCCACAATCCAGTAGACCTGAACTCGACCGCTCGCGCTACCAACCCGCCGAGGTCGCCGACGTCGCAGACCGGTAATACGCACGCGCACTGCTGAATTGCCGTCGCCGATCATCGGTCGCCGCACCTGGGTCGGCTCCGACCGCAATTCCGCTTCGCCCCAGCATCAATCGAAGACGTGCATCACGCCACCCGCCCAACACCCCGCACAACATTCCGCTGCACCGCCCCACGCAGCCCACACACCACCACCACTCTCACGCCACCTCCCCATCCAAAATCCACTCTCCGCCCCCTCAAAACAAACGATCAGACATCTTGCATCTCAGGGTTCTTCGGGTTTCTCAGGACCGCAGGCCGGACACAATTCGATTACGGCCGGTGTAGAAAGTTGTCCAGAGTTGTCCAAAGTTGTCCTGAACGATTCGGTCATTTCAATTGCCCCTTGCGGCAGTCGAATTCATGGGTGCTTCATAGAGACATGGTCGTGACAATGCACAAAGTCGCCGCCGGTGGCGGCTACGAGTACTACATGCGGAAAACCGCCGCCAACGACACCGAGCGTGGGCGCGCCTCCCTGTCGCAGTACTACGACGAGCACGGCGAGGCTCCCGGAACCTGGTACGGCACCGGCCTGTCCGCACTCGGAATCGACGAAGGCTCGGAGGTCACCGGGGACCAGATGCGGAATCTGTTCGGGGAAGGGCTACACCCGAACGCCGAGGCGGTCCGCGAACGCACCGAAGCTCAGTACCTCGACCTCGGAGTCCGGCCCGCCGAAGCCGCCAGGCGAGCAGAAACGGCAACCCGGCTCGGCAACAGATACTCGATCTACACCTCGGTCTCCGAGTACCGAAAAGCCAAGTCCCAGGCATACCGCGACTACAACACCAGCGTGGGAGCCTGCGTAACCGCCCACATCTCTGACGAGACCCGCGCCCGCATCCGCACCGAGGTCGCGACCGCTATGTTCACTACCGAGTACAAACGCACGCCCCTGGACGCACGCGAACTGTCCGGATGGATCGCCAAGAACTCACGCCCGGACCGCACCGCGGTCGCCGGCTACGACTTCACCTTCAGCGCGGTCAAGAGCATCGCGGTGTTGTGGGCGATCGGCACACCCGAGATGCAGACGATCATCGAGACCGCCGTCCGCCGCGCGGCCATCGACGCATTGACCTTCGCCGAGGACGACGCTCTGTTCACCCGACTGGGACGCAACGGTGTCCGGCAAGTCGACGTGGAAGGCATCATCGCCTCCACGTTCCTGCACCGCGACTCCCGCGCCGGTGATCCCGACCTGCACCTCCACGTCCTGGTGAGCAACCGCGTCCGGACCCGCGACGGCAAGTGGCGCACCATCGACGGCAAAGTACTTCACGAAGGCGGCGTCACGATGTCGGAGATCTTCGACACCCGCGTCGAGCACCATCTGGAAATCGCGCTGGGAATCCGGTTCGAAACCCGCCCCGACCGCACCGCCGACCAAGTCCGAGTCCGCGAAATCGTCGGCGTCCCCCTGGAATTGATCCACCACTGGTCCCGGCGCGCAGCCGCGATCACCGACCGACTCGACACCCTCACCGCCCAATGGCAGACCGAATTCGGGCACGAACCCGGACCAGGTCAGGTGCACCATCTGGCCCAACGCGCCACCCTGGAAACGCGGCCCAAGAAGCATGCTCCGCGTTCCCATGCCGAGCAACGCGCCACCTGGCGGGCCGAAGCCGAAGCGCTACTGGGCGGCCCCGATGCCGTCGACGCCATCATTCCCCGCGTCCTGGCCGCCCCACACACGCCGCGTCCGGTACCGGATCGTGCGTTCATCACCCACGTCGCCGACCAAGCGCTGGCGGCGGTCTCCGAGCGCCGCGCGACCTGGCGCGAGTTCAACCTCCGCGCTGAAGTCGAACGCCAACTCCGCGGCAACGTGGCCCCCGACGACTGGTCACGCGTCGCCGAGGAGGTTGTCGAACAAGCACTCTCACCGACCTCGGCCATCGCCCGCGGCGACCCCGATCTGGCCGAGCAACCCGACCTGAGGGCGGTCCCGACCTGGCTGCGCCGCCGGGATGGCACCTCGATGCACACCCGCGCGAACTCCCGGATCTACACCACCGAATCCACACTCGCCGACGAAGCCGAACTCATCGCCCTCTCGGTCGAACCCGGCGGACGCACCCTCGACCCCGGATACGTTGCACTCGCGGTCGCGGATTACAACACCGCACACCCGGATCGGCCACTGAAGCCCGGCCAGATCCGCGTCATCGAATTGTTCGCGACCGCCGGACTGCGCGTACACACCGCCAACGCGGCGGCCGGAACCGGAAAGACCACCGCCATGGAAGTCCTCACCACCGCATGGGAATCCGCCGGAGGGACCGTGCTGGGCATGGCACCCACGGCCGCCGCCGCGTCCGTGCTGGGTGAGTCGATCGGCACACGCGCCGAAACCGTGGACAAACTTCTCCACGTCATCGACCGCCACGACAGCGACACCGCGACCACCGAACACCCGCCGGTCCTACCGCAATGGGTACTCGACATCGACGACACGACACTGGTCATCGTCGACGAACACATCACCCTCCCGACCGTCAAACGCCTGCAACTGCTTCGGTATCTGACCGCGCGAGGCGCGACCGTGCGATGCATCGGCGACGACCAACAGCTCCCGGCGATCGACGTCGGTGGCGTCGACGCCGACATGGCCGACGCCTCACCACAACAGACACCGACCCTTTCCGAGGTGGTGCGGTTCCGCCAACGAGGAGAAGCGCTCGCTTCCAATGGCCTCCGCGACGGCGATCCGACCGCACTCGCCTGGTACCTCGATAACGGTCGAATCCACGCCGGACACCTCGGCAGCGTCTACGACGACACCTACCGAGCATGGGCCGCCGACACCGCCAACGGCTCCGACGCGGTCATGCTCGCACCCACCCACGACATCGTGACCGAGTTGAACGTCCGTGCCCGCGCCCACCGGATCGCCCACAGCGACCTACCCATGGGCACGGCCGCCGACCCGCATGTGTTCCTCGGTGACGGGTTGGTGGCGTCAGCCGGCGACACCGTGCGCACCCGCCGCAACGATCGCCGACTCCGACTGGGAGACCACGATTGGGTCCGCAATGGCTACACCTGGACCATTCGCCAAGTTCATTCCGACGAGTCGGTGACCGTCGAGCGGCGCGTACACGGGCGCGATACGGCAGCCGTTGTGCGCTTGCCGGGTGAGTATGTGCGTGAACACCTACACCTGGGATACGCCACCACGATCGATTCCGCGCAAGGCATCACCGCGGGTTCCTGCCACGTCGCCCTGTCCGGGCGCGAGTCACGCCAACAGTTCTACGTCGCGATGACGCGCGGACGCCACACCAACCACGCCTACATCGCCACCGCCCTCGACGGCGCCGAAGGCGACATCTACACCGTCGCCGCCCAGTACCCCCGTACCGCCGTCGAACATCTGACTCACATCCTCGACCGCGACGGCACCCGCAAATCCGCCCACACCGAACTCCGCGACGCCCTCGACCCCGCCCGCCGCATCGGCCACGCCGTCGACATCTACCTGGACACACTCGGCATGACCGCCGAACACGCCATCGGCACAACACGACTCGACACCATCGACCGAACAGCCGAACACCTCGTTCCAGGACTCACCGACAGCGACGCCTACCCGGTCCTACGCCAGCACCTAGCAATGATCGCCCTCAGCGGAGCCGACCCGATCGCCGAACTGCGCACCGCCATCGCCTCACGCGAACTCGACACAGTGACAGACCCCGCCGCCGTCCTGGACTGGCGATTGGACACCACCGGCAACCACTCCGCTGGACCCGGCCCGCTGGCCTGGACGCCGGGACTTCCCATCGCCACGACAGACGCCGCCGATCGCGGCACCCTCGCACCCGTGCAAGCGCGAGAACGGATTGTGGCCGAACTCGCCCGACAGGTCAGCGACACCGCGCGCACCTGGACACCCGGCACAGCGCCCAAGTGGGCGCGACCGCTACTCGGGCGAGACCCTGAACTGCTCGCCGACCTCGCGATCTGGCGTGCCGGACTGCACGTGCCCGAGGCCGATCACCGCCCGACCGGACCTACCCGACACCTCGCGATCGAACGCGCCCATCAACAACGGTTGCAACGCCGCATCGTCGAGGTCGACGGCAACGCCCATCTACCGCAACACCGGTGGGCAGCGACCGTCGACCGCATCGACCCCCGCATCAGCGCCGACCCGACCTGGCCCGTGGTCGCCACTCACATCGATGCCGCCGCCAAAGCCGGAATCGAGATAGAACACCAACTCGCCGAGGCCGGCCGCACCCGCCCCCTGCCCGACGAGATGCCCGCGGCCGCGCTCTGGACACGTCTGGAAATAGCCGACGCTGACCTCACCGCCCCCGACCAGGCCGAGGACACCCAGGAACCCGACCTTGCCGGTCGAGCTATCAACGATGCCGTTGACCTCGTACTCGGCAGCATCTACGCCGAGTACGACTGGGAAGACGACAGCATCAACGAGTTCGACGGGAACAACCATCGCCACCACGACCCCGGCCACGGGGTCGACTGGTAGCACAGCCTTCGCCCGGTCTGGTTGAGTGAAGGCTGTGGTTTCGACGAGCACCATCACCAGCGTTCGCACCTTCGACGGCCTGCACCTTGCCGCCACACTCGTCACCGCCGACCGGCCAACGGGAAAAGCGGTCGTGATGGTGCACGGTGGTGGCGTCACCCGCGAGGAAGGAGGGTTCTTCACCCGGCTCGCAGAGGGCCTCGCCGACGCGGGCATAGCCTCGCTACGGTTCGATCTTCGCGGTCACGGCGACAGCGAAGGTCGGCAGGAAGAACTGACTCTGTCGACCATCCTCAACGACATCCGCGCCAGCCTCGCCGCCGTCAAAACCGCCACAGGTGCCCATGATCTCGCACTACTCGGTGCCAGCTTCGGTGGCGGCATCTGCGGGTACTACGCCGCAAAACGGCCAGCGGACCTCAGTCGACTGGTGCTGCTGAATCCGCAGCTCGACTACAAGAAGCGCACCATCGACACACGCGACTACTGGACCGACGACGTCATCAGCGACGAAAAGGCCGATGAGCTCAACGCGACCGGAGCCATCCAATTCACCCCAACGCTGAAGCATGGTCGGCCACTGCTCAACGAAGTCTTCTGGCTGAAGCCGAACGAAGTCCTCGGCGACATCACAGCGGACACCCTCATCGTGCACGGCAATGCCGACACATTGGTCCCGATCGACGGGTCCCGCAGCGCCGTCGACCAGTTCACCGCGCCCGTCGAGCTGGTCGAAATCGATGGATCCCAACATGGATTCGCCGTCCACGACGATCCGCGATACCTCGACCCGAGAAGTATGGAGTACCAGGCTGAAGTGATCCGAATCGTCGCGGACTGGCTGGCGAACTAGCCAGACACTTCGACCGCTTCGCGGAGCTGCTGGACTCCCGGGCGGTGATCCCACGGGGCCAGCGTCCGCAATACGTCCGCCACGACTTTGAACGTTCGCTCCGACCGGGTCTCGATCCCTACGGCGACCGACCTGATTGCGACGGCAGCAGCCTCGTCCGGTTCACCGCTGAGTGCAAGCGCCTTGGCCTGTCGCGCGCTGAAGAAGCCGGCATCGCGCCGGGACAATCCACCAGCCGTCAGCACCTGCCCGAACAGTTCCGACGCCCGCTGCGGTTTGCCCGCCTCGGTGTAGCACACCGCAGCGCGCACCCGCAGCGTGCTCTCGTCGAAATTGCTGACCAGTCCGCGGTCATCGGCACCATCGGCCTGCGCGAGGAGTTGCTCTGCAAGACCGATGCACTTCTCGACCGCTGCGACTGGTTCACCAGTCATTGCGAGCCCCAGTGCTTCCTGCTGCACGGCTTGCGCCTGCACTCGAACGGGGAGCTGCCACGGCCCCTCTTTCGCGGCCCGCGCGAGCCCGAGCAGGGTCCCTGCGTCGCGTGAGTCGTATGCCATCTCGGACCTTTTGAGCAGGACGTATCCCTGCATGGGCAAGCTGCCTGCAGCCTGGGCCCATTCCATCGAGCGGTCGTACAGGAATGTGGCGGTCACGGGGTCGTTGAGGTCGCGGTACAGCCAGCCCGCGAACTCCGCGCCGTCGGACCCGACGGCCAGCAGCTGCCGACGCAGTTCGGCCGGAACGTCATTGCTGTGCCGTCGAATTGCGCCGACAACCGCGAGCGTCAGCGGCAAGGCCTCCGCTGGGCCGAGGGAACCGTCGTCGGCTTTGCAGCGTGCAAGCTGGGAACGGAAGAACTCCAGAATGGAGCCATCGAAGTATCGCCGGGCGCGGTCCATCGCCAGGCTCACTCGCTCCAGATCGTCACTTCGGCTGATCGGCGGGATACCGGTGCCGTCGCTCGCCAACCAGTGTGCCAGCGCTAGCGCATCAGTGGGTTTGAGCGCCGGGGGAGTCGCACGTTTGGGCGACTGATGGCGGCTTCTCCATGTGTCCTCGCCTTCGGCCACGATCTCATTGAACCGCACCCGATCCTCTGGGGTCGTGTGGCGCAGATAGACCGTGTCCAGGATCGCCTGCTTTTCCGAGCGGGGTTTCACCCTGCTCAATCCCGAGCGCCAGTTGTTGACCGTGGTTGTTTCGACGCCCAGCAACGCGGCGAACTCCCGGATCGACTTCCGCATCGCCTCCTGCAGCGCCGCTGCTTCAAACCCTGTCCAGCCCCGCCCTCGAATCATCGCCGCTACCTACGTCTCCAGCCGCTGACCTGGGAAATGCACACGATACGCCTACGGTACCCCTCCACTACGCGGTTCCTGGCGATGCCACCGAGCACCCACGATGGAGAACAGAACCAACACAGGGGACCAGCGACGAATCAGCCGACGCAGCCCCATCCCCGCAGGACGCGTTAGCAGGAGGCCCGAATGAGCCACCCCACCAGGCAGACTCCCGAACCCCGACCCGGCGGTAGCGATCTTTCACAAGTGCTCGCAGGCCTGGAGTACCTCGGACTGATCCGGTCGCTGCCGCTGCCGCTGCCGCTGCCGCTGCCGCAGCGCAGTCGCGGTCGGTACGTGTCCGGCTTCGGCTCCACCCCAACCGATTACATCGGTGCTCCGCCGACGGAGGTGGCTCGGGTCGCCGCCGCCGTCCGCGAATGGGCTTCACAACTGTCCCGGTGCCGGGATGAATCCGCTCCCGGCACCGGTGACCTCACGGACGGAACGTTCGGGAACCGTCGCCCCATCGCATTCGGGCTCACCACCACGATCCTCGGCCACACCTCATCGCGGGAGTGAATTCGTGACGTACGCGCACACATCAGCCGCCACGCAGGACTCGCCGCAGTCGCGAAGCCTGTTCTATCGCAAAATCTGTGGCCTGCCGACCTTCGTCGATCCCGCAACGGGACGGATCATGATGTCGGCCGGATCAACCGGGGCCGTCATAATGCCCAGCGACCTCGCCCAGCGGGTCAAGGTCGAATTGCACCGCCGCAACATCGGGCCGTCTCCGATCATCGGCCACCCCCGCGCCGGAACCTGGTCCTACCTCATCCGGGCTGACATGCACCCGATCGGCGATCCCGCCGTGCTGGCTCAACTGTGGCGTGCGCGCGTCGTTGTGGTGCGCGACGGCGACATCGCATTGCCGTCCCCAGGACCCGACAACCAGGTCGCCCGGACCTGGATTGTGGCTGCCACCACTCCGTTCCGTCCCTCCGGCACGACCGTCCTGTCCTGCGTGCGCGAAATGTTGGACGCCACCCCTCGTCACCACGGCCCTTCCTGACTAACCGGTGACCGCGTCATCGGCCACTGAGACCACCCGAATACCTCGAGGCCGTCAGCGATCTCAGCGCTGAGGCCGACCGACCTCGAGGGTGGGGAGGTTCCCCGGAGGTCGCAGCCCCCGCCGCGACCTCCGGGGGATACCCCGCAATCGCGACCTCGGGCGGGTCGCTCATCGGCTCCGTTTGCCATCAAAACTCCTATCGGAGGTTAGATCGCCGTGTCCTACATCAGTTACTACGAGACCTGCGACGACGGCTTGGCGAGTCTGCAACGCAGCCTCATCGACCTCGAACACGCCACCACGAACCAACGCGGATACAGCTCCGACCTCGTCCCTGGGCTACTGCAAACGCCCGCCTACGCCCGCGCGGTCATCGCCGCTTGTGTCGTCGCGCTCGAGGTGCCCGGCGACACCGAAGATACCGTCACTGCCCGCCTGCACCGCCAAGCCGTGCTCGACGACCCCGACCACCGCTTCCGTCTGCTGTTCGGCGAGACCGCCCTGCTGCGCACCGTGGCCAGTTCGCAAGTAATGGCATCCCAGATCCGATTCCTTCGCGAGATCCTGGCCGCGCGACCCAACGTGGAAATCGGCATCGTCCCCATCAGCGCCGCTTTCGTCAGCCCAGCAACATATTTCATCATCAACGACCTGGTGTCGGTCGACATCGAGACCGTCACCGGCACGGTCAACACCACCAGCGACGAAGACATCGCACTCGCCGAACGCAGCTTCGACCGCCTCGCCGCCCTGGCCGCGTACGGCGATCACGCCCGCACCATCCTCAATCGCGCACTCGCCGCCCACACCAACTGAACGAAGGGAGCACGGCCATGATCCGTGCGGGAATCCCTGTCCATGTCGACAAAGACACCACCTTGCGCGTCAAGATTCACGACGCATGCGGCCTGACTTGCACGTTCTGTCACAACGAGGGCACGCCAGTAGCCACTGACAACCGGCGCCGTTTGCCTGGCGACTTCGTCGCTGCCGGGGTGAGTGGGCGCATGTCGATCTACGCCCAGACCAACGGTGCGGCCTTCCTGCCGGCGCCGATTCCAGACAATGATGACTTCGCGTATGCGCTCGCTGCGCTCGGTGATGCTCTGGGATTGACCGAGTTGCATCTGACCGGGGGCGAACCGACCCTGCATCCGACCGTCGCCACACTGACGAAGATCGCCGTAAATGCCGGATTCCGCGTCGGCATGACCTCCAACGGTGAACGCGGCGAACGTGTGATCCCCGATTGCGCTGCCGCCGGGCTGGACCGGGTGAACTTTTCCATCTTCGGCACCACCGCAAACGAACTCGCCGAAGTTCAGCACCCCCGATACCGCAATCCTGCTCTGGCCCAACGCAAAATCGATGCACTCGAGCGGTCGATCGCAGCATGCGAAGCATATGGAGTCAAAGCCAGCGCCAACATCGTCGTCCCCGACCACACGCACGCCCCGCGGGTGCACCGGCTGCTCGATGAATTCTCACCCAACCTGACCGTGAGGTTGCTCATGTCGCTCGACAAAGGCGACAGCTCGATCGAGGCGATAGAACACATCCTCGCAGACCGGGGCGCCGTCGCCGAAGCACACTTCGTCACCGCCGGAGGTTCCAACTCCCGCACCGCCTACCGCCTGCCCGACGGGCGCAGCATCTTCTTCAAACACATCCGCCCGGTCCGGATGCCGCAAACATGCGCCGGATGCCGGTTCAACAACGGCACCGACTGCGAGGAAGGCTTCTACGGCGTGCGGCTCTACTACGACCGCACCGGCACCTTCCAGGTCGGAGTGTGCATCCAACGCATGGACCTGTGCTTACCTCTAGCCGAGTTCCTGACCAGCCCCTTGCGTACCGAAGTCCTCGAACTCCGGAATGCTGAGTACACCAGGCTCACGACCCGCCGAGTCGGATAGCCTCGCGCCATCGACAACTCAGAAGGAGTCCCCGTGCCCATCGAGCACGAAGCGAAGATCCTCGACATCGACCCCGACACCATCGAGCGTCACATCCTGGACAAGGGCGGCCACAAGCACGGCGAGCGATTCATGCGCCGCTACGTCTACGACGTCGCCCCCGGGGTCGACGGCAAGTGGATTCGGTTGCGCGACAATGGAAATCGAATCACGCTCGCGATCAAAGAGATCACCAGCGACGCCATCGACGGTACCCACGAGGTGGAGGTGAGCGTCGATGACTTCACCGCTACCAACGCCCTGCTCGAGATGATGGGATTTTCTGCGAAGTCGTACCAGGAAACCAAGCGGACGAGCTACAGCCTCGACGGCGCAGAACTCGAACTCGACACCTGGCCCCGGATCCCGCCGTATCTCGAGATCGAGGCCGCCACCAAAGCTGACGTGATCCGTGTCGCCGAACTGCTCGGCTATACCGAAGCAGACCTCACCGGCGAGAACACGATCAAGATCTACGCACGTCACGGAATCGACCTCAACACGATACGAGACCTGCGCTTTTGACGACGGTTCCCGCATCTCGATGCGGAGCGCAAGAACAGCACTAAACCGAACGGCCCCAGGTGCTCATCACAACGTGAGCCTCCGGGGCATTCAGATGCAAATTGTCCCGCGCCTATCTGCCCGTCGCCAAGGGCAGCGGCAACGCCTAACGCTACGAGCGGAAAGCCCGAACCTGCTGGATCTGGACAACCAGGTTCGCGCGGTCGGCAACAACCTTAACCAGATGACCCGCTACAGCCGCCAGGGCAAGGAGCTCGCCGAAGGGCGGGAGTACGCGATCGCGGCAGCGATGCGCGCGTGCGTGCAGATCGGCGCGACCGCGCGCTGGGTGATGGGCAAGCCGCTGGCGGTGAGTGTGGAGTCGTTGGTTGGCACGCTGCTCGCCGATGCTGTGGACACTAGCGGTTGGGCTGACTCGGTCGACCCGGACCGAAGTGATGCGGCGGTTAACCGAACACCGACTTCACCGGCGAGGACGTGAGGTCGAAACGATTGTCGGCGGTCTTGGACGGGCGGCTCGCGCGGGCGACTTAGCCCAACAGTTCACGGGCGTTGAGCGGTCCGCGGCCGACGTCGGCAGCGAACATTCGCAGCGCGACGTCGGTCCGGATTCGACGGCGTTGCTCACGCGGGACCGCAGCGCGGGGGGACCGTTGCCGTGGGCGCGTTCCACTAGGTGAGCGCTTTGGCGCATTCGTGGCGGTAGCTGCCGGCGCTGTCGTGAACTGGCTGTGCGGGCGCCGGAGCTGGGCCTTCTTCAACGCGTATCGGATCGCGTCCTTGGTCTTGGCGCCGAGCGTGACCTGCTCGGTGATCGCGGAGTCGATGATCGCATCGGCGTTGAATGCAGGCATCCCAAAGCAGAGCCCGCATCTGTGCCTCGGTGACCTGCTCACCCTCGGTGATGCCCAGCGCGGCCAGGCCGGCGCCGAGCCACCCCCGGGGACTCGCCCTTCTCGGCGTAATAGTCGTCGATCCCGGTGGTGTGGCGTTCGTTCGCGTTGTGGGTGGCGATCACGCGTGTGTAGTACTCGAAGCCCTCGCCCGCGGACAGCTTCGCCAGTGGCACCACCCCACCCACGGTAAGCACAGCGGGCGGATGAACAGCTGACCTCGGACGCGGTGTGTGGAACGAGAGCTTCAGGGCAGCAAACATGCCGGTGGTCGGACCGCTACCTCGCAAGTGTCCGGCACTCAACGATCTCGGTGATTCCGGCGTCCTCGTCAGCGAACATCTCGACGTACCCGTCGTGCTGAAAGGGTGTGTGGTGCGGGTGCGATACCTGCGGCAACTCCGGTACCAGAGCAGACAGCAGATACTCCTCGTCCGGGCCGTATTTCAGCCAAGATGTCACATCCTGCCAGCCCGACAGCAGCAGTAGTTCTGGAACATCGGTGACCGCCCAGGCCAGCGGCGGGAAGTAGACCTCGGCAAGACTGTGAAGGCCAACGGGCTCAGGTCGTTTCAGCGCCTCCTTCGACAGAGGTCCGAAGGCGAAGAATCCACCGGTGGAGCCAGCGATCCGTGCTGTGGTACCGCGGGCGAGGGCTATCACGAGGTGCAGCCCGTCGGAGGTGACGCTCGCCTTGTCGGCGAGAAGGTCGACGCCGACGTCCGGGTGGCGGATGCGAAACTGCGGTGCTAGCCCGTGCGCTCCGATGAACATCGATCTCGCGACTGCGCCGGGGCGGAACAGCGCTCCGGGCAGCTTCGTGCGGTGGCTCGGGTCATAACCGATCGTCTTCCGGCTGAAGGGACGCAGCACTGTCGCCAGCTCGCCGTAGGCGTCGTCATATCGACTCTGCAGGCTATTGCAGTTTCCGCACAGCCCATACATGTACAGCCCGCCACGCACCTCGCGGCCGGACCCGGTGATACGCCCGCCGCGTTCGACGAGGTATTGCCGACCGACAGTGGTGGAGTTTCCCGCACACTGGGGCGGGACATGCGTTTTGGTCAGCTTGCCCACGACGCCGCATAGACCGCAGGGGTACTCAACGTTGCGGTCCCGACGTGACCCGAGGACTCGGTGCTTGGTGCTGGAGGGCATCAGACAATTGTCCTTGCGAACGGCGCAGTAGGAAACTTCATTTCTGGGCGACGCCGACCATCGACGGTGGTCTAACCTCCGAGCCGCATGCTCGGTGACCCGCCACGGCAAGCACGGCCGCCGACCAATTGCGGCGACCTCGGACGCTGTGTGCGGTAGCGTTCGCCAGGCTTTGCCTGTCGATGGGCGTGAAGGCCGGTAGACTTTTTCGATGGCGTTGGGCACGGTCGTGCGCGATGTATACGCAGACCACGAGCGGTCAACCATGTACCAGACCTTGAGCACGCTGCTTGGGCACAACTGGAGCTGGAGTCGGGCTGGCATCTACTGCTACTGGGATCCCTATACGCACGAAGCGCAGTACATCGGCTTGGCGAATAATCTCGCTTCACGGTTCGCCCAGCACAACAGCCTAGGGCGGAACAGGCCGAGCAGAGGCAACAAGGGTGCGCAGATCAACGATTGGTTCCGCACTCGCGACTGGCTCGGCTTCTCCATCGTCATTCAAGAAGGAATCGCTGACGACATCAACGAGCGGTATTCAGCAATAGCCGAAGGGCAACTGCTTGAGGGCTACCGGGCGCTGCACGGAAAGTTTCCGCCGTGGAACAAGATCGGCGGCAGCACGTATGGGGCAACTTTCGCCGCACGGCACACCGGGTCCTGGTTCGACCTGATCACGGGCAAGGCGGACGGCCTGGTTGTGGCCAGGAAAACGATTCGCGAACTCAACGACGATGCGAGGGCCGACTACAACGAGGCCACCATCCACACATCGCGGACCGGAATGACCTTGCACCCGCACGACGGAACGATCGATGACCGCGGCATCCTCAATGGAGTCAGGCTCATGGCCCAGAGGTTGGGAGGTCCTGATCCCTGGACAGGTGAAGACAGGTACGAGACCTTGCGCACGTACCTCCTGCAGCCTGCACCGCACCCCGAGAACGATCTCCTCCGTATCGACCCGCCGTCGACAGACGGGCCGCCGGAATGCCGGGGAGGACTACCCACCTGAAGTACGTCCTATCTACTGCGGTGCTGGGTCGATCGAGTCTGCGCCGGTGCCTTCCTTTCGCGGCATCTTGGCGAAGACCTCGGCCATGGCCTGCGTGATGAGTTCCGGGCTGTATCCGGCGTACATGAGCCAGCGAACCGTGGCCCACTGCAACGTGGTTGAGGCGGCGTCGACCAGCTCGGTGACGAACATCGGGTCAGGTATGGACACCGAACGGTAGTGGCCGGGTTCGTATTCGACCCGATGTAGCGGGTCGAAGGCCTCGATCCCGAACCAGTTCTGGCCATGTCCAGCGCCGCTGGCGGCGTTCCAGAGGTAAGCCCAAAGGCCCTCATCATGGCCAGTAACCTTCGCGGCATTGCGTACCAGGTTTTCGTAGCCCGGTGGCTTGTTCAAGGGCGAAGTGGGAAACGGGAGTGTGGCTGCACGTTGTTGGAGGCCGGCGATTCGTTAGTCGATCAAAGTTGTCGAGTCCCCATGAGCTTTCAGAGCCTGGAGGTGATACTGGAAGTCGCGGTTCAGCAGTCGGACATGACGTTCCACGCACTCTTGGTGGGTTGCGTTGGGGACATCGAGCAGCCAGATGGTGTGAGCGGCAGCCTCAAGACCCGCGCGCGCGAGGAGTAGATAGGGACGGATTCGGACCATGTTGCTCGCGCCGGGGGGGGGGAACGAATAGGGCGCGATGAAGTCGGCCCACATCCCCATGTGCTCCGCCGAGGCCAGCAGATAGGTCCGAGCCCAGGCGGAGACCTTCTCCCAGTGGTAGATGGCATCCACCTGAGCGAGCTGGCTATTTGGTTGGGGATCGACTGTTCTTGTCAACACCAGGCCGCACGCGCGGACTGCGTACGTGGCCCCTACCCACCGCTGCAAATGCTCGTCAGGCACAGGGATGGCTGTATCGGGTGTGGGCGGTATTGAGGTGTAACCAGACACCAGAGCATCATATTGATCTATGGACATATTCACCCGGTGAACATCCGTCGCTTCGGTGTCGACGTGGCCGACGGTCCCCGCAGCAAGCTGGCTACCTCAAGCGCAGGGCCAGCGCGGCGAGTGTCCTGCTGCAACGCCAGCAAAGCGGGACAATATGTCTCGGCCAGGTCGCAGGAACCAGCTGTCCTACTTCTGCGACCTCCCGCGCGAGTGCAGCCGAGGGGGCCGGTTGAGCAATCCATTCGGACCGCCTTCAGGACTGTCACGCGGTCGGGAGGGCAAGTTCGGCGAACCGATGATCGCGAGTCGGTGTTGATGCCGAGTGCCCGGCGCCGCGCGCGAGAGGGTGCGGCTCACCGGTGAGGACCGCCAGGGCGGCGGCGACTTCGTGCAGGTGGGACTTGACGTAGGTGTCTGTCGTGCCGGAACTCTTACCGTGGTGACCGGCGAAGGCTCGAGCCACTGCGTAGCTAAATGTTCTTTCGACCCAGGTCAGAGTGGTGTGGCGCAGCCAGTGAGCTGTGACGCCTTGGGCGGCCACCCACGGCAGTGACTCGCCGACTCGGGCCCAGATGTGGTCGTATCGGCGGGCGGTGATCGGGCGCCCGTGCCCGTAACGCAGCAACTGGCCGGTGAAGGGCGCTTGGCGTCGGTTTGCGTGGTCGTCGAGGTGTCGCATCAAGGTCGGTGACACCGGCTGCCAGCGATCCGAGCCGCCCTTCTCTCTCAGATACACCAGGCACTGGCCTCGGTCGAGGTCCTGCGGGCGCAACGCCAGCGCGCCGCCGCGACGGCATGCGGTCTCGAGGTGGAACCGCAGGATCAGGCTGTCGAGTTCGGGGTCGTCACCGGAGGTGGCCGCGACTTGGCAGATCTCGGCGATCTGGGCAGACGGGATCGCGTATCGCTGTGAGGCCCGGCGGGACGGGATCGGCAGTTGCCGTGCTGGATTGTCTTGTGGGCGAACCCATCCGGCTTCCTCGGCGTAGCGGTAGACAGCGCGCACCGCGGACACGAAGTGTTCGACCGCGCTGGTCCCGCCCCGGGATGCCCGGTTGGTGCGGGCGGACGCCTGGACCGTGCGCGTGAGTTCCTCGAGTTCGTGACGGGTGGGCTCGGTCAACGATCGGTCCGGCCAACGGGATTCGAGTAGATCCAAATGGGTCCCGTAGGTGCGGGCGGTGCCCGCCGACAGCCGTGCCCGTACACGCGGGATGATTTCGGCGAATGTCGGTGCTGCGGGGGCGCTACCGATGAGGTCCGCCGCGGTTATGCCCGTCTGGGTCAGCAGCAACTGTGCAGCGGCCAAGGTATCTGCGGTGGGGGCAGGGCGGACGGGGCTGTGGATCGTCACAGTGAGTCCTCCAGGATTCGTCGGCTCTCACGAGTCAGGGTGTCGAGTGCGGCCGGGGGATAGATCAACAACCGCTTCTGTTCGCGGTGGGCGACCAGCAGCACGCGGTCGCCTTCGAGTAGCCGGACGCGTCGGCGTTGGCGGAACGGAACGCGGAAGAACCCGGCACCGGTCACCCGAGCCGGGCCTTCGCTGGCGGCGTGCACAAGGACGAGGCCGCCCTCCGTACACGACATCGTCAGCCGGGTCCCCGGAGACCAGCTCAGTGCCGACAGCACTGCGCGGTCGGCCACGCGGCCGGCGTCGCCGATGACGGCGACGCCGTAGGCGAGATTCGGGTCGGCGGTGCCCGGGATGACGCACGTCGGCAGGGGACCGTGGATGCGGTCCTGGAGCGCGGTTTGGGGCGGAATGAGTGGCTCGATCACCGGCGATCACCACGCCTGCGGCGGGGTGCCGGGATGGTGCGAAAAGTGGCACAGCTGCCACATGATGAATCATGTTTACGCAGGTCAGTGTCCTGCATGTCGTGTCTCCTCCGTGTGCGAGTGCACTCGAACACGCGGAAGCCCTGACCTGGCCCGAAAGCCAGGAATCTGTGCGCGAGGGGGGACTTGAACCCCCACGTCCGTGGACACCAGAACCTAAATCTGGCGCGTCTGCCAATTTCGCCACTCGCGCTGGATGTGTACGACCGTCCAAACTCTACCGGGCAAAACCGGCTACGCGAAGCATGGGGGCGGCGTGGCGTACTCGCGGGTAACACGACCTGGGATTATAACGATTCGGTAACCCTCAATGTGAGGGCCACTCATGTTTGCGAAGCGAAGTAACAGGCCTCACCTGCGGGTTCAAACGTGAGGGAGGGTCATGTTTCAGATAATTTTGGTACGGACGTGCAGAAATACTCGGCGGTAGCTGGCACCTGGGCGGGAAACGTGAGGCTTTCCTCATGATTTTGTGCGATCGTGGCTCCCATACAGGCCCGAGGGGCTGCCGGATACGTGTGTGGTCCGTCGGTGGGCGGAACGCCAGGAGAAGGAAGTCGAGCGTCTTGACGATCAACGAGAGCACCGAGATGGGCCGCGGGGCGACCGCGAAAGCCGATGGTCGCGGCCAGGCGGCGGGTGTCCGCGCGCCGCTGCTCGAGCAGCTGCGCGACGGGGTGGGCTATGCGTTGGCGTTCGGTGGGCAGGGTGCGCAGTGGCTGCGTGAGCTCGAGGAGATCGGTCGCGACAGCGCGCTCGAGTCCGAGCTCACCGCGCTCGTGCACGAGGCCGAGGCGCTGATCGAACCGGTTGCGGCACAGTTGCTGGTGGTCCGCCCCGGCGGCTTCGATCCCATGGGCTGGATGCTGGAGAGCGAGCTGGACGAGCCGGAGGAGCCGTCCTCCGCGCCCGCCGAGTCGGTGCTGCGCTCCGCTCCGGTGTCGATGCCGGGTGTGCTGTTGGCCCAGCTCGCGGCCACGAGGGCGCTGCGCCTGCAGGGCCTGGACGCGGCCGAGCACCCGCCCGTCGCCGTCGTCGGACATTCGCAGGGCCTGTTCGCCGCCGCCGCTGTCGAGGCCGCGGGCGCGCGCGACGCCGAGCTGCTGGCCATCGCCCAGCTCGTCGGCGCCGCCGCGGGCCTGATCGCGCGCAGGCGCGGGCTGATGCCGGTGGGCGAGCGCTCGCCGATGGTCGCGGTGTCCAATGTCGATCCGGAGCAGCTGCGGGCGATCGTCGCCGAGGTCGCCGAGGGTGTCGACCCCGCGATCGCCGCGGTGGTCTCGATCCGCAACGGTCGCAGGCGCGTCGTGCTCTCCGGCGCCCCGGCCCAGATCGACCGGGTGCGGGCCAGGTGCGCGCAGCTGCACGACGAGCAGACCAAGGAGCGCGAGAACAAGGTCCGCGGCGGCGCGGTGTTCGCGCCGGTCTTCGAGGACATCGCCGTCGACGTCGCCTTCCACCACCCGGCGCTGGCCGAGACCGTCGACCTGGTCACCGGCTGGGCCCGGCAGTGCGAGCTCGACGCCGAGTTCGCCGCCGCGCTGACCCAGCAGGTGCTGGTCGACCCGATCGACTGGGTCGCCACCGTCGACTCCGTCGTCGCGGCGGGCGCGGAGTGGATCCTGGATCTCGGCCCCGGCGACCTGCTCTCGCGCGTCACCGGCGGCTCGCTCAAGGGCACCGGCGTCGGCGTGATCGCCGCCGCCACCCGCCCCGGCCAGCGCAGCCTGCTCACCCCGGGCGCCGCGCCGGAGCCGTCGACCCCGTGGTCGGCGTTCGCGCCGAAGCCGGTGCGGCTGCCCAACGGGCGCATCGTCGTCGAGACCGCGTTCACCAAGCTCACCGGGCGTTCGCCCATCCTGCTGGCGGGCATGACCCCCACCACCGTCGACGCCGGGATCGTCGCCGCCGCGGCCAACGCCGGGCACTGGGCCGAGCTGGCCGGTGGCGGCCAGGTCACCGAGCAGATCTTCGCCGACCGGATGACCGAGCTGCGCAGGCTGCTGCAGCCGGGCCGCGCGGTGCAGTTCAACTCGCTGTTCCTCGACCCGTACCTGTGGAAGCTGCAGCTCGGCGGCAAGCGTCTGGTGCAGAAGGCGCGCGCGGCGGGCGCACCGCTCGACGGCGTCATCGTCACCGCGGGCATCCCCGAGCTCGACGAGGCCGTCGCGCTGATCGAGGAGCTGACCGAGGTCGGCATCAGCCACGTCGCGTTCAAGCCGGGCACCGTCGCGCAGATCCGCGCCGTGCTGCGCATCGCCGACGCGGTGCCGGACTACCCGGTGATCATGCACATCGAGGGCGGCAAGGCGGGCGGGCACCACTCCTGGGAAGACCTGGACGACCTGCTGCTGGCCACCTACGCCGAGCTGCGCGGCCGCGCCAACGTGGTGGTCTGCGTCGGCGGCGGCATCGGCACGCCCGAGCGCGCCACCGACTACCTGACCGGCACCTGGTCCACCACGCACGGCTACCCGGCCATGCCGCTGGACGGCGTGCTCGTCGGCACCGCGGCCATGGCCACCCTGGAGGCGACCACCGCCCCCGAGGTGAAGCAGCTGCTCGTCGACACCCCCGGCACCCCTGACTGGGTCGGCGCAGGCACCGCCAGCGGTGGCATGGCCTCGGGCCGCAGCCAGCTGGGCGCCGACATCCACGAGATCGACAACGCCGCCTCGCGCACCGGCCGCCTGCTCGACGAGGTCGCCGGCGACGCGGAAGCCGTGGCGGCCCGGCGCGAGGAGATCATCGCCGCGCTCGACGCCACCGCCAAGCCTTACTTCGGCGACGTCGCCACCATGACCTACCAGCAGTGGCTGGAACGCTATGTCTCGCTTGCCGTGTCGAGCGAGGTCCCGATCTCCTTCGACTGCGGCTCCGACATCGGTGACGCGATCATCGACGCCACCCGCTCGGACTGGCTCGACATCAGCTGGCGCGACCGGTTCGCGGAGATGATGCGGCGCACCGAGGCCCGGCTGCACCCGGCCGACAGCGGCGAGATCGAGACGCTGTTCGCCGACGACGAGGCCTTCGAGCACCCCGTGCAGGCGCTGTGCGCGCTGAAGAAGCAGTACCCGGCCGTCGCCGACACCGTGCTGCACCCGGCCGACGTGCCGTTCTTCGTCTCCCTGTGCAAGACCCCGGGCAAGCCGGTGAACTTCGTGCCCGTCGTCGACGCCGACGTGCGCCGCTGGTGGCGCTCGGATTCGCTGTGGCAGGCCCACGATCCGCGCTACTCGGCCGATCAGGTGTGCGTCATCCCCGGCACCGTCGCGGTCGCGGGCATCACCCGCGTCGACGAGCCGGTCGGCGAACTGCTCGACCGCTTCGAGCAGGACACCGCCTACAGCCTGGTCCGCGCGGGCGTCACGCCCGCTCCGGTCGACGCCCGCCGCGTCGCCGGCGTGGTCGCGGGCCCGATCGACACCGTGCTCGCCGCCCCCGACGTGCAGTGGGCGGGCCGCACCACGGTCAACCCGGTGCACCGGCTCGGCGCCGTCAGCGAGTGGGTCGTCGAGCAGGGGAGCGCGGTGCACCGCGGCACCGGCGCGACCCTCACCGAGACCACCGGTCCCGAAACGGATTTCAGCTACGTCGAGCTGGCCGTGCCGCTGCTCGGCCGCGACGCGGTGAAGATCCGCATCACCGTGCCGGTGAGCGTGTACTCCGGTGGCGCGCCGGTGATCACCGAGGCCGACGCCGAGACCGCCATGTCGGCGCTGCTCGGCGTGGCCGCGGGCCAGTCGCTGCCCGAGGTGAAAGCCGGTGTGGCGCACCTCAACCTGGCCTGGATGCCCGACCTGGTCGCCGACCACGCCGGCGTCACCGGCTCCGGCCTGCCCGACTCGCTCAGCACCCTCGGCCGCACCGCGCCCGACGTGCTCGTCGGTGCCTGCTGGCCCGCGGTCTTCGCGGTGCTCGGCGCGGCCCGCACCGGCACCGGCGGCTCGGTCATCGAGGGCATGCTCGACCTGGTCCACCTGGACCACCAGATCGAGCTGCTCGCCGAACTGCCCGCCGAGACCAGCATTCTCGTGGTGCGCGCCGAGAGCGGCGCCGTGGTCGACACCGACATGGGCCGCGTGGTCGAGGTCGGCGTCACCGTCGGCCTGATCCTGGACCAGGGTCTGGAGCCGACCCCGCTGGCCAGGCTCGTCGAGCGCTTCGCCATCCGCGGCCGCAACGGCGCGGGCGAGCTCACCGATCCGCCGCGCGCGGCAGGCTCGGTCTCCGACGCCGCCACCGACACCCCGCGCCGCCGTCGCCGCGACGTCAGCATGGCCGCCCCGCGCGCCATGCACGCCTTCGCCGCCGTGTCCGGCGACCACAACCCGATCCACACCTCCGACGCCGCCGCCAAGCTGGCCGGCCTGGGCAGCCCGATCGTGCACGGCATGTGGCTCTCGGCCGCCGCCCAGCACGCGGTCGTCGCCGTGGATCCCGAAAGCTCCGTTCCCGCACGCACTCTCACCGCCTGGACCACCCGGTTCCTCGGCATGGTCCGCCCCGGTGCGACCGTCGACGTGCGGGTGGAGCGGATCGCGGTGGACGCGGGCAGCGAGATCGTCGAGGTCTCCTGCCGCGTCGACGGTGACCTGGTCATGACCGCGACCGGGCGCACCGCCGCCCCGAAGACCGTCTACGCCTTCCCGGGCCAGGGCATCCAGCGCAAGGGGATGGGTCTGGACGCGCTGACCCGCTCGAAGGCGGCCAAGAAGGTCTGGGAGCGCGCCGACGCGCACACCCGCGAGGCCCTCGGGTTCTCGATCCTGGCGGTGGTGCGCGACAACCCGACCTACCTCAAGGCCCGCGGTGTCGAGCACCGGCACCCCGACGGCGTGCTGCACCTGACCCAGTTCACCCAGGTCGCCATGGCGACCCTCGGCGTCGCCCAGGTCGCCGAGCTGCGCGAGGCAGGCGCGTTCGTCGAGGGCGCGATGCTGGCCGGCCACTCGGTCGGTGAGTACAACGCGCTCGCCGCCGTCGCGGGCGTGCTGCCGCTGGAGGCCGTGCTCGAGGTCGTGTTCCAGCGCGGTTCGGCCATGCACGAGCTGGTCCCGCGCGACGCGCAGGGCCGCAGCGACTACCGGATGGCGGCCATCCGCCCGTCGCAGATCGGGCTGCCCGACAGCGAGGTCATCGACTTCGTCAACGGCATCGGCGCGGCCACCGGGGAATTCCTCGAGGTCGTGAACCTGAACCTGCGCGGCTCGCAGTACGCCATCGCGGGCACGGTCGCCGGGCTCGAGGCGCTCGAGACCGAGATCGACCGCCGCCGCGCGGAATTCGGTGGCAAGCGCGCGTTCATCCTGGTGCCCGGCATCGACGTGCCGTTCCACTCCTCGGTGCTGCGCGACGGCGTGCCGGAGTTCCGGCACAAGCTCGAGCAGCTGCTGCCCGCCGAGGTGCACCCGGAGGTGCTCGTCGGCCGCTACATCCCGAACCTGGTGCCGCGCCCGTTCTCGCTGGACCGCGAATTCCTCACCGAGATCGCCGAACTCGTGCCCTCGGAGCCGCTGGCCGCCGTGCTCGCCGACTTCGACAGCTGGACCCAGCGCGAGGCCGAACTGTGCCGCGTGGTGCTGATCGAGCTGCTGGCCTGGCAGTTCGCCAGCCCGGTGCGCTGGATCGAGACCCAGGACCTGCTGTTCACCGACACCGCGCACGGCGGTCTCGGCGTGGAGCGCTTCGTCGAGGTCGGCCTCGGCGCCACCCCGACGGTGGCCAACCTGGCCTCGCAGACGCTGAAGCTGCCCGCGTTCGGCGGGGCGACGGTCGAGGTCGTCAACGTCGAGCGCGATGCCGCGGTCGTCTACGCGACCGACACCGATCCCGCGCCGGTCGAGGACGACGTCGAGGAGACCGCGGCCGAGGCACCCGCCGCCGCTGCCGCGCCCGCCGCGCCGGTCGCCGCGGCCCCGGTCGCCACCGGCGGCCCGCGCCCCGACGACATCGCCTTCACCGCCGCCGACGCCACCCGCGTGCTCATCGCGTTGTGGACCAAGCTGCGGCTGGACCAGATCGGCGCGGTCGACACCATCGAGGGCCTCTGCGACGGCGTGTCCTCGCGCCGCAACCAGCTGCTCGTCGACCTCGGCTCCGAGCTCTCGCTCGGCGCCATCGACGGTGCCGCCGACGCCGACATGGGCGCGCTGGCCGCCACGGTCGAGCGCCTGGCTCGCACCTACAAGCCGTTCGGCACCGTGCTCACCGATGCCATCGGCGACCACCTGCGCAAGGTCTTCGGCCCCTCCGGCAAGCGGCCCGCCGCCATCGCCGACCGGGTGAAGAAGACCTGGGAACTCGGCGACGGCTGGGCCAGCCACGTCACCGCCGAGGTCTCCCTCGGCACCCGCGAGGGCGCCAGCGTGCGCGGCGGTGACCTCGGCGGACTCGTCGGCGGCGCGCTGTCCGACGCCGCCTCGGTCGACGCCGCCATCGACGCGGCCGTGCAGGCGGTCGCCGCGCGTCGCGGCGTCGCGGTCTCGCTGCCGTCGGCGGGTGGCGCGGCCGGCGGCACCGTCGACGCGGCGGCGCTGGGTGAGTTCACCGAGCAGATCACCGGCCGCGACGGCGTGCTCGCCACCGCGGCGCGGGTGATCCTCGATCAGCTCGGCCTCAGCGAGCAGGCCAGCGCCCCGGAGGCGACCCCCGACACCCTGGTCGACCTGGTCTCCGCCGAACTCGGCGCGGACTGGCCGCGACTGGTCGCGCCCGCCTTCGACGCGCGCAAGGCCGTTCTCATCGACGACCGCTGGGCCACCGCCCGCGAAGACCTCGCGACCATGTGGCTCGGCGATGACGCCACCACCGCCGAGCAGTCGATCGCCGGCTACATCGGCGCGGGCGAAGCGGTTGCCGCGCAGGCGAACTGGTGGCGGCAGCGGGCCATGAGCGAGGCGCGCTCGGTGCTGGCCGGGGTCTACGCGAAGATCGCGGAGGCCGCCCTCGACACCACCGACCCGGGCCTGTGGTCCGACGACGTCGCCGTGATCACCGGCGCGAGCAAGGGTTCCATCGCGGCCGCCGTCACCGGCAGGCTGCTCTCGGGCGGCGCCACCGTGGTGGTCACCACCTCCGGGCTCAACGACGAGCGGCTGAAGTTCTACCGCTCGCTCTACCGCGACAACGCCCGCCACGGCGCGGCGCTGTGGGTGGTACCCGCGAACATGGCCTCCTACCAGGACCTGGACGCGCTCATCGAGTGGGTCGGGACCGAGCAGGTCGACAACGCGGGCGGCGCCAAGATCAAGACCAAGGACGCGATGACCCCGACGCTGCTGCTGCCGTTCGCGGCGCCGCGCGTCGCCGGTGACCTCGCCGACGCGGGCGCCCGCGCCGAGATGGAGATGCGGGTCCTGCTCTGGTCGGTCGAGCGGCTGATCGGCGGCCTGTCCGCCCTCGGCGCCGACCACGACGTCGACGCGAAACTGCATGTGGTGCTGCCGGGTTCGCCCAACCGCGGCCTCTTCGGCGGCGACGGCGCCTACGGCGAGTCCAAGGCCGCGCTCGACGCGATCGTCGCCAAGTGGAAGGCCGAGAAGTCCTGGGCCACCCGCGTCACCATGGTGCACGCGCTGATCGGCTGGGTGCGCGGCACCGGGCTGATGGGCCACAACGACCCGATGGTCGAGGCCGTCGAGAAGGCGGGCGTGCACACCTGGTCGACCACCGAGATGGCCGACGAGCTGCTCAAGTGGTGCACCTCGCGGGCCCGTCAGGTGACGGTCACCGGCCCGCAGCAGATCGACCTCACCGGTGGTCTGGCGCGCGCCAAGCTGGACCTGCCCGCGCTGGCCAAGCAGGCGCAGGAGGCCGCGGCCGCCGCGGAGGACGAGGCGGTCACCGCCGCGACCATCGCCGCGCTGCCCGCGCCGCCCACCCTGAGCTCGGCGCTGCCGGTGCCGGAGTGGGGGCAGGTCACCGCTGATCTCAGCGACATGGTCGTGATCGTCGGCGCGGCCGAGCTCGGCCCGTACGGTTCCTCGCGGACCCGCTTCGAGATGGAGGTCGAGGACAAGCTCTCGGCCGCCGGCGTGCTCGAGCTGGCCTGGACCACCGGTCTGATCCGCTGGGAGAACGACCCGAAGCCCGGCTGGTACGACACCGAATCCGGTGACTTCGTGCCGGAGTCGGAGGTGGCCGAGCGCTACCACGACACCGTCGTCGAGCGCTGCGGTGTGCGCCGCTACGAGGACGACGCCGCCATGGTCGACAATGCCGCGCCGCTGCTGACCTCGGTGTTCCTGGACCAGGACCTGAGCTTCACGGTCGCCAACGAGGCCGAGGCGCGTGCCTTCCACACCGCCGATCCGGAGCACACGGTGATCACCCCCGTCGCCGATTCCGGTGACTGGACCGTCACCCGCAAGGCGGGCACCGAGATCCGGGTGCCGCGCAAGGCGAAGCTCTCGCGGGTGGTCGGTGGCCAGATCCCGACCGGCTGGGACCCCACGATCTGGGGTGTCTCCGCCGACATGGCCGCTTCGATCGACCGGGTCGCGCTGTGGAACATCGTCTGCACCGTCGACGCGTTCGTCGGCGCCGGCTTCAGCCCCGACGAGCTGATGAGCTGGGTGCACCCGAGCCTGGTGGCCAACACCCAGGGCACCGGTATGGGTGGCATGTCCTCGATGCGCTCGCTCTACGTCGACAACCTGCTCGGCGAGCCGCGCCCGAACGACATCCTGCAGGAGGCACTGCCCAACGTCGCGCTGGCGCACGTGGTGCAGTCCTACGTCGGCAGCTACGGCGCCATGGTGCACCCGGTCGCGGCGTGCGCCACGGCGGCGGTGTCGGTGGAGGAAGCCGTCGACAAGATCCGGCTCGGCAAGGCCGAGGTCGTGGTCGCCGGTGGTTACGACGATCTCGGCATCGAGGGCATCGTCGGCTTCGGTGACATGTCGGCCACCGCCGACTCGGCGGCCATGCGCGCCAAGGGCATCAGCGACCGGTACTTCTCCCGCGCCAACGACCGCCGTCGCGGCGGGTTCGTGGAATCGCAGGGTGGCGGCACCGTGCTGCTGGCCCGCGGTGACGTGGCCGTGGAGATGGGTCTGCCGGTGCTCGGCGTGCTCGCCTTCGCGCAGTCCTTCGCCGACGGCGTGCACACCTCCATCCCCGCACCGGGCCTCGGCGCGCTGGGTGCCGGTCGTGGCGGCAGCGGCTCGCGACTGGCCGCGGAACTGCGCAAGCTCGGCGTCACCCCGGACGACATCGCGGTGATCTCCAAGCACGACACCTCCACCGCCGCCAACGATCCCAACGAGTCGGAGCTGCACGAGCGGCTCGCCGGCGCGCTGGGCCGCACCGACGGTGCCCCGCTGTTCGTGGTCTCGCAGAAGAGCCTCACCGGCCACGCCAAGGGCGGCGCGGCGGCCTTCCAGCTCATCGGCCTGTGCCAGGTGCTGGAGAACGGTGTGGTGCCGCCCAACCGGAGCCTGGACTGCGTCGACGAGAAGATGCAGGCCTACCCGCACCTGGTGTGGGCCCGCGAACCCCTGCGCTTCGGCGAGAAGTTCGCGCTGAAGGCGGGCCTGGTGACCTCGCTCGGCTTCGGTCACGTGTCCGGGCTGCTCGCGGTGGTCCATCCGCAGGCGTTCCTGGCCGCGATCGAGCCGTCGGCGCGCGCCGACTACCAGGAGCGGGCGCAGGCGCGTCAGCTCGCGGGCAGGCAGCGCTTCGCCGAGGCCATGTGCGGCGGCGCGGCGCTCTACGAGAAGCCCGCGGATCGTCGCCTCGGCGCCGACGGCACCCCGGCCAAGCAGATCCGTCAGCTCGAGGCCGACATGCTGCTCTCGCCGGAGGCCCGGCTCGACAGCGAAGGCCTGTACCGCGCGAACGGATGGGGTTGCGGCGCAGGACAGCCCGGTTCCGCTCCGCAGCCGAGCGAAGCGTCGTAGGCTGCCGCTTCGTGACGATTCTCGGTATCGGTTTGGACTTGGTGACCATCTCCGAGTTCGCCGAGCAGCTGCAACGGTCGGGGACGACGATGCTCAGGGAGAGCTTCACCGCTGGTGAACGCCGCTACTGCCAGAGCAAGCAGACGGACCCGGCCCGCAGCTTCGCCGCACGCTGGGCCGCGAAGGAGGCGGTGCTCAAGGCCTGGGCATCGTCTCGCTTCGCGCGCAGCCCGCAGATCGGGGACAACCCGTATCCGCTGATCGAAGTCGTCAACGACGCTTGGGGCAGGCCGAGCATCAAGCTGCACGGCCTGGCCGCGGAGTTCCTGCCCCGGGTGCGCGTGCACCTGTCGCTGACCCATGACGGCGACACGGCCGCGGCCATGGTCGTCCTGGAGGATCCGGGCGAGCTGGCCGACCTGATCGAGGGCAGGGAAACCACCCGCTAGACCGTCGCGGACCGCTCACTTCTCGTGCGCGGTCCGCGATTCCTTTTCCGCCACCAGCAGGTAGGCGACCATCAGTCGCTTGAGCTCGGCGACCGCGTCGGCGTTGGTCTGCTCGTCCTGGACGGAGAAGTTCAGCATCGAATACACCACGTGCACCAGCACTTCGGCCATCATCGTGCGCCGCGCGCGGGGGGTGCGGGGAGTCAGCGGCCGCAGCATCTGCGACACGACCTCGGCGAACTCCTTCTCGTGCAGCGCGCCGGTGGCCCTGGTGGAGGGCGTGGACTGCATGGCCAGCCACACCTCACGTCGCGAGGGATCGGTGGTCCACAGGTTCGCCAGGTGGTCGACGAACTGGTTCATGTGCCGCAGCCAGTCCAGCGAGGGGATCTCACCGTGGAAGTCGGCCAGCTCACGCGAAACCGCGACCAGGTCTTGCCGATTGAGCTCGCAGACGATCACGTACTTGTTGGCGAAGAACTGGTACAGCGTGCCGATCGGCACCTCGGCCCGCTGGGCCACCTCTTCACAGGTGAACGACTCGAACCCGACTTCGACGAGCAGCTCCCGGGAGGACTGCAACAGCGCGTCGAACTTGCGCTTGCTGCGTTCCTGGGTCGGCCGCTTGCGGGGCATCAGCTCCTGCGGGTCGTCCTGCAATTCCAGCGCAGGGTCCAGACGGGTGTGCTTCGACCGGGCCTGCGCGTGTACCTCCACCCACCCAGGCTAGCGGTATACACAGTCCGGCGACACGCGTCTACCGACAGCGTGTCAACAACTGGGCGAAATTCCTCCCATCCAGGCGGAGGATGGTGACGAATCATGAGATGAGCGTGCGTGCATCCGCACGCTTATTCGCGGCGATCTCTTTGCCGCAACCGACCTACCGCGAAGTGATGGGCCCCGCGTGGTCCGTCCCGCATCGTTTCGCACAGGGAAGGCTTGACTTGTGGCTGCAGGATCTGTGATCACGCTCGGCGTCAGTACCGAGCGAGGCGCCGTGCACGCGGTGGCGTTCGCCGACTCGGGCGCCACCCTCACCGACCGGATGCTGCTGCGGCGCACGGTCCGTGCCGGGGGAGACGGAAAGGCCGACATCGCCGCCGCGGTGCAGACCGCGCTGGACACGATGGCCGCCGAACTCGAGGACGAGCACGAGATCGCCGGGGTGGCAGTGAGTTACCGCGACGCCGTCGAGCGCCGCGCCATCGTCACCAGGCTCGCGTCGACCCCGTGGCACACGGCCTCGCTGGTCTCGGCCAAGTCCGCGCACCTGTTCCTCGCGGGGGCGATGACCTGGCTCGACGAGTTCGACAATCTGCTGGTCTACGAGGCCGTGCCCGGCCACCAGGCGATGACGCTGCTCGATCCGGGCAGGCACCGGGTCCTGGCCGCGTCGGCGCAGACCGGCGCGCCGACGCCGGGGGCGCTGCAGGCCGGGGTGTCCTCGGCGTGGGACCAGTTCGAGGCCGCGGATGTGCGTCCCAGCGCGGTGGTGCTGGTCGGCTCCTCGGCCGACGCGCCCGCGGTGCGCGACGCCGTCGCCGGATTCGGCGTGCCGGTGCTGCCGTGCAGGCTGGCGCCGTTCGCGCCCGCCGCGGGCGCGGCGCTGGTCGCGCTGAACGATGTCACCGAGGCGCCCGTCCCGGCCGCTCCGCAGTCCAAGCGCGGCACCGCGATGGTCGCGGCGGCCGCGAGCCTGCTGGCGGGCGGTCTGGTCGCCGGCGGCGCGTACGCGGTGATGAACGGTGGACCGCAGGGGGTGGACAACACGGCGGTGTCGTCGGAGCCCGCCGCCGGTCCCGCGCCGGTGGTTCCGCCGCGACCCGGCGTCCAGGACGCCGCCGACACCGGGTCGACGGGCGGTGTCGGTTCGCAGAGCGGACTCCAGGTGGATCCCGCCGGTGAGCCGGTCGACACCTCGACCTACGAACACATGTCGCCGAACCCGCAGCTGATCGACCCGAGTCAGTTCCCGCTGGACTATCCCACCCAGCTGTACGGCGATGCGCCGCAGGGCGATCCGCTGCCGCTCGAGCCCGCCCCGGTGGTCCCGCAGACACCGGCCGCGGCGCAGACGGTGCCGGGCACCGGGATTCCGATGGGCATGCAGCCCGCGCAGGCGCCGGTGCTGCCGGAGGGGCCGCGCACCGAATCGGCGGACTGAGCAGAGCGGAGAATCGGGCAGATCGGGAAGGGCCGCGCGGACTTTCGCGCGGCCCTTCCCGCTGCCACCGGTCGTGTGCTCACACGCTGGTGCGGCGGCGGAACAGCACACCGGCGGCGAGGAATCCGGCCCCCGCGATGCCCGCGCACCACAGCACCGCGAGCAACCCGCTGTCGCCGATCGGCGTGCCCATCAGCAGGCCGCGCGTCGTCTCGATCACCGGGGTCACCGGCTGGTTCTCGGCGAAGGCGTGCAGCCAGGTCGGCATCGACTCGGTCGGCACGAACGCGCTGCTCACGTACGGCAGGAACATGAACACGAAGGTGAAGCCGTTGGCAGCCTCCGGGTTCCGGGCCAGCAGCCCCAGCGCGGCCGACAGCCACGACAGGGCGAACACGAACATCGCCAGCACGCCGAACACGCCGAGCCAGCGCAGCGGATCGGTGGTCGGCCGGAACCCGAGCGCCACCGCGACACCGATCACGATCGCGGAGGTGAGCAGGTTGCGCAGCACGCTCTCCACCACGTGCCCGGTGAGCACTGCCGAGCGGGCGATGGCCATGGCGCGGAACCGGTCGACGATGCCCTCGGCCAGATCGGTGGACAGCGCGACCGCCGTGGTCGACGCGCCGAACCCCGCGCACAGCAGGATGATGCCGGGCACCACGTAGTCGATGTAGGCGCCGGGGCCGACGTCCATGGCGCCGCCGAAGACGTAGACGAACATCAGCAGGATCATCACCGGCAGCGCGATCGTCATGATCATCGTGTCGGGACTGCGCAGTGTGTGGCGGATGTTGCGGTCGAGCATGGTCGTGGAGTCCTTGGCGGCGCGCACGAGCCTGGCCGCGGGCGAAAGGGACATGGCGGTGGCTCTTTTCGTTCGGTGGATCATGCCGCGACGTGGTCGCGGTCGGTGAGCGCGAAGAAGACGTCGTCGAGGTCGGGGGTGTGCACGGTCAGCTGTTCGACGGTGATGTCGAGGGCGGCGAACCGGTCGAGCAGGTCTTTGATCTGCGCGGTGCCGCCGCTCGTCGGCACCTGCAGCGTCAGCTGCTCGGGATCGGCGAGCGCGTCCGGGACGGCGTGGTGCGCCGCGGTGAGCCGGCGGTGGTCGGGGAAGCGGAGCAGCAGGTGTCCGCCGGGGACACGGCGTTTGAGTTCGTCGGGGGTGCCGTCGGCGACGATGACGCCGCCGTCGAGCACGGCGATCCGGTCGGCCAGCTGGTCGGCCTCCTCGAGGTACTGGGTGGTGAGGACGATGGTGGTGCCGTCGGCGGCGAGCTCCCTGATCGCGGCCCACAGGTCGCGCCTGCTGCGCGGGTCGAGGCCGGTGGTCGGCTCGTCCAGGAAGACCATGCGCGGCCTGCCCATCAGGCTCATGGCCAGATCGAGCCTGCGGCGCATGCCGCCGGAGTAGGAGTCGACCGCGCGATCGGCGGCGTCGGCGAGGTCGAAGCGTTCGAGCAGTTCGGCGCCGCGCCGGGCGGTCTCCCGCGCGCCCAGATGCAGCAGGCGACCGGTCAGGCGCAGGTTCTCGGCGCCGGTGAGGACACCGTCGACCGCCGCGTACTGCCCGGTGACGCCGATCAGTCCGCGGATGGTGTCGGCCTCGGCCAGCAGGTCGTGCCCGAGGACCAGCGCCCGCCCGTGGTCGGGACGGATCAGCGTGGTCAGGATGCGCACGAGCGTGGTCTTGCCCGCGCCGTTGGGGCCGAGGAGGGCGAACACGGTGCCCGGCGCGACCTCCAGGTCCAGGTCGGCGAGGACGACGTGCGCGCCGAAGGTCTTGCGCAACCCCCGGATCGCGAGGGCGGGTGCGGTGGTCATGGGTTCGCTCCGATCGAGAAACTGTTTATGTGATAAACATAGTTTATAGAGTAAGCAGTTCTCGGGCGCAAGGGTCCGGTGGCGATAGAGTCGGGGGAACCGAGGAGGCAGGGACTAGATGACGACATCCGGCGACACGGCGCTACCGAAAGCGGTCGAGCTGATGTGGGGTCTGGAGCAACCGGGAAGCCGGGGACCCCGGCGCGGGCTCACCCTCGACCAGATCCTCGACGCCGCGATCGCCGTCGCCGACGCGGAGGGGTACGCGGCGCTGTCGATGAACCGGGTCGCCAAGCAACTCGGCTTCACGGCGATGTCGCTGTATCGCTATGTGGACAGCAAGAACACGCTGGTCGACCTGCTGGTCGACCGGGTGGTCGGCCCACCGCCGGAGATCGACCCGGACATGCCGTGGCGGGCGGGGCTGGAGACGTGGGCGCACGCGGAATTCGAACGGATCGGGATCCACCCGTGGTGGGTGGACGTCCCGCTGAACCGGCCACCGCTGGGGCCCAACAACATGGCCTGGCTCGACGCGGGGCTGCGGACCCTGAGCACGACCGCGGTACCCGAATCGATCAAGCTCCAGCTGGTCATGAACCTGTCGATGTTCGTGGTGTCCAAGCAGCGCGCGGTGCGCGATCTGCAGACGGAGGCGGACGGCGACTTCGCCGGGGTGCTGGCCAGGGTGCTCGACCCGCAGCGCTTTCCCTCGGTGACGGCCGCGCTGTCCGCCTCCGCCTTCTACGACGACGAGATCGACTGGGGTAAGGCCGATTTCGAATTCGGTCTGGCGCGGTTGCTGGACGGCTACGAGGTCTTCGTCCGCACCTTCGCCTGAGCGGCTACACCGACAGGTCGCGGCGCAGCTTGGCCACGTGCCCGGTGGCCCGCACGTTGTACTGGGCCACCTCGATCTTGCCCTCGGCGTCGACGAGGAAGGTCGAACGGATCACGCCGGTGACGGTCTTGCCGTACATCTTCTTCTCGCCGAACGCGCCCCACTCCTGCAGGACGGTGCGCTCGGGGTCCGACAGCAGCGGGAAGGTCAGGCCCTCGGCGTCGCGGAACTTGGCCAGCTTGGCGGGCTTGTCCGGCGAGATGCCGACGACGTCGATCCCGGCGCCGCCGAGCTCGGCCAGGTTGTCGCGGAAGTCGCAGGCCTGCTTGGTGCAGCCGGGGGTGCTCGCGGCCGGGTAGAAGTAGACGATCACCTTGCGGCCGCGATAGTCCGACAGCGACACGTCCTTGCCGTCGGCGTCGGGCAGCGTGAAATCGGGTGCGGTGTCTCCGGGGGAGAGGCGATGGTTGTCGGTCACCACCGCACGGTAACCGACCGGGCCCGGCGTGGGCATGGATAGACTCGTCGGCGAGCAGCAGACACATACTGGAGGTGACGGTGGCCAAGAACGACACCGACCGGATCGAGCGTGAGATCGAGATCGCGCGCGCCCGGTTGGCGACGACGCTCGACGAACTGGCGGTGCGTGCCGATCCGCAGCGGATCGCCGACGACACCAAGGCGGTCGTGGTCGCCAAGTTGAACGAGCCGAAGGTCAAATACACCCTGATCGGCGCGGGCGCGCTCGTCGCGGGCCTGGTCCTGGTCAAGATCTTCCGCCGCTGACACGCGGCCACAACGCGAAACACCCGATGCGGCACAGCCACATCGGGTGTTTCTGTGTCAGCCGATCACCACGTTTTCGGCGAGGTCACGAGGCCGAAAACCCGCGGCGCCAGCCGCCGAAACTACTGCGTGGGGCAGGCCAGCCCGTCACCGTCGGGGTCGAGGTGGGGGGAGTAGCCCGCCTCGCCGCGGAACAGGGGAGCGCGACCCTGCGCGTAGGCGTCGTCGCAGCTGCGGAACGCGCCACCCGCCGAGCCCGACTGGACCAGGTTGGCCGAGCCGGTCGCGCCGAGGAGGGAGTCGAAGCTGGAGGAGCCGGTGCCCGCGGAGCCGGTGGGCACGTTGGCGTGGGCGGCGGGGACGGCGAGCAGGGAAATCCCCACTGCGGCGAGGCTGACGGTCAGCCGACGAACGTTCATGGATTCCTCGATGTCTGCGCGTTTCGGTTGTGGGCCCGGACACTTCACGCGTCGGGCGGCCCCGTCCACCTTTGTGACGGGGCCGCCCGTTGTCAACCGCGCGCGTGTCCCGGCCCGTGGCCGATCATTCGCCCAGGCGTCGACCGGTGCGGTGTTCGGCGGGAACGGTCCCCATCCGGCCCGCCTGGAAATCCTCCATGGCCTCGATGATCTCCTCCTTGGTGTTCATCACGAACGGCCCGTACTGGATCACCGGCTCGCGCAACGGCATTCCGCCGAGCAGCAGGACCTCGAGGTCGCCGGTGGTGGTGTGCTGTTCGGTGTCGGCGGCGAGGGTGATGGCGTCGCCCTTGCCGAAGACCGCCAGCTGACCGGCGCGGATCGGCCTGCGATCGGGGCCGACCGTGCCGCTGCCCGCCAGCACGTACGCCATCGCGGTGTAGTCCGTCGGCCACGGCGTCTCCAGCTGCGCGCCGGGGCTGAGGGAGGCGTGCGCGTAGGCGATCGGGGTGTAGGTGGAGCCGGGGCCCGCGAAACCGGCGAGGTCACCGGCGATCACCCGGACCAGGGCGCCGCCGTCGTGCGAGCTCACCAGGGTGAGCTCCCCGGCGCGCAGATCCTGGTAGCGCGGGGTGGCGAACTTGTTCGCCCGCGGCAGGTTGACCCACAGCTGGATGCCGTGGAAGGTGCCGCCGGAGATGACCAGCTTCTCCTCGGGCAGTTCGTCGTGCAGCATGCCCGAGCCCGCGGTCATCCACTGTGTGTCGCCCTCGCTGATCACGCCACCGCCGCCCTGGGAATCGTGGTGGACCATGGTGCCGTCGAGCATGTAGGTGACGGTCTCGAAGCCGCGATGCGGATGCCACGGCGCGCCCTTGGCCTCGTAGGCGACCGGGCCCATCTGGTCGAGCAGGATGAACGGATCGGCCGAGCGCAGGTCCAGGCTCGGGAACGGCCGGGTCACCTCGAAGCCCGCGCCTTCCTGCTGGCGCGCGGCGGTGACGAGCCGGCGGACCGGTCGCTGGGTCGCGGTGACGTCGGGGCGGGGCAGCCGGGGCAGCACCATGATGTCGTCGACGGTGATTGCGGGCATGGGATGCGCCTCCTGGTCGAGTGGCTTTGTTTCCATGTCAACCAAATGCGTTCTAGGATCATTCCCGTGACCCGATGGTTGACCGACGAAGAGCAGCAGACCTGGCAGGCCTACATCCGCATGCGCCAGCGTCTGGACGCGGCCCTGGCCGCAGGCTTGGCCGAGCACGGTCTGTCCATGCCGGACTACGAGCTGATGGTGGCACTGTCGGCCACACCGAACGGGTGCATGCGGGCCAAGGAACTCGCGGCCGAGGTGTGCTGGGACAAGTCCCGGCTCTCCAAGCAACTCGCCCGGATGGCCGCGCGCGGCCTGGTCGACCGGCGCCCCGCCGAGGACGACGCGCGCGGCATCGTCGTCTCGCTCACCGACGAGGGCCGCGCCGTCCTCGGCCGCGCCGCGCCCGAACACGTCGAACTGGTGCGCGCGGTGTTCGTCGACCGCTTGTCCGAGGAGGAGAGCACCGCGATCCGGACGCTGGCGGCGAAGGTGGTTTCCGCCTGCGACGCGCGCGGCGCCCTGCCCGCGTGACCTCGTCTAAGTCAGTTCCGTCCCGGTGGTCGCGGAGATGTGGGCGGGCACCTCGCCCGCGTAGTCACCGGTGGTGAGGGTGCCCGCGGGTTCGAACAGGAGCAGGGTCGCGCCCTCGGCCGAGGACGGGCGGTGGTCGACGCCGCGCGGAACCACGTAGGTGTCGTTGCGGCACAAGGTGACTCGTCGCGGCGCCGCGCCCGGCTCGCGCAGGTCGATGTCGAGCGTGCCGTCGAGGACGAGGAAGAACTCGTCGGTGTCGTGATGCGCGTGCCACAGGTGCTCGCCGCGCACCTTGGCCAGGCGCACGTCCCAGTCGTTGACGCGGGTCAGGATGCGGGGGCTCCACAGCTCGTCGAAGGCGGCGAGCGCGGTGTCGATGTTCCTCGGTCGATCGGTCATGCCCTCATGGTCGCGCTTGCGGTCACCCCCGCGACAGTGCGATGAATGGCATATGTCGAAAGATTTCTCGCAGCCGGGTCTGCACCGGGTCGCGGCCCTCGTCGACGAGGGCTCCAACCCGTTCGAGCTGGCCTGCATGACCGAGGTGTTCGGCATCGAGCGGTCTGAGGTGGGCGGGCTGCTCTACGACTTCCGGCTGTGCGCGCACCAGCGCGAGGTGCCGATGCGGCAGAACTTCTTCACCATGACCGGGCTGGCCGAGCTGGACCTGCTCGATGCGGCCGACACGGTGATCGTCCCCAACCGGCCGGACACCGCCGCCCCGCGTCATCCGGCGGTACTCGCGGCGATCGCGCGAGCACACGCCCGCGGGGCGCGGCTGGTCGGCATGTGCAGCGGCGCGTTCACCCTGGCCGATGCCGGGGTACTGCGCGGTCGACGGGTGACGCTGCACTGGCAGTGGGCCGACGAATTCCGCCGCCGCTTCCCCGACACCGAGGTCGACGACACGGTCCTGTTCATCGACGACGGCGACATCCTCACCTCGGCGGGCAGCGCGGCGGCCCTCGACCTCGCCCTGTACCTGGTCGGCCGCGACCACGGCACCGAGATCGCCACCGCGGTCGCCCGGCGCCTCGTCTTCGCCGCGCACCGTCGCGGCGGCCAGCGCCAGTTCATCGAGCGCCCGGTGCCGAGCGCGCCCGGCCCGTCCCTGGCGGCGACCCTGGAGTGGGCCGAACACCATGCGACCGAACCCCTCACGGTCGCCGACCTGGCCGCCCGCGCCCGCGTCAGCGTGGCCACCCTGCATCGCCACTTCCGCGCCGAACTCGGCTGCACCCCGCTGGCCTGGCTCACCGCCCGCCGCCTCGACCACGCCCGCCGCCTCCTCGAAACCACCGACCTTCCCATCGACCGCGTCGCCGCCGAGTGCGGCCTCGGCACCACCGCCAACCTCCGCACCCACCTCGCCGCCGCCACCGGCCTCACCCCCACCGCCTACCGCACCCAATTCCGCGCCAGCGCAAGGTGATCCGGCGTCCTGCGCTCTCGCCGCACGGCCTTGCGCGAGCCCGTCAGCGGGGCGGAGGAAATCCCGGGGGCCGCGTGTTCGCGCTCGCTGAGCAACTCGAGCATCCGGACGCGGACCGGATGGCCGAGGGGGTCCCGGCTCCGTGGTGAACCCCGTCCCGCTGTGGCGATAAGGTGAGCCATGCCCATCGCTTCGCTCAACGGCATCCAGCTCAGCTACGACGTCACCGGCTCGGGGCCGCTGGTCCTGCTCGTGATGGGCAGTGGCAGCCCCGGCCGGGTCTGGCGGACCTATCAGGTGCCCGCCCTGGTCAAGGCCGGATTCCGGGTCGCCACGGTCGACAATCGGGGGATCGCGCCGTCGTCGGAGTCGGCGGCGGGCATCACCATGGCCGATCTCGTCGGCGACACCGCGGCGCTGATCGAGCACCTGGGCGCGCCCGCGCACGTGGTCGGCACGTCGATGGGTTCGCGGGTCGTCGCCGAACTCGCGCTGGCGCGGCCCGAACTGCTGGGCAAGGCGGTCATGTTCGCCGCGACCGCGCGGCCGCATCCGGTCTCGGGCACGCTCAACCGGGGTGAGCAGGCGCTGTACGACAAGGGCATCCAGTTGCCGCCGGAGTACGCGGCCGCGGTGAAGGCGATGCTCAACCTCTCCCCGCACACCCTGGCCGATCCCGCCAAGGCACAGGAATGGCTCGACATCTTCGAATTCACCTCGGGCAAGGGCACTCCCGGCACCCGCGCCCAGCTCGGACTCGACCGTTCGCAGGACCGGCGCGAGGCCTACCGCGCGATCACCGTGCCCAGCTTGGTGGTCGGTTTCGCCGACGACCAGATGGTGCCGCCCCGGTTCTGCCGCGAGGTCGCCGAGGCCATCCCGCACGCCCGCTACGCCGAGATCGAACGCTGTGGCCACTACGGCTACCTCGAACAGCCCGACGAGATCAACCGCGTCCTCGTCGAATTCCTGACCGCCGCGTGAGGTAGTCAGGACGGCTGGATCAGCGCCGCGGCGGCGGCCGCCGCGATGGCCGACGCCACGGCGCCCAGCGCGGGGGAGTCGAGTTTCCACTGCTGCCAGTACAGCGGCACGTCGATGTGCGCGTACCCGTCCAGGTTGACGAGAGTCCCTGCCGCCCTGTCCTTTTCGGTTTGCAGGTCGGGGAGCATGCCCCAGCCCATGCCCAGCCGCACCGCGTCACCGAAGGCGTTCGAGGACGGGACGTAATGGGTCGGCGGGTCGATCGGGTCCGGGGACTGGCCGCGCACGTGACGGAACTGCAGGTCGTCCTTGCGGTCGAACTGGATCATCGGGGCGTGCGCGTAGGACCCCGGCCGCGCCCCGTCCGGGAACCATCGCCGGACGAAGTCCGGACGGGCGAGTGCCTGGTAGCGCATGGCCCCCAGCGGCTCGACCCGGCAGCCCTGCACGGGCGTGGCCGTGGCGGTGATGGCCGCCATCACCGTCCCGTCGCGGAGCAGGCGGGTGGTGTGTTCCTCGTCCTCGCGGTGCAGTTCGACACACACCAGGTGGCCGACGCCGGCGAGCGCGGGCATCACCCAGGTCTCGAGCGAGTCGGCGTTCACCGCGATCGGGATGCGGGCGGCGCGGCCGGCGGGCCGATCGGCGTCGCCGAGTTCGCGCGCGGTGTCGCGGGCGAGCAACTCGACCTGGCGGGCCAGGCGCAGCACGGCGAGCCCGGAGTCGGTGGCGCGCACCGGTTTCGAGCGCTGCAACAGGATACGGCCCGCCGCTTCCTCCAGTGCCTTGATCCGCTGGCTGATGGCGGACGGGGTCACGTTCAAGCGCCGGGCGGCGGCGTCGAAGGTGCCCTCGGTGAGTGCCGCGTCGAGCGCGCGCAACTGGTCGAGCTGGAAATCCACGTAAGAGATTCTAATGGTGCTGAAGAATCATTAGCTGGCCTGAAAATCTACGGACTCTTAACGTCGAACGGGTGACGGCTTCCTCCGCGGCACTGGCCGCGCTCTCCGGATTGGGCTTCGGGCTCTCGCTCATCGTGGCGATCGGCGCCCAGAACGCGTTCGTACTGCGTCAGGGCATTCGTGGCCTGCATGTGCTGCCGGTGATCGCGGTGTGCGCCGTGTCCGACATCGTCCTCATCGCCGCGGGGGTCGCCGGTTTCGGCACGATCGTCGAGGCGATGCCCGCCCTGCTCACCGTGGCGCGGTACGCGGGCGCGGCGTTCCTGCTCGGCTACGCCGTGCTGGCGGTACGGCGGGCGCTGAGCTCGTCGACGCTGATCGCCGAGGGGGCGGGCGCGACGGTGGCCGTCGGCGCGTCGGTGCTCACCTGCCTCGCGTTGACCTGGCTCAATCCGCACGTCTACGTGGACACGGTGGTCCTGCTCGGCTCGTTCGCCAGCACCTACGCCGCGCCGGAACGGTGGTTCCTGGCCGCGGGGGCGATGCTGGCGAGCGTGCTCTGGTTCCTGGCGCTCGGCTACGGCGCGCGCCGTCTCGCCCCGCTGTTCGCGCGGCCGCTCGCCTGGCGGATCCTCGACTCGGTGATCGCGGCGATCATGCTCGCGCTGGCGGCCGGTCTGCTGCTGGCCTGATCAGGACCCGGACCACGGCGTGACGGGCGGCTTCACCCACAGCAGCTTCTCGTCCGCGTGCGCGCGCACGGCGGCGGCGTGTCCGGGATTGCGCGCGGCCCACGCGTCCTTCTGGTCGAGCAGGTCGGCGACCACCCGCCACGTCTCGCCGGTGCTCGGCGGATTGGTGTCGGCGGCCCTGGCCAGCTTGCGCAGGGTGGCCGCGGGCAGCGCGAGCAGCTCGGCGCTGCGGATATCGCGGGCCCAGACGTAGGCGGCCAGGCGGCGGGCCTTGGCGACGCGGCTCGCGGTGGCGGCGTCGGAGTGCGCGTGATCGGGTGCCTGATCGGCGCTGTCTGGCACGGGGGCGATTCTACGACGAACGCCCGCGCTCCGGTCGTGGTGACCGGGGCGCGGGCGTGCACCCGTCAGGTGGCTCAGTACGCGCTGTTGACGTTGTCCATCGAGCCGTAGCGGTGCGCGGCGTAGTTGCAGGCCGCGACGATGTTGGAGACCGGGTTCCAGACGTCGAACGGGGTGCCCTCGACGTGGTACGCGGCGAAGGTGGGGTCGATCACCTGCAGCAGGCCCTTGGAGGGGATGCCCATCGCGGCGTTGGAGTCCCACAGGTTGATCGCCTGGGGGTTGCCGGTGGACTCGCGCATGATGTTGCGGTGGATGCCCTCGTAGGTGCCGGGGATGCCCTTGGCGGCCATGATGTCGAGGGCCTGGCGAATCCAGCCGTCCAGGTTGTCCGGGTACGCCGGCGGGGCGGGCGCGGGCTCGGGCATCGGGGCCGGAGCGGGCTCCGGTGCGGGCGCGGGGGCGACTTCCGGCGCGGGGGCCGGAGCCGGGATCGCCTCGACGGCGGGGGCGGCGCCGACGGCGGGGATGTTCTCCGCCTGCTCGACGACCATGGCAGCACGCTCGGGCACGCTGTCGTCCGCGAAGGAGACGGCGGAGGACGCGGCTACGGCGACCAGGCCGACCGCGGCGACCGCCACGGTGAACGCCTCACGGCGGGAACGACGGCCGATAACGGTGCTGAGCTTGTCTTTGTTGAGCATTGCTTTTCTGTTCCTTCATCTCTGTCTGGCGACCGCGGGCCCATGAGGGCGCGGTGGATCGCGCAGCGCGCACGCGGCGGCGCACGCCGGTCAGGCGATGTGTTGTTTCTGTCTGTATGGGAATGTGCGACGCTGTCGGGGTCGGACTCGCTCGATGGCGGTCCGCGCGTCGCACGGTGCTCCACAGCTGGCTGCGGGGAGACCACGCGCTGTTCGATCCCTCGCTCCGGAGGTTGGATACTCCCGGGCTGACCAAACCGCAGGTCCGTTTTTGACCTGATTGCAGAATGGTCACGACTGGTTAACAGAAGGTGAACGGGATCTGAACGGCAAACGATGCCGATCTTGGTCGCTTCGTCCGGCAGTTGCGGAATCGTTATGTATGCAGGGGGTTTGCGACCGTAATCAGTGTGGTCCGCCTCACAGAAAAAGTTTGCCCAGATCGGGTTTCACGAGCGTTTGCGCAGCTCCAGCGTGTCCGGATCGGGACAGCAGTGGCTTGCCGGGCTTCTCCTCATGGCGGTTCGATCACGACGCCGTGACCGTCGGATGACTCCGCGATGGGGTGTCATCGGCGGCCGCGGGCCGGCTCGAGCCGGGGTGTGCAATTCGCACCGCGATCCGCGCCAACCTGCCACGACTCACCATGGTGACGCCGGAAAGGGCTCGCCATAGTGGGGGAAGGCTTCATACCGCACGGTCACACCCACGAGTCGAGGGAGATCAGGACAGCATGAGAACCGACGGCACGAGATACAGCAATTTCACCGGCTGGATCGATCGACCCGACGATGTGCAGCCCGCTCTGGACGGCGATCTCACCTGCGACATCGCGGTGGTCGGCGGCGGCATGGGCGGCATGGCGACCGCCCTGCGCCTCGCCGAGCGCGGCCAGGACATCGTCCTGCTGGAGGCCGAGTTCTGCGGCTACGGCTCGGCCTCGCGCAACGGCGGTCAGATCGCCGGGGCGCCGGGTGGGGACCTGCGGATGCTCGGCCTGTTCTCCGGCAGCAAGCTCTCGGTGATGGCTAAGCTGGCCGAGCACGCGGGCCATTACGTGGAAGATCTCATGAAGACCCATGACATCGACTGCGACTATGTGCCGAACGGCTTGGTGTGGGGTGCGATTTCCCCGCTCATGATGCTCAGGGTCCGCACACAGGCGGCGATTCTGCGCGCCGTCGGCGGGCAGGGGACAGTCGGCAACCGTGCGCAGCTCGGCCTTCCGACCGGCTTCGTCGGCGGTATGCGAGAGGCCATCGGCGGCATGCTGAACCCCGGCAAACTCGCCCGAGGTGTACGGCGAGCCGTACTCGACTCGCCGGTCAAGCTCTACGAGCGGACTCCGGTGAGCGACGTCCGCAGGACGAGCGGCATCGTCGAACTCACCACCCCCAACGGCACTGTGCGGGCGAACAAAGTGGTGCTGGCCACCAGCGCCTACGCCGGCGAATGGGACATCACGCCCAAGAACCTCTCGGTGCCGCTGTACGTCATCGAGATCGAGACCGAACCCATCGCGCCCGAGCGGCTCGCCGAGCTGGATTGGACCAGCCGGTCCGGCATCATCACCCAGCACCAGGTCATGACCCACTACCGGCTCACCGAGCGCAACACCATCGTCTGTGGGGTCCGCAGGCCGGAGCGCGGTGCGAGCTACCCGCTGCCGGATCGGGTTCCGTCCCCGATCCTCGTGCAGGACATGGCGGCCGACCTGGCCGACCGGTTCCCGACGCTGGCCGATGTGTCCATCGCACAGGCCTGGGGCGGTTGGATCGGCATCAGCGCGGACTGGCTGTCCGTCGCGGGCCAGGTGGGCAACAACGTCTACTACTCGATGGCCTGCAACGGCCACGGCCTCTGTCAGGTTCCGTATGTGGGCAAGATGATCGCCGACTACATCGTCGACGACGAGATGCCGGAGGACCTCGCGGGCATCTGGTCGGACGCCCCGAAGTACCCGGCATCGATGGACCTGGTCATGAACCCGTTGGTGCTGAGGCTCGTCTGGAGCGTGGACCGGATGAACGACTTCTTCAGCGGCAGCAAGACGCTGGCACGGCGGCAGCTGCGTCGCCGAGGACGCGCGAAGCGCTGACGTGCGGTCGGGGTGACCCTGCCGCCGCGAGCGGGCGGCGGTCAGCCCGTGCCGCGGATCCGGAGCACTGTCAGCGCCGTGGCGACCTCCGTCGGCCGTTCGGCGAACGGGCGGGGGAGCAGTTCGTCGACGCGGGCGAGCCGCCGGTCGATCGTGTTGCGGTGGGTGAACAGCCGTTCCGCGGTACTCGACCGGTTGAGTCCTTCCTCGACGCAGGTGAGCACCGTCTGATGCAGGACCGGACTCGCGTCCTCGAAGTCGCCGAGGACATCGGTGACGAACTGATCGAGCTGGCTGACATCGGCCGACATCAGGTCGATCATCTGGACGTCCTCGTAGCGGATCACGGCCAGATTCGAGCGGAGCCGCGCGAGAAGGCGTTGTGCCGCCGCGGCATCCAGGTGGGTTCGCCGGAATCCGGTGATACCCGCGGCCGCGCGGCCCAGCGCCACGCGGGCCCGGGGGTGGCGGCTGATCAACTCCTCGAGATCCGCGGCGGGCGGTACGGTCCTCCCCGGAATCCACAGCCACTGGGCGGAAGTTCCCGCCACAACGGTCAGCCTGCTCGTCGCGCCGCAGGCCCGCATCAACTGCTCGCTCACGGCTTCGAGCGCGTGCGCGTTGCGCTCGGAATCCGTCCACACCACAGCGCCGATGTGTGAGCCGGTCAGCGCGTAACCCAGCTGGGCCTCGGCCCGTGCCTGCGCGATGTCGGCACCCTGCAGCAGCAATTCGACGGTGGCGTAGCGCTGCAGCTGCGCGCCGCCCGCGAACTCCGCGCGGACCTCGTCGACCTGTTGTGCCAGTGCCGCGATGTCGTCGTCGACGGAGGTGGTCACCGAGCACGCGGAGATCGCCACCAGCTCCTCGAGCTCCTCGAGATCGCCTGCCGCCCGGAAGCATTCGGCGAGCCACCACCGCCACACGACGTACTGTCCGGCCCGCCACGAGGTGACCTCGTCGGTGGTGAGGCCGCGGAGAACGACGTTGCGCGCGTAGGTTCGCGTCTCCTCGCTGTCCGCCGGAGCGACTCGCGCGCCGGGCGCGGCGATGTTCGCCGTCAGCCACTTCTTGAGGGAGAAGACTCCGACGCGGTCGCTGGCCTCGGCCAGCACGGGGTCCCGGGAGATCTCCAGGTAGCGGGGATCCCGCAGCGTCGCCTCCTCCATGTCGGCCAGAATCTCGGTGTGCCTGGCGAGCATGGTCTCGGCGATGTCGCGGAGGAGCTCGCGCACCCGATCGGAAGGCGCGGGCCACAGCTCACCGGATCCCACGGTCATCGGTCACGAACCTCCTTCGCTCGCCGTGCCAACGAGTATGCGCCGCCCGCCCCGGCGATCGGGGCGGCGGGCCGGGAGGGGTGAGATTTCCACCACTGTGGCCCGCAAGACGCTGAGATTCGATGTGGTGTGCGCCACACCCGACCCGGCAACCTGGATACCTCACGACGCGCTCGGCGCGGGGAAGGTAGCGAAGGATGAGCAACTCAGTATCCGGCCCGGAGTGCTTCGACGTCGTCGTCATCGGCGGAGGGATCTCGGGGATCGGCGCCGCGACGTACATCACCAGGGAGTTCCCGAACAAGAAGGTGGTGCTGCTCGAAGGGCGCGATTCCCTCGGCGGCACGTGGGACCTGTTCAAGTACCCCGGCATCCGCTCCGACTCGGACCTGCACACCTTCGCCTACGAGTTCAAGAGCTGGAAGAACGAGAACGCGATCGCCGACGCCCCACTGATCCTCGACTACCTCGCCGAGACCGTCGCGGAGAACGGCCTGGCCGATCGCGTGCGCTACCGGCACAAGGTGGTCTCGGCCGCATGGTCGAGCGATGACGCCCAGTGGCTGCTCGAGGTCGACGTGACGGAGGCCGACGGCACCGTGCGCCGCGAGGTCGTCAAGGCCGGCTGGGTGTTCGGCGCCACCGGCTACTACGACTACGAGAAGGGCTTCACCCCGGAGTTCCCCGGCCGCGAGGACTTCACCGGCGACGTCATCCACCCGCAGCACTGGCCCGAGGGGTACGACTACTCCGGCAAGAAGGTCGTGGTGATCGGCAGCGGCGCCACCGCGATCACGCTGATCCCGTCGATGCTGAAGGGTGACGGCGCGGCCGCGCACGTCACGATGCTGCAGCGCACGCCGACCTACATCCTGACGCTGCCGCGGGTGGACGCCCTGAGCCTGAAGCTCACCCGCCTGCTCGGCGAGCGCGGCGGCTACCTGGCCACCCGGTGGAAGAACATCCTCACCGACTGGGCCGTCGTCGAGCTGCTGACCCGCTTCCCGAACGCTTCCCGCCGCTTCATCCGCGGGATCAACGTCAAGGAGCTGCCCGCCGGCTTCGATGTCGACAAGCACTTCAACCCGCCCTACAACCCGTGGGAACAGCGCCTCTGTCTCGCGCCCGACGGCGACTTCTTCGCGTCCATCCGCGACGGCGGCGCCTCGGTGGTGACCGACCGCATCCGCCGGTTCACCGCCACCGGTATCGAACTCGAGTCCGGCGAGCACCTCGACGCCGACGTCATCGTCACCGCGACCGGGCTGAACCTGCGCCTGTTCGGCGGCATCGACCTGACGGTGGACGGGCGCCCCGTCGACCTGCCCAACTCCGTGGTGTACCGCGGCATGATGCTGTCCGGCGTGCCGAACTGGATGAACGCGATCGGCTACACCAAGTCGTCCTGGACACTCAAGATCGGACTGCTCGGCAAGAGCATCGTCGAGCTGCTGCGCCACATGGACACCCACGGCTACGACACCGCCGTGCCGCACGCGCCCGACGGCGTCGGCACCCGCTCGATGCTCGACCTGAACTCGGGCTACATGCAGCGCGCCAAGAACGATCTGCCGCGCCAGGGCGATGCCGTGCCCTGGAAGATGGAGAACGTCTTTCTCGACGACCGGAAGATGTATCGCGGCTCGGTGATCGATCGGAATCTCCGGTTCAGCTCGCGTCTCGAGCGGGAGGTCTGCGGCCGCACCGTCGCGGAAGAGGCGCTCTCATGACCGTGACCGCCCAGGCGCTCGCGCCCGTTCAGGCGCCCGCGGCGTTGAGCGTTGCCGAGCGGCTTCAGCGCGCCGCGTTCACCGGCCTCGGCAGCCTCCCCGGCGGTCTGCTCCGGCGGCTCGCGCCGCGAGTGGTCAACGCCGACGGTGACGTGCTGGCGCCCGAGATCGCGTTGCTGTTGAAGGCCACCGCGGGCGCCCCGGACTTCAGCGACGGGACTCCGGAGCAGGCACGCGCGATCGTCGCGAACGACTCCCGGGTGTTCGCCGACAAGGCACCCGCCGGCGTACGTGTCGAGCCGGAGATCGTGCTGCCGACCGGTTTGCGCGCGACCATGTACCGCCCTGCGGTGCCCTCGAACGCCCTGGTCCTGTTCCTGCACGGCGGCGGCTTCGTCCTGAGCAGCAGACAGGACTACGACGTGCCCGTCCGCTTGATCGCCGACGGTGCCGGCGTCAACGTGCTCTCGGTCGAGTACGGCGTGGCGCCGGAATCCCCGTTCCCCGGCCCCGTCGACGACGCCGTCACCGCCTGGCGGTTCGCCGTGGAGCACTGCGCTCAGTGGGGAGTCGACCCCGCGCGGATCGTGCTGCTCGGCGACAGCGCGGGCGGCAACCTGTGCGCCGTGCTGGCCAACATCGTGGCGGGCGAGCAGGTCCGGCCCTGTCTACAGGTACTCATGTACCCGGTCGTGGACGCGGTGGGGAACTACCCCTCGCGCAGGGAGTTCGCCGGCAACGCCGCACTGTCGGCCAAGCAGATCGCCTGGCTGACGGACCTGTACCTGCCGGACCGGCTGGACGCGGTCGACCCGCGGGTCTCGCCGATCCTCGCCGAAGACCTGTCCGGCGCGCCGCCGACGCTGATCACCGTGGCCGGTTTCGATCCCCTCCGGGACGAGGCGCTCGCGTACGCCCGGCGCCTCGAGGAGGCGGGCGTCCCGGTGCGCGTCTTCCGTGAGAGCGGCCTCGTGCACGGCTACGTCTCGATGACCCGCATCAGCCCCACCGCCCGCGCCGCGCTCGACCGGGTCACCGGCACCATCCGCACCACCCTCCAGGAGTTCCGATGAGCACCACCCGCATGATCCTCGTCCTGCTCGCCGACTTGGCGATGGTCTGGGCAGGCTTCTACTACGGCATCAAGTTGCTGCGCGGCAACCGCAACTTCCTGCTCGGCCTCGAATGGGTCGTGATGGCGGTGTCCGGCGTGAACGTGCTGTACCTCGCCGCGATCAACGTGGACCACGAGAGCCTCAGTTACCACGCCATGGTCTTCTTCGACGCCTTCTCCCGCTCGTTCGGTATGACGGTGATCCTCGTCCTCGGCTTGATGGCGGTGACACACCGATACCGCCCGAGCTGGGTGGTGGAGGCCCTCGCCATCGTGGCCGGCATCGCGGTGGGCCTCAACCGTGCCCTCGAACCCCGTGCGGTGGAACCGAGCTGGGCGATCTTCTACCTCGTGATGAACCTCGCCGCCGCCCTGTTCGTGTTCGTCTACCTGGTCCCGAAGCTGTGGCGCGCTGGCGATCGCGGCAACGCGACCTGGGTGGCGATCGGCGCCGCGCTCGGCGCCTACGTGGCCATCATCTACGACTACTTCCCGATCCCCGGCGACGACGCGGACCACACACTGTTCTACATCATCTCGCTGACGATCTGGGCCCTGATGATCGTGACCTTCTCGCGCGGCTACCTCGCCCTCGAACGAATCAACGCGCAGGCCGGCGAACGCACGTCGGTTCCGGAAGGCGCCATCCCGCGAGAAACAACCGCGTAGGCCGGGCCGAACCCCTGGCCTCGCCGCGATCGGCGTCGGCCGAGACGACCTGATCTCGGCGATGATCGACGACCAGCTGGCGCAGTTCTTCGCCGACGCGCAAGCTGTTCTCGATCAGTACGAGAACGTCGATGGGCGCCGACGACCTGCCCGCGGAGTCGCGCTCGCTGTTCGCCGAGCACGTCGCCCGCATGTTCCACACCTACGTGCTGATCCCGACCCAGCTGGTCGACATGGGGCACGGCGGCCCGCTGAACGCCGCGAGGGCCTTGCAGCGAGCCGCCGGATCGACTCAGCCGGCCAGCAGACCCTTGGCGACGTGCGTCACCTGGATCTCGTTGCTGCCCGCGTAGATCATCAGCGACTTCGCGTCGCGCGCCAGCTGCTCGACCCGGTATTCGGCCATGTAGCCGTTACCGCCGAACAACTGCACGGCCTCCATCGCCACCTCGGTCGCGGCCCGGGTGGAGTACAGCTTCATGGCCGACGCCTGGGCGAGCGTCGGGATCTTGCCCGCGGCCGCCCGTTCGAGCGCGTTGAAGACCATGTTCTCGACGTTGAGACGCGCGATCTCCATCTCGGCCAGCTTGAGCTGGACGAGCTGGAATCGGCCGATCTCCTGGCCCCACAGCTTGCGCGACTTGGCGTAGTCGACGCACAGCCGATGGCATTCGTTGATGATGCCCAGCGACAGGATCGCGCACCCCACCCGTTCGACGATGAAACTCGTGCGAGCGCTCTCGCGGCCGTCGCCGCCCTTGTGGTCCTCGGTTTCCCCGAGCAGCCGGTCCTTGCTCAGGCGCACGTTGTCGAAGAACAGCTCGCCGGTGGGCGAGGAGTGCATGCCCATCTTCTTGAACGGCTTGCCCTGGGTGAAGCCCGCCATGCCCTTGTCGAGGACGAAGGTGAGCACCTTGCGTTCGCGCTTGTCGCCGCCGTCGCCCTCGTCGAGCTTGGCGTAGACGACCACCGTGTCGGCGAAGGGACCGTTGGTGATGAAGGTCTTCTGCCCGTTGAGGATGTAGTCCTCGCCGTCGCGGCGCACATAGGTCTTCATGCCACCGAACGCGTCCGAACCCGAATCGGGCTCGGTGATCGCCCACGCGGCAACCTTTTCCAGGGTGACGATGTCTTTGAGCCAGCGCTGCTTCTGCGCGAGTGTGCCGCGCGAGGCGATCGTCGCCGCGCCGAGGCCGAGGCTGACGCCGACGGCGGCGACGCTGCCCAGGGTGACGCCGGTGAGCTCGCTGATGAGCACCGCCGCCATGCTGCCCTGCGCGGCGAGGGGGTTGCCGCCCTTCTTGTCCGAGGACTTCTTCTTCTCCGGGGCGGGCTCGCCCGCGGCGATCCGATCGGCTTTCGCCTGCTCCCTGGCCAGCATCTTGTCCACGGCCTCGCCCGCCATGACGTCGATGCCGAAGTCGGCGAACAACTTTCGCATGATGTCGTAGGGCGGCAGGTCGCCGTGTTCGAGTTCGTCGATATGCGGACGAACTTCCTTGGCGATGAACTCGCGCACGGACTCGCGGATCATCTCGTCGGTCTCAGACCATTCGAACATCGTCGTTCTCCAGATTTCGTCGGCTCAGGGCAGTCGGGTGGCGATGTCGTCGATCGACCACGCCGCGTCGGTCTCGATGGTCTTGACGTCGTGCCAGCCCGCGAGTTCGCTGATCGCGCCACCCTGCACCGCGAACACCTTGCCGGTGATAGGGCACTTGTCGGTGGCGAGGTAGGCGACGAGCGGCGAGATGTTGGCCGGGCTGAAGGCGTCGAAGCTGCCCTGGGCCTCCGCGTCGGCGGCTTCGGCGGCCATGAGCGCGCCCATGCCGGGGGTGGCCAGGGTCAGGCGGGTGCGCGCGATCGGCGCGATCGCGTTGGCGCGCACACCGTAGCGCTGCAGTTCGTCGGCGGCGACCTGGGTGAGCGCGGCGATCGCGGCCTTGGCGGCGCCGTAGTTGGCCTGGCCCGCGTTGGGCACGGTGACACCGGAGGCGGAGGCGGTGTTGATGATGGCCGCGTTGGGCTGACGGCCCGCCTTGGACTCGGCCTTCCAGTACGCCGAGGCGTGGTGGATCACCGCGAAGTGGCCCTTGAGGTGCACCGCGACGACGGCGTCCCAGTCGCTCTCCGACAGGCTCGGGATGAACCCGTCGCGCAGGATACCGGCGTTGTTGACGACGATGTCGAGGCCGCCGAACTCGGAAACAGCCTGTGCGACAAGTGCTTCGGCACCTGCCCAGGTGGCGATGTTGTCGGTGTTGGCGACCGCGCGACCACCGGCGGCGACGATCTCGTTCGCCACTTCCTCGGCCGGTCCGGCGTCGCTGCCGTCGCCGCTGTTGCTGCCGCCGAGATCGTTCACCACGACCGCGGCACCCTCGCGCGCGAACAGCAGCGCGTGCTCGCGTCCGATGCCGCGACCGGCGCCGGTGATGACGGCGACACGACCTTCCAACGCACCCATGTCTACTCCTTCGTACAAAGTCTTGGTCTGCCGCGCCGGGCGGGCGGCAGGTCGGGGCAACCCCGAAGGTCCCCGCGCCCGACAGGCGCGGGGACCGTTCTCAGTCCGCGATCTCGGCGATACCGTTGCTCAGGACCACATCGGATCCCCGCACGGTCTCGAACGCGTAGGTGGTGACACCGTTCTCGGCGCCGGCACGCCAGATGCGGGTCTCGAGGTCGTCGCCGGGGAAGACGAACTTGGAGAACCGCACGGCAAGGCGCTTCACCCGCGAGACGTCGGAGTCGGCGACCTCGGCGAGGACACCCCACCCGGCCATCGCCATCGTGCACAGCCCGTGGGCGATGATGCCGGGCAGACCGGCGTCCTTGGCGACCTCCTCGTCCAGGTGCAGCGGCACCGGATCTCCCGAGGCAGGCGCGTACCGGAAGGTCTGGTCGTCGTCGACATGGTGGGTGGCCTCGGCCAGCGGAGGCGTCGTCTTCACGTCGGCGTACGGCTCGATGACCGGGATCGCCTCGCCGACGTTCGGACCCGCGTCCACACCGCGGAAGAAGCCGGACAGGTACTGCTCGTTGACCAGATCACCACTCGCCTCGTCGGCACAGGTGAGGTGGATGTAGACCAGCGAGCCGGTCGACTTGGTCTCCCAGCCGATGACCCGTCCCCGCGAGACCAGCTTGTCGCCGGGCCTGATCGGACGGTGGAAGTGGAAGTCCTGCTCGCCGTGGGTGATCCGGCCGAAGATGTCCATCGGTACCACGTCGACCGCGGGCGCCATCAGCGCGTCGAAGACCGGCACGATGGCGAAGACCGGCGAGCCCACGTCACCGGCGCGGTGCGCGGCGATCGGGTCGTTGGTCGCCGCCGCGTACTCGGCCAGCCGTTCGCGGGTGACCTCGAACCGTTCCTCGTCCGACCACAGGTTCAAGCCGTCGCGGTCGAATTCGAATACGTCGGCCATGCTCACGCCCCGGCGGCGAGGGCGGCAAGCTTGTCCAGCGAGTTCTGCAGCTGCTTGGTGCCGTCCTTCTCGACGGCCTTGCCCAGCGCGCCCTTGATCAGCGCGCCCTCGAACTCACCGGAGACGTGCACCTCGGTCTCGTCGCCGGCCGGGGTCAGCTCGAAGGAGAAGGTCGCTTTCACGCCTGCCATCCCGGTGCCCGTCATGACCAGCTTGGTCGGGGCGACCTCCTGCACGACCCACTCCATCTTGTTGGCCATGCCGAGCATGAAGATCTTGGCGGTCAGCGCGGTGCCCGCGGTGAGGGTGGCGGGGGGCTCCACCATCCAGCGCTCGTGGATGGTGAACCAGTCACCCCAGGTGGACGGGTCGGTGATGACGCCCATCAGCTTCTCGGCGGGGGCGGACAGGGTTGCGGTCTTCTCGATGTGACCCATGGCGTTCTCCTTGTGTTCAGCGGTTGGCGCGCTGGTAGGCGGTGACGACGGCGGCGCCGCCGAGGCCGATGTTGTGCTGGAGGGCGGCGGTGACGTTGTCGACCTGGCGGGCCTCGGCGGTGCCGCGCAGCTGCCAGGTGAGTTCGGAGCACTGCGCGAGCCCGGTGGCGCCGAGCGGGTGCCCCTTGGAGATCAGCCCGCCGGAGGGGTTCACGACCCACTTGCCGCCGTAGGTGGTCTGGTTGTCGTCGATCAGCCGGCCGGCCTCACCGGGAGCGCACAGGCCCAGGGCCTCGTAGAGCAGCAGTTCGTTGGCCGAGAAGCAGTCGTGCAGCTCGATGACCTGGAAGTCGTCGGCGCCGAGGCCGGCCTGATCGTAGACACTGCGGGCCGCGACGACGTTCATGTCGTAGCCGATGATGTTCTTGCAGGTGCCGTCGAAAGTCGACGCGAAGTCGGTGGTCATGGCCTGGCCGACGATCTCGACGGCCTGGTCGGCCAGATCGTGCTCGGCGACGAAGTCCTCGCTGGCCAGGATCGCGGCGCCGGATCCGTCCGAGGTCGGCGAGCACTGCAGCTTGGTCAGCGGGTCGTAGATCATTCGGGATCCGAGGATCTCGTCGAGGGTGTACTCGTCGCGAAACTGCGAGTACGGGTTGTTCACCGAATGCTTGTGGTTCTTGTAGCCGATCTTGGCGAAGTGCTCGGCGGTGGTGCCGAACTCCTTCATGTGCTCGCGACCGGCCGCGCCGAACATCCACGGGGCGGGCGGGAAGAGCACCTCGGAGATCTCGGCGAGGGCCTGCATGTGATTGGCCATCGGCTGTTCGCGGTCGTCGAAGGTGGTGCCGAGGGAGCCCGGCTGCATCTTCTCGAAACCGAGCGCCAGGGTGCAGTCGGCCAGGCCGCCGCGGATCGCCTGCGCGGCCAGGTACAGCGCGGTGGAACCGGTCGAACAGTTGTTGTTGACGTTGACCACCGGGATACCGGTCATGCCGAGCTCGTACACCGCGCGTTGTCCCGACGTGGACTCGCCGTAGACATACCCCACGTAGGCCTGCTGCACCTCGTCGTAGGAAATGCCGGCATCGGCCAGCGCCTTGGTGCCCGCTTCCCGCGCCATGTCGGGGTAGTCCCAGACGCTGCCGTCGTCGTTGAGACGCCGCCCCGGCTTCTCGAACTTCGTCATGCCGACACCGACGACGAATACCCGTTGTGTCACAGGATTTCCTCTCCCTCGATCAGCTGTTCAGCCATCTCCTATGACGGTATGAGCGCGGGTCGGGGCCGACGAGGACTGCAACGGGCCACCTGGGGGACCGAAACGATCATCGACCGCTGGTAGCGTTCGGATCGGTCGCCGAAATCGAGTCCGAGGAGCCGGGTGGCGCACACAATTCCGATGCGGTTCTTCCGGGCGACGGTGGAATCGCTGGTGAAGCGCGGTGTCGATGTGGAGCAGGCGCTGCGTGGCGCGGGGCTGGACTGGCGGCTCTACGCCGAAGACCGCGCCAGGATGACCCCCGAGCAGGCGACCAACGTGGTTCGCGCGCTCTGGGAACAAGCCGACGACGAGCTCCTGGGCCTCGGCCCTCGGCCGGTGTCGCGCGGTACCCTGCGGCTGGCCGGGTTGACCATCATCCACACCCGGGATCTGCGCAGCGCGCTGAGCCGGATGGTCGAATTGGGCAAGGTGTCCACCGGCATCCGGTGGACGCTGCGGGTGGACGAGGCGGGGCCGGCCACGCTCAGCAGCGAGGAACCACCGCAGGCCCGGATCGATCCGCTCGTCGCGTTCGCGATGACCGGGGGAGTGCACCGGTTCGCCGGGTGGCTGATCGGCGCGCCGATCACGTTGCGGGCCATCGAGTTTCCCTTCGACGCGGAGCATCTGGCGGAGGAATACGCGCTCATCTTCGGTGTCCGTCCCCGCTTCAACGCGCCGCGGATCGCGGTCTCCTTCGACGCGGCATTGCTGTCCAAACCCGTGGTGCGGGACGAGGCCGATCTCAAGGAATTCCTGCGGGACGCGCCCGGCGTGCTGCTCTACGCCCAAGAGCGCACCGCGTCCACCGCGGCGCGGGTGCGCACGATCATGGAACGCAACCCCAACGGACCCTGGCTCGGTGCCGACGAGGTGGCCCGCCGACTGTCGGTCAGCGCGCCGCACATGCGGCGGCTGCTTCGCGCCGAAGGCACGACGCAGCGCCGGATCCAGGAGGAGATCCTGCGCGATCGCGCGGTGGAGGCGTTGGTCCACGGCGACGAGTCGATCGCGGAACTGGCTGCCCGCTTGGGGTTTTCGGAAGCCAGCGCCTTTCGCCGGGCGTTTCGCCGATGGACCGGCAGCGCGCCGAGCGACTATCGCGCCACCCGGTCCACGGATCCGCCCGCCTGACCGGCCCGCGCCGCGAAGACGGCGACGGGCCCTTCCCGATAGCTACCGAGGAAGGGCCCGTCGCCGGACTCGAATTCGACTGTGTGTCAGCGTGACCGGGTCAGCACCGACAGCGCGAGCCGGTGCCGCGGACGGTGCCGGGCGGCCTCGATCAGCGCCTCCCGATCGGTGATCTTGCGCCGCGGTCGGCCCGTCGCGGCACCGTCGGTGCGTTCGGCTCGGTCGATCGCCGCCAAGCCCGCCGCGTCGACGGCGTCGGCGTCGGCGTCGGCGTCGGATCAAGGAGGTAAGCGAACACCTGGTGAACTCGCCCGCTACTGTGATGAAAAGCGCACAATCGGCGAAGTTTCGGTGCGGGACGCAAAAAAGCAGGTCAGGGCCGATGATCGGGCCCGACCTGCTCTTGTTGTGCGCCATCAGGGACTCGAACCCCGAACCCGCTGATTAAGAGTCAGCTGCTCTGCCAATTGAGCTAATGGCGCTTGTGTTGCTCGGCTCGCGACTCTGGGGGAAAACCTCTCGGTTTCTCCCTCGGCCCCGCTCTCCGGTGCGGAACAAACATTAACAGGCTTGGGGCCGGAAAGTGAAATCGGGCTCTGACCAGCGACGATGTCGGGCGACCCGCGTTGTTAACGATCGGGGGCCGAGTGCGTATCTAAGGGGTGTGACTTGGTCGTGTCGCGGGGGCTTTCCCGTTTGTCCCGGCCAGGCTGACTGGCAGAATGGCTGGGACGACGAACCGTACGCCCCAGCCGGCGTGGATGGCACGGGCGTGGACCGTCGGTGGGATCTGCGGCGCACAGTGACTGCGTCGGTATGGAAACGGGGTTGACATGGGTAAGAAGCGGGGGCGACCTCGGTCGCTGCGGACGATCGTCCCGGTGGTGCTGCTTGCGGTGTTCGCGTTGGGCGCGAGTGCTTGCTCGGCCGCGGAGGGCGCCGGTGTCGAGGTCGCGATCGACCGTAACCCGATCACCGAGCTGATGAAGCCGAAATTGGTATCGGCGATCAAGGACGGGCAGGTCGGTGTCTCGCCCGGCATGCCGCTGGCCTTCCAGGTCGAGGACGGCAAGTTCACCGACGTGAAGCTCACCAACAAGGAGGGCAAGGCGGTCGCGGGGCAGCTCGCCGCGGACGGGCGCTCGTGGGCGACCACCGAGGTGCTCGGCTACGGCAAGACCTACCAGCTGACGGCGTCGGCCATCGGTCTCGGCGGCGCGAACGCCTCGACGCTCAGCTTCACCACCAGCTCGCCGAACAACCAGACCAAGCCCTACCTGATGCCGGGTGAGGGTGAGGTGGTCGGCATCGGTCAGCCGGTGGCCATCCAGTTCGACGAGAACATCCCGGACCGCCGGGCGGTGCAGGACGCCATCAAGATCACCACCGAGCCGGCGGTGGAGGGTGCGTTCTACTGGGTGAACAATCGCGAAGTGCGCTGGCGCCCCGAGCATTTCTGGGCTCCGGGCACCAAGGTGACGATCGATGTGAACGTCTACGGCAAGGACCTGGGCAAGGGCCTGTACGGCCAGGACAACATCCACTCGTTCTTCACCATCGGTGACGCGCAGATCTTCACCGCCGACGACAACACCCACCAGGTGACCGTCGAACGCAACGGCGAGGTGATCATGACCATGCCGACCTCGATGGGCAAGGACTCCACGCCCACCGACAACGGCATCTACATCGTCGCGGACAAGCACGACAAGCTGATCATGGACTCCTCGACCTACGGTGTCGCGATCAACTCGCCCGACGGCTACCGCACCCCGGTGGACTACGCGACGCGAATCTCCTACAGCGGCATCTTCTTCCACTCCGCGCCGTGGTCGGTGGGGCAGCAGGGCTACTCGAACGCCAGCCACGGCTGCCTGAATCTGAGCCCGGCCAACGCGCGCTGGGTGTACGAGAACGCCAAGCGCGGTGACATCACGATCGTGAAGAACACCGTCGGCGGCACGCTGTCCGGCGTCGACGGGCTCGGCGACTGGAACATCCCGTGGGCGGAATGGAAGGCAGGCAACGCCGACGTCTCCTGACGCGCGAAAGCGTAAGGGCCACCGGATGTTTCCGGTGGCCCTTCGTGGTTCCAGGGGAGGATCAGGCGGGGCTGGGCAGCTCGCTGCAGTCCATCATCGCCTCGCCCGCGACGGCGAGGGCGCTGCCGAGCGCGCCGCAGAGGATGCGGCCGCCGAACAGCAGGCGGTCCAGGTTGGGCAGCCCGGCCGAGCCGGTGCCGGAGGAGCCGGTGGTCTCGAGGCCGGTGGTCGAACCGCTCTGCGCCGAGCCGGACTCGGGTTGCTCGGTGGGCAGACCGAAATCGCCGGTCGGCGCCGCGGCGACATACGGGGACAGGGGTAGGCCGGGCGCAGCCGCCGCGGTCCCCGCGATCGGGCCGAGCGCGGTGGTGGCCGCGAGGACGGCGACGACGGTGGAACGCTTCATCAAGGGGTCTTTCCGGTCGAACCTGACGTGAGATGCCGCACAACTGGGCGGTGGTCCAGAGTGTAGCGGGCAAACGTGATCTTCGTCATGACACCGGTTGGGCCGGTCAGGCGGTCGCGGCGAGACCGTGCTCGTGGCCGCGGAGCTCGGCCGAGATGCTGACGCCGGGGTCGCCGACGACCACGCGCCGGACGCCGCAGCGGCAGCGTTGATAGGCGACCAGGCCCTCGCTGGTCCGATGACACGATTCGATCCACCAGGTGTGGGAGGCGTGGCTGCTCATGTCCCGAGTCTGATGTAATGGCATTGTGCATTACAACCATTACGGACGGGAGCCCGTGCAGCTCGGCATCGAGCTGCTCAACGCGCCCTGTGCCTCGGCGGCGGAACTGGCCGAGCGCTGCGCGGCCGCCGGACTGGTCCTGTCCGTTCCGCCGACCGACGCGGACGTGGTCTCGGTGACGGCCTTCCTGGCGCGCTGGCGGCGGGTGGTCGAGTGCACGGACCGGCCCGCCCGCGCCGAGCTGCTCAACGCGCTACTGGCCGAGTACGCCTCGGCGCCCCGGCTCACCGATCACGTCGGCGACGGCTGGCACCTGCATTTCCGCGACCCCGGCGTCGCGACCGACCGGCAGATCGCCGCGCTGATCACGGTCGGCACCGCACTGCACCTGACCGGACTCGGCATGGACCGGCTCGGCGTCTGCGAGACCGACGGGTGCGCGCGGGCCTACGCCGACATCTCACGCAACGGCAGGCAGCGGTTCTGCAGCCCGGCCTGCGCGAACCGCGCGGCGGTGCGCAGGCATCGGGCCGGGCGCGCCGCGGGGTGAGCCGCTGCGCGGGCGCGCCACCGATGCCTCGCGGGCACGGGTGGCGCCCGGACTCGCCCGCTGTCCGCGAGCGCCGGTCACCCGCGTCGGGTCGTCACTCCAGGACGGGGAAGTTGGCGCGCAGGACGTTGCGCGGGTCTCGGGTTCGCTTGATCTCGCGCAGCCGGGTCAGCGTGTCCGTGTCGAAGGCCGCGCTCGCCGATTCGCCGGGGGCGAGGAAGGTGTAGGGCTTGGCGCCGGTGATGTGGGTGCCGAGCCCGTCGAGAATCGTCGCGAAGCCGGCCCGGACCTCGTCGACCAGGTGCGGCAGGCCGAGGCCGAGCAGGTAGAGCGCGTACGGCTCGGTGAGCGGCCCGCGCGCGCCGTCGCCGGGCTCGGCCGTCGCCAGTGCGCCGCCGAGCCCGCGGATCTGGATGTTGAGCAGGGGAGCGACCGGTGCCTCGATGATCGTCTTCACCACGGCGTCGCCGAGGTCGGTGAGCAGTTCGCCGCGGGACAGCGAGGGCGTGGGGTCGGTGGGTTCGGCGGTGATGGCGCCGATCCGGTCGGGGGTCATGGCGCCGCGGGTGTCGGTGAGCGCGCCCGTGATCGTGTCGAGTGCGCTGGTCAGCGCGCGGCCTTCGGCGGGGTCGCCGAGGTAGGCGAAGTCGATCGCGACGGTCGGCGCCGCGCCGGGGGGCTGGTAGCGCTGCAGCCACACCGACAGTTCGGTCGGCGCCGCCGCGGTGAGTGCGGCGAACGTCTCGAAGACCTCGGCGGTGCGGTCGGCGGGCCAGCTGACGCGGCCACCGTAGAGCTGCGGCAGCTCGAACAGGTCGAACTCCAGAGCGGTGACGATCCCGAAGTCGCCACCGCCGCCGCGCAGCGCCCAGAACAGCTCCGGGTCGGAGTCGGCGCTGACCCGCTGCCGCTCGCCCGCCGCGTCGACGATCTCGAGCGCGGTGACCGCGTTCGCCGCCCAGCCGTGCGCGCGGGAGAACCAGCCGAAGCCGCCGCCCAGGGTGTAGCCCGTCACGCCGACGACGGGATTGCTGCCCGCCAGGCCGGTGAGCCCGCGGGCGGCGGCCGCGGCCTGGATCCGTCCCCACTGGGCGCCGGAGCCGACGCGGGCGGTCCGCCGGGCCGGGTCGACGGTGATCTCGTCGAGGCGGCCGGTGCGCAGCAGGATGGCGTCGGCGATGTCGCCGGTGGCGCCGTGGCCGGTCGGCTGGGTCACCACGGTGCGGCCGGTGCGCTCGGCGTGGCGCACCACCTGTGCGATGTCCTCGGCGTCAGCGGCGGTGACGACGGCGGCGACCGGCTGTCGCACGGCGGTGTTCCACGGCCGCGCCGCCTGCTCGAACTCGTCCTCGCCCGGCAGCAGTACCGTCCCGCGAACGGCGGTGCGCAGCGCGTCGATTCCCATGTTTCCTCATTCCCTCGTGGCTTCACCCGGTAGACGACGCGGGGAAGAGGACTGTGACACACCGGGTCCGAGGACCGTGTGCACCAGGTCCTCGACCTCGGTGGGATCGAGGGCGGCGGAGGTCATCAGCCGGCGGTAGATCACGGCGCCCGCCAGCGCGGTCGCGGCCAGTTCGGGGTCGGTGTCTGCGGGGAAGTCCCCGGTGGCGATGCCGTCGCGGACCGCGGCCACGAGCGTCGCGCGGCGTTCGGCGTTGTATCGGTGGAACAGCTCACGCAGCTCGGCGTTGCGCTCGGCGGCATCGATGAGCGCGGGGGTGCAGTCGGCGACGATCGAGCCGGTGAATGCCGTCGGTATCGTTCTATAGCGAGACGCTACCGTTTCGTAGGTGACCGAGGAGGTCGGCATGATCACCGTTCGCTACATCGTCGACGACGTCGACGCGGCCGTGCCCTTCTACGTCGAGCGGCTCGGCTTCGCCGTCGTCATGCACGCTCCGGCGGGCTTCGCGATGCTCGACCGCGACGGACTCAGACTGCTCCTGAACCGGCCCGGTGCCGGCGGCGCCGGACACCCCGACGACACGGGCAGGCCCCCGGCGCCGGGCGGCTGGAACCGCTTCCAGCTCGCCGTGCCGGATCTGGACGAGGTGCTCGCCGGGCTCGAACACGCGGGCGTGCGCGTCCGGACCGGCATCGTCGCGGGCGGGGGCGGGCGGCAGGCCGTGATCGAGGACCCGTCGGGCAATCCGATCGAGCTGTTCGAGCCGAAGGCCGGGGAAACCTGGTGAACGAGTGAGGCCCAGGGCGGGAATCGCTCCCGGCCTGGGCCTCGGTGGGGTGAGTGACGGGACTCGAACCCGCGACAGCCAGGATCACAACCTGGTGCTCTACCAACTGAACTACACTCACCATCGCCGGTGAATCACCGGCGCCGTAGATACTAGCGTGTTTCGGGCGTCAGGCCCTAATCCGCTGGTCGGGGGCTTGTTCCGGTGACATCCACGGCCTCGGTGACCGCTTCGGCGACCGCGGCGATCTCAGTGGTCGACGGGCCGGGCAGCGGCACGAACGCCGTGCGGCGGTAGTACTCGAGTTCGCGGATGGATTCCTTGATGTCGGCCAGCGCCCGGTGGGCCAGACCCTTTTCCGGCTGCCCGAAATAGATGCGCGGGTACCAGCGCCGGCACAGCTCCTTGATCGAGCTCACATCGACCATGCGGTAGTGCAGGTGCTCGTCGAGTTCGGGCATGTCGCGGGCGATGAAGCCGCGGTCGGTGGCGATCGAGTTGCCGCACAGCGGAACCGTGCGCGCGGTGGGCGCGTACTCGCGGATGTAGGCGAGCACCTCGGCCTGGGCCTGCTCGAGCGTCACCGTGGAACGCCGAACCTCTTCGGTGAGACCGGATTTCGCGTGCATCTCGGCGACGACCGGTGGCATGCAGGCCAGCGCGGCGTCGTCGGCGTGGATGACGATGTCGACACCGTCACCGAGGATGTTCAGGTCGCTGTCGGTCACGAGCGCGGCGATCTCGATCAGCTTGTCGCTGTCGAGACGGAGCCCCGTCATCTCGCAATCCATCCAGACCAGGAGTTTGTCGGACACCTGAGCCACCCTAACGGTGGGCGGGTGCGCCCGGGCGGCAGGTGTGTCGTGCGGGCGAGGCGGGACCGGGAGTTGACCGGCGGCGATACAGTTTGCCTTGATCTCCCCGCACCACGTTTCGAGCATTTCTTGCGTACGGCAGTTGTGACCAGACGGAGGACGCGCGATGACCACCCCCCAGGAGAAGGCGGCAGCGGCACGCAAGGCTGCCGAGGAGGCGGCCCGGGTCGCCGCGGAGGCCGCGGCCGCCGCCGAAGCCGCGGAGCAGGAGGCCGCGGCCGCGAACAGCGAATCATCGGCGGCGCCCGCGGCTTCCGGTGAGGCCGCCGAGATCGCCGCGGGCTACGCCTTCGACGGCGCAGCGCTCGAACTCGGCACCGTGATGGTCGGCGGCGCCGCGGATCCCGCTGCGCGCGTGCGCGTTCCGCTACGGATGATGAACCGGCACGGCCTGGTCGCCGGCGCGACCGGCACCGGCAAGACCAAGACGCTGCAGGGCATCGCCGAGCAGCTGTCGCGGGCCGGGGTGCCCGTGGTGATGGCCGACGTGAAGGGCGACCTGTCGGGATTGAGCGAACCCGGCGAGGACAACGAGAAGATCAGGGCGCGCGCCGCCGAGACCGGCGCGACCGACTGGGCGCCGCGCTCGTACCCCACGGAGTTCGTCTCGCTCGGCACCGGCGGCATCGGAGTGCCGATCCGGGCGACCATCACCTCGTTCGGCCCCATCCTGCTCAGCAAGGTGCTCGGCCTCAACGACACCCAGGAATCCACGCTCGGCCTGATCTTCCACTGGGCCGATCAGCGTGGTCTCGCGCTGCTCGATCTGAAGGACCTGCGGGCGGTGATCACCCACCTGACCAGCCCGGAGGGCAAGGAAGACCTCAAGGGCATCGGCGGGGTGTCGGCCCAGACCGCCGGGGTGATCCTGCGCGCGCTGGTGAATCTGGAAGCCGAGGGCGGCGACACCTTCTTCGGCGAACCCGAGCTCGACCCCGCCGACCTGCTGCGCACCGCGGGCGGGCAGGGCGTGATCACGCTGTTCGAACTCGGTCAGCAGGCCGCGCGGCCGGTGCTCTTCTCCACCTTCCTGATGTGGGTGCTCGCCGACCTGTTCCAGACGCTGCCCGAGGAGGGCGATCTGGACAAGCCGAAGCTGGTCTTCATCTTCGACGAGGCGCATCTGCTGTTCGCCGAGGCGTCCAAGGCGTTCCTGCAGCAGGTGGAACAGACGGTGAAGCTGATCCGGTCCAAGGGGGTCGGTGTGTTCTTCTGCACGCAGTTGCCCACCGACATCCCGAATCCGGTGCTGTCCCAGCTCGGCGCCCGCGTGCAGCACGCCCTGCGCGCCTTCACCCCCGACGATCAGAAGGCGCTGTCGAAGACGGTGCGGACCTACCCGAAGTCGGCGGTCTACGACCTCGAGGAGGCGCTCACCTCGCTGGGCACCGGCGAGGCGATCGTCACCGTGCTCTCGGAGAAGGGCGCGCCGACGCCGGTCGCCTGGACCAGGATCGCGCCGCCGAGCTCGCTGATGGACACCATCGGTGACGACGCCGTCAAGTCCAAGGCGCTGTCGAGTCCGCTGCAGGGCAAGTACGGACAGAGCGTCGACCGGGAGTCGGCCTACGAGATGCTGCTGGCCAGCGTCGCCGCGGCCGAACCGGCGCCGGAGCCGCCGCAGGCGCCGGGCCGCGCGCAGGCGCAGCGGGAGGAGGACTCCGCGGCCGAACGGATCATGAAGAACCCGGCGGTGAAGAGCTTCCTGCGCTCAGCGGCAAGCGCGGCGGGCCGGGAGATCAGCCGCAGCCTGTTCGGCACCCGGCGGCGTTAGCGCGCGACGGGGGGACACCGCAGGTCGTGCGGTGTCCCCGAAGGTCATGGGTGTGGGTCAGCTGCTGCCGAACCAGCCCCAGGGGAACCAGTGGTGGCCGCCGCGGCCGCGGTCACAGCGGTCCCAGTCGCGGTCGTTCCAGTGGTTGCGGCCCCAGTCCTTGTCGCAGCGGTGGCCGCGATCGCGGTCGCAGTACTCCCAGTCGTGGTGATTCCAGTTGTCACAGCGCGGGTGGTGGGGGTTGGTGTGCACCACCGAGGGCGTGGCCGCGGGGAGAGCGACGGCGGGCGCCGCCGTCGTCAGCGGGAAGATGGCCGCCGCACCGGTCACCGCCGCGCACAGAATAAGCCGGCGCAGACCGGCCTGGTGTGTCGTCTCGGTCTTCATGATCGCCTCTTCCGGTGCGCTGGTCACCGGACTTCACGCACCGTGTGTCGAGTGTGGTTGACATTCCCCGACCACCTCGATCGTAGGCGCGTGACCGGGGCGTCCACCAGCCCCGCAAGCCGCTGTTCGGCCGCGAATGCGGGCCGCTACACCGCCGCGGGCGCGCTCGGCCGCGGCGGATCCGTGATCTCGCGCATCAGCAGGTCCGCGGTCGTCTCACGGCGCAGCAGATGCCTGGTCCGGCCGCCCGCGACGGCGACGATCGGCGGTCGGCCGACGGTGCTGTAGGTCGAGGCGAGTCCGTGGTGATAGGCGCCGGTGCACGGCACGGCGAGCACTTCGCCGGGCCGCAGGTCAGCGGGCAGCCGCACGCCGGTGGCGAGGAGTTCGCCCGACTCGGTGTGCCTGGCCGCGATCGAGGTCGTCCGCTGGGCGCCGGTGGGATGCCGGTTCACCACCACCGCGCCGTCGTGCCCGCGGCCCCGGCCGCACCCGCCGCCGTCGACGAGCACGCGGTGCCCGCCCTCGGCGGTCTCGGTGACGGCGAGCACCCGGTAGAGCGTGACCCCCGCCCTGGCCACGATCGCGCGCCCGGGTTCCATGGCGATCACGGGGCGGGGGAAGCGGTGGCGCGCGCACCCGGCGTCGAGGGCGTCGTCGAGGATGTCGGCGAGCTCGCGCAGATTCAGTTCCGCGTCGCCGCCGCGATAGGCCACCGCGTGCCCGCCGCCGATGTCGAGGTGGGTGAGCAGCAGACCGTATTCGTGGTCGATCCAGGCCATTTCGCGGATCATCCGGCGGATCGCCTCGCCGTAGTGGTCGGGATTGTGGATCTGCGCGCCGAGATGGCAGTGCAGCCCGACGAGCCGGAGGTTGGGCTGGGCGGCGATCCTGGCGACGGCGGTCTCGAACGACGCGCTGCCCAGCGGGAAGCCGAAATGCGGGCTGCCCGGAACGTCGATGCCCGGGTCGACGCGCAGCAGCAGTTGCCGCGGGGTGACCGCCAGCGCGGCCAGCAGGGTGATCTCGGTGAGCGAGCCGACCACGATGCGCCCGACCCCGGACTCCACCGCGGTCCGCAGCTCGTCGAAGGTCTTGCCGTTGCCGTGCAACACGATCCGGCGGGGATCGATGCCGGCGGCGAGCGCGATCGACAGCTCACCGGCCGAGCCGACCTGCACCGACAGGCCCTCCTCAGCGACCCAGCGCGCCACCGCGCCGACCATCAGCGCGGTGCCCGCGTAGACGATCTCGGCGTCGGGGAAGTGCTTGCGATAGGCCCGGCAGCGGTCCCGCACCTCGGTCTCGTCGACCACGTGGACGGGGGTGCCGAACTCGTCGGCGATGTCGGTCAGCGCCACTCCGCCCAGCGTGACGCGGCCCTCGTCGTCGTAGTGGGTGTCGGCGGGCCAGACCGCGGGATCCAGCCGCGGCACGGTGGTCGCGCGCAACGAAGGGAAGATCTCGAGCAACGTCACGGTGTCTCCTGGGGACGCCCCCGCGCTCCGACGGCGGGGCCGACTCCAGGACTACGCCGTTCGGAGGCCGTCGAACGCGCTGTTGACGAGTCCTTGACCCCCTGGCGGACGTTCCTGACGTGTTGCTGACGCGCCACCCGTCACGGGGCGATCAGCCGCCGAGTTTCTTGTAGAACGCGCCCGCGATCGGGGCGGTCACCGCGCGGGGACCGTAGTTGCCCGCCACGCTCATGCCCTTGCTGATCAGGCCGGGGACGATGCGCATCTTGTTGCGGGCCAGCGCGTCGATGGAGACCTTGGCGGTGTACTCCGAGGAGACCCACAGGAAGTCGGGGACCATCTTGTCGACGATCGACTCGTCCTCGGGCGCGGGGGTTTCCGTGCGGACCGGGCCGGGGGCCAGCAGCGTGACATGGACGCCGCTGCCCTTGAGCTCCCCGCGCAGCGACTCGGAGAAGGTGTTGGCGAACGCCTTGGACGCGGCGTAGGTGGCGTTGTTCGGGATCGGCATGTTGCCCGCCGCCGAGCCGCTGATCAGGATGCCGCCCGCCTTGCGCTCGAGCATGCCGGGCAGCACGGCCAGGGTCAGATCGTGCACGGCGGTCGCGTTGAGTTCCATCTGCGCGCGCTCGTAGGCGAAGTCCAGCTCGGCGACCGGGCCGAACGTGGCGATGCCCGCGTTGTTGCACAGGATCGCGATGTCGCGCACCGCGAGTTCGTCGACCAGGCTGGCCCGCTGGGTCCGATCGGCGAGGTCGACCGCGCGCACCTCGGCGGTGATCCCGTGCGCCAGCGTCAGCCGCTGGGCCAGTTCGGTGAGGATCTCACCGCGCCGCGCGACCAGGATCAACGAGTAGCCGCGCCCCGCCAGCTCGGCGGCCAGCGCGGTGCCGATACCGGAGGACGCGCCGGTGACGACGGCACGATTGTCTGCAGTGGGGGAGGGCAAGCTCACCAGGGCGAGCTTAGGGGATCTGCGCGCGACGGCGCCGACCGAGCCGGGATCGCGGAGACCCGGCCCCGCGGCCCTAGGCTGACAGCTGTCATGACAGGCACCGACATCGCACCACCCCACCCGGAGGATGGCGCCACGACTGGTCACCACCGAGCCGACCGGTGCGGCCCCGCCGCGCCCTCGTCGACACGGACGGCCTCGATCGGCGGAGGTCGGACGTGACCGGCGCCCAGGTGTTCGGGATGGGGGACGAGCCGACGGCCGTGCCGACCTGGCCCGCGCTGACCGAGGACGAGATCGTCAGGGCGATCGCCGCGACCTGGGGTGGGCCCGGGCCTGCCGAGATCGAGTGGCGCAGCGCGCGCCCGCTGTCGTCGACGGTGGGCGTGCGGTTGACCGACGGTGCGCGGGTGGTCGTCAAGCGGCTCCCGGTGCGGCTGCGTGACCCGGCGGCCCTGGCTGAGGAACACCGGTTCATGGCCCACCTGCGCACACGCGGCAACCCCGTGCCCGAAGTCCGTGCGGCCGTGGGTGATCGCGATGCTGGGGGCGAGATGTGTTGTGGTCCTGCGCGATTCGTCTATGAAGTTCAGCGGGCGGGGGTGGGGGAGGACCGGTATCGGGCCGACTTCTCGTGGTCGCCGTATCGCGATACCCGGGACGCGGCGGGAGCGGGGGCGATGCTGGCCCGACTGCACGTGGCCGCTCAGGGGTTCGACGCACCCGCCAGGCCGGCCCGGCCCCTGGTGGCCGGTCTGCACGGCGACAGCGCGGTCAGCGCGTTCGAGTGGCAGCTCGCCCGGCGCCCCGCGCTGGCGCGATTCCTCGCCGATCGTGACTGGCGTGCCGAGATCCCCGACCTGCGCGTCGATCTCACCGGCGTGACGCCGCTGTGGACGCACGGCGACTGGCATCCCACCAACCTGCTCTGGGACGGCGCCGAGGTGACCACTGTGTTCGACTTCGGTCTCGCCGACCGCACCACCGCCGTCTTCGACCTCGCCACGGCCGTCGAACGTACGGCGGTGGACTGGGTTTCGCTGCGCGACGGTGGCGCTGCGCACGTGCGCGAAGACCAGGTGGGTGCCCTGTTCGCGGGTTATCGATCGGTGCGCCCGCTCGACCGCGCCGAACAGGCCGCGCTCGCCGACCTGCTCCCGCTGGTCCACCTCGGCTACGAGCTCTCCGAGATCGACTACTTCCTCGCTGTCGCCGGCCAACCACGAAACGCCGAAATCGCTTACCAGGATTGGCTTCTCGGTCACCTCGCGTGGTTCCGCACGCCAACGGGCCATTCGCTGCGCGCCCTGGTCCGCGACGCCGCCGCCGGTTAGCCACCACGCACCCGGATTCCACGCTGTCGCGCACCCAGGTGTCACGTCCGCAGGTTGGAGTACGGTGTCGCGTCCGCCGGTTGGGCTCGGAGCGCGGTGTCGCGTCCGTAGGTTGGGCGCGGAGCACGGTGTCGCGCCCGCAGGTCGGGCGCGGGGCACGGTGCCGCGCCCGCAGGTCGGGCGCGGGGCACGCAGGTGCCGACCCTCGCGATCGTCCGATCCGATCGTCCTCCTCCGAGAGCGCTGGCACACCACGCAGAGCACCGCCCCGCCCACCGGATGCGAGTTCGGCGGACGGGGCGGTGTGGCGGTCGTCCGTCGCGTCGGACGACCGGGTCGAGGGGATTACAGGCGGGCCGCCAGGCGGGTGCCCTGATCGATGGCGCGCTTGGCGTCGAGTTCGGCAGCCAGGTCGGCGCCGCCGATGAGGTGCAGGTCGACGCCCGCCGCGCGCAGCGGCTCCTCGAGCTCGCGCACCGATTCCTGTCCGGCGCAGACGATCACGTTGTCGACCTCGATCACGCGCGGCTTCTCGCGCTTCTCGCCGAAGCTGATGTGCAGCCCCTGGTCGTCGATGCGCTCGTAGTTCACGCGGCCGACCTGCTCGACGCCCTTGGCCTTGAGCGCGGCGCGGTGCACCCAGCCGGAGGTCTTGCCGAGATCCTTGCCGAACGGGGTCGACTTGCGCTGCAGCAGCACCACGTCGCGGGCGGCGGGGGCGGGCTTGGGCTGCTTGAGCTGGCCGCGGACCTGTTCGTCGTCGGCGTCGACACCCCACTCCTCCTTCCACTCGTCGAGCTTGAGCGTGGGATGCCCCTCGACGGTGAGGAATTCGCTCACGTCGTAGCCGATACCGCCCGCGCCGATCACGGCGACCTTCTTGCCGACCGGCTTCTCCTCCTTCACCAGTTCGGCGTAGGACAGCACCATCGGGTGGTCGATGCCGGGAATGTTCGGGATGCGCGGGCGCACACCGGTGGCCAGCACCACCGAGTCGTAGCCGCCGGCGAGGAGTTCCTCGGCGGTGACGCGCTTGGCCAGATGCAGTGTGACGCCGGTGAGTTCGATCTTGCGGCGGAAGTAGCGGATCGACTCGTCGAACTCCTCCTTGCCGGGGATGCGCCGGGCGATGTCGAACTGGCCGCCGATCTTGTCGTCGGCCTCGAACAGGTCGACGTGATGACCGCGCTCGGCCAGGCTCACCGCCGCCGACAGCCCCGCCGGGCCCGCGCCGACCACGGCGATGCGCTTGGCCCGTCGCGTCGGCAGCAGCTGCAACGTGGTCTCGCTGCCCGCGCGCGGGTTGACCAGGCACGACACCTTCTTGTTGCCGAAGGCGTGGTCCAGGCAGGCCTGGTTGCAGGCGATGCAGGTGTTGATCTCGTCGGCGCGATCGCCCCTGGCCTTGTTGGCCCATTCCGGGTCGGCCAGCAGCGGACGGGCCAGCGAGATCAGCGCCGCGTCGCCGCGGGTGAGGATCTCCTCGGCGATCTCGGGCATGTTGATGCGGTTCGACGCGCACACCGGGATGTTCACCTTGCGGGCGATCTTGGCGGTGAACTCCACGAACGCCGCGCGCGGCACCGAGGTGACGATGGTGGGCACCCGCGCCTCGTGCCAGCCGATGTCGGTGTTGAGGATGTCGACGCCGACGGCCTCCAATTCCTGTGCCAGCGCGACGATCTCGTCGAAGGTCTGGCCCTTCTCCACCAGCTCGGCCATCGACAAACGGAACACGATGATGAAGTCGGGGCCGACGGCGGCGCGGATGCGCCGGGCGATCTCCACCGGCAGGCGGCGCCGGTTCTCCGGCGTGCCGCCCCACTTGTCGGTGCGCTTGTTCACCCGCGGCGCGAGGAACTGGTTGATGAAATAGCCCTCACCGCCCATGATCTCGCAGCCGTCGTACCCGGCGAACTTGGCCAGTTCGGCACAGCGGGCGTAGTCGTCGATGGTGTTCTCGATGCCCTTGGCCGAGAGGGCGCGCGGCTTGAACGGGTTGATCGCGGACTTGATCGCCGAGGCCGAGACGCTGGTCGGCATGTAGGAGTAGCGGCCCGCGTGCAGGATCTGGATGGCGATCTTGCCGCCCTCGGCGTGCACCGCCTTGGTGATCCGGCGGTGCCGGTAGGCCTCGGTCCTGGTGGTGAGCTTGCCGCCGAACGGGAGCAGCCAGCCGGTGCGGTTGGGCGCGTAGCCGCCGGTGATGATCAGGCCGACGCCGCCGCGGGCGCGCTCGGCGAAGTAGGCGGCCAGCTTGTTGGTGTCCCAGGCGCGGTCCTCGAGACCGGTGTGCATGGAACCCATGACCACCCGGTTGCGCAAGGTGGTGTGGCCGAGGTCGAGGGGTTCGAACAGGTGGGGGTATGCGGTCATGGGCGATGGTCACCTTTTCGCGGTCGCAGGGCCTGCAGGACTTCGTCGCACCATTCGACGTAGCCGGACTCCGCGCGGATGCCCGCGCGCAGCACCAGGTACTGGTGCAGAGCGGTGCCGGAGAGCTGATCCGGCGCCGGGAAGAATTTCTTCTCGCTGAGCTGGTACTCGTCGAGGCGCCGCGCGTGCTGCTCGCGGTGGCGGGCGACCTCGGCGCACACGGCGTCGATATCGCCGTACGCGGCGCCGCGCACCTTCACGCCCAGTTCGGAGTTGGCCGGGCTCGACTCGGTGGGTTCGGCGATCCAGCGGGCCAGTTCGGTGTGGCCCGCCTGCGCCACCGAGTACACCTTCTTGTCGGGTTTTCCCTGCTGTTCGACCGATTCCACGGTCACCCAGCCGGAATCCTCCATACGCTTGAGCACCCGGTAGATCTGCTGGTGGGTGGCACTCCAGAAGTAGCCGATCGACTTGTCGAATCGGCGCGCGAGCTCGTAGCCCGACCCGGCGCGTTCGCTGAGCGAGACCAGCAGCGCGTGTTCGAGTGCCATGGGACGAGCGTATCCGGAACGCTCGGTACTATGCAACCAGGTTCATATGATGGTCGGCATGCCGAAACGCTCGTGTGTCCTGCCGTGCGCGCCGGCGCGCATTACGCTTCGGCCATGACCGAGGTGAACGCGTCCGCGACCGTCGGCGAGGCGGCCGGACGCGGGCAGGTAGTGGCGTGGGGACTGTGGGATTGGGGATCGTCGGCCTTTCAGGCCGTCACGCTCACCTTCGTGTTCTCGGTGTATCTCACCGACAAGGTCGGCGACGACCTGCCGGGCGACACCCCGGCCAGTGCCTGGCTGGGGTGGGCGCTGGCCGCCGCGGGCTTGGTCGTGGCGTTGACGGCGCCGGTCTGCGGGCAGTACTTCGACGCGGTCGGCTCACGCAAACGCGCGCTGGCGACCCTGACCGCGCTCACCGTGGGCGCGATGTCGCTGATGTTCTTCGTGCACGACGACTACCACGACCTCTGGCTCGGGCTGGCCCTGCTGGCCTTCGCCTCGGCGGTGTTCGAGCTGGCCGGGGTGCCCTACAACGCGATGATGCGCCAGGTGTCGACGCCGGCGACGGTCGGCCGGGTCTCCGGATTCGGCTGGGCGATGGGCTATTTCGGCGGCATCGTGCTGCTGCTCATCTGCTATGTGGGGTTCCTCGCCGGTGACGGCGACAGCCGCGGCGTGCTGGGGATGCCGACCGATCAGGGCCTCAATGTGCGGCTGGCGATCGTGCTGGCCGCGGTCTGGTTCACGGTCTTCGCGCTGCCGGTGCTGTTCGCGGTGCCCGAACTGCCGCGCACCACCGCCGATCCCGGCGCGGCGCGGGCGGGTCTCCTCGGCTCCTACCGGGTGCTGTGGCGCGACGTGCGCGAGCTGTGGGACAGCGACCGGCACACCGTGTGGTTCCTGCTCGCCAGCGCGGTGTTCCGCGACGGACTGGCCGGGGTGTTCACCTTCGGCGCGGTGCTGGCGGTGCAGGTGTACGGCTTCGCCGACGCCGACGTGCTGCTGTTCGGGATCGCCGCCAATGTCGTCGCGGGCGCGGCGGCCATCGCGGCGGGGCGCTTCGACGACCGGCTCGGGCCCAAGCGGGTGATCGTGGCCTCGCTGATCGGGATGTTGCTGTGCGGGGTGGTGCTGCTCGTGGTCTCGGGCTCGGTGATGTTCTGGGTCTTCGGGCTCGCCCTCACCGTGTTCGTCGGCCCGGCGCAGGCCTCGGCGCGTTCGTTCCTGACGCGGCTGGCGCCGCCGGGGCGCGAGGGTCAGCTGTTCGGCCTGTACACGACCACCGGGCGGGCGGTGTCGTTCCTCGCGCCCGCGCTGTTCGGCGTGTTCGTCTCGGTGTTCCACAGCGACCGCGCCGGGATCGCCGGGCTGCTCGTGGTGCTGGCCGCGGGGTTGCTCGTGCTGTTGCCGGTGCGCGCGCCCGCCGTCGCGCACCACGCGAAATAGTGCTACTTCACTACGCGTGCCCGACCCGGGTTGTGTGTACGCCCGTACTCTGAGTTTCGGGCTGTCCCCGGTGTGCGGTGTGTTACACCATGGACCGCATGCGGCCACAGCAGCGGAAACACCCCTCAGTCAGCGGGTTTGGGCACCCAGCCGCCGATGCCGAGCGCGATCAGGCGCATCTGCATGACGGTGCGTTCGACCACCGCCGCCTCCTCGCGCGGTGTCGCGGCGACGTAGGCCGCGATCCCGTCGGTGACCGTGGTGACCAGTAGGTCGGCCGCGATCTCGAGCTCGGTGGTGCTCCAGGTGTCGAGCGCGCGCAGCCGGGACAGGTCGGCCACGATCTCGCGCACGATCAGCTGCATCTCCCGCGCGATCTCCTGGCGCAGCGCCGCCGGGCCGCCGTGGCGCTCCCGGATGAGGAAGCCGAACAGTGCGCGCTTGGCTCCCACCTGCTCGAAGACGAACCGCACGGTATCGGCCAGATGCGCGTCCGGTTTGCGCCTGACCTCGCGCAATGCGAGTCGCAACGCCGTCACGCCCTCGTCGACCAGGGTGGCGCCGAGATCATCGAGTGAGGCGAAATGGCGATAGAACGCGGTCGGCACGATCCCCGCCGAGCGGGCGATCTCACGCAGGCTCAGCGCCGCGAATCCGCGGTCGGCGGCCAGCGCCAGGGTGCCGTCGAGGAGGGCCGCCCTGGTGTGCGCTTTGCGCTCGTTGCGGGTTCCTGCCTGCTCAGTCACATCGGTGAGCATACATCCGTGCACCATAGTCGCTTCCCTCGAGATGTTGCCCGGCTCACATCTTTGCCGGTTGACAGTGGGCCGGGGCCATCCGGCACACTAGTGAGTGTACAGGCGTGCACTGAAATGTGAATGGCATGCCGAAGGACTTCCGCAGAGGGGCAAGACGCATGGTTGGCCTGATCGATCTGGTGCAGACGTTGACGACGCCGCATCCGTTGGACCGCTATCTGGAGCTCGTCAGCCCGGCGCTCACCGCCAGGGAACTGCGCGCCGAGGTCACCCACGTCTCGCACGCCGTGCCGGACTCGGTGACCCTCACCCTGCGGGCCTCCCGGCAGTGGCGCGGCCACACCGCGGGCCAGTACGTGCAGATCGGCGTCTCGATCAACGGTGTGCGCCACACCCGCTGCTACTCGCCGATCGACCCGGAGAGCCGCGGCGACCGCTTCATCCAGCTGACCGTCCGCCGTCACCCCGGCGGACTGGTCTCGAACTACCTGCACGAGCACGCGAAGCCCGGCATGGTCGTCGACCTGGCGCCGGCCGCAGGCGTGTTCGCGCTTCCCGAGCGGCGCCCCGACCGGGTGCTGCTGATCAGCGGCGGCAGCGGCATCACCCCGGTACTGTCGATGCTGCGGACCCTCGATGCCGAGGGCTTCGCCGGCGAGGTCACCTTCCTGCACTACGCGCGTTCGCCCGAGCTGGTGCCGCACCGTGCCGAGCTGACCGCGATCGCCAACCGCCGCCCCAACGTCCGCGTGGAGTACCGGTACCCGGTCGAGCCCGGCACCGTCGTCGACGGTGAGACCTCCACCGGCAGCGGGTTCTTCGACTACGACGAGCTCGAGCGGGTGGCGCCGTGGTTCGCCGGCGGGCAGACCTTCGTCTGCGGGCCGCCGCCGCTGATGCGCGCGGTGCGCACCCTGTTCGAGGCCGAGGGTCTCGAGGATCGGGTGCACAGCGAGGAGTTCACCCTCACCACGGTGCCCACCGACCCGGCCGAGGCCACCGGCACGGTCACCTTCTCCGACAGCGCCGTCGCCGCCGACAACACCGGAGCATCGCTGCTCGAACAGGCCGAATCGGCGGGCCTGACCCCGGAGTACGGCTGCCGCATGGGGATCTGCTTCTCCTGCACGGCGACCAAGGTCTCCGGCTGCACCCGCAACCTGCGTACCGGCGAACTCGACGCCGATCCCGACAAGCAGATCCAGATCTGCGTGAACACCGCTGTCGGCGACGTCGACATCGCCCTCTAGACGACGACCGAACACAACCAAGGGGAGACACAGCCATGACGATTCTCACCGAAGGCAAAGACGGCCCGGTCATCCTGACCCCCGATCAGGTCGAGGAACTCGGCCAGGCGCTCGACGAACTGCGCGCGCGCATCGAGGCCGATCTCGGCGAACGCGACCGCGACTACATCTACAAGATCATCAAGACCCAGCGCGGCTTCGAGATCGCCGGCCGCGGCCTGATGTACCTGGGCTTCCTGCCGCCGTTCTGGCTGGCAGGCGTGGCCGCGCTCGGTGTGTCGAAGATCCTCGACAACATGGAGATCGGCCACAACGTCATGCACGGCCAGTACGACTGGATGCGTGAGCGCGGCATCAACTCCCGCGAATTCGACTGGGACACGGTCTGCCCGGCCGACCAGTGGAAGCACTCGCACAACTACATGCACCACACCTACACCAACGTCCACGACATGGACCGCGACATCGGTTACGGCATCCTGCGCATCGACGAGGGTCAGAAGTGGAACCCCTACTACCTGGGCAACCCGCTCTACGCCTTCCTGCTGATGGTGCTGTTCGAGTGGGGCGTGATGGTGCACGACCTCGAGGCCGACAACATCATCAAGGGCAAGCGCACCTGGGCCGAGCTCAAGCCGCTGCTCAAGGGGCAGGCCAGGAAGGCGGGCAAGCAGGTCCTCAAGGACTACGTGGTCTTCCCCGCGCTGACCGGCCCGTTGTTCCTGCACACGCTGGCGGGCAACGCCGCGGCCAACCTGGTGCGCAACCTGTGGACCTTCTCGATCATCTTCTGCGGCCACTTCCCGGCCGGTGTACAGACGTTCACCAAGGAGGAGACCGAGGTCGAGACCCGCGGTGAGTGGTACGTCCGGCAGATGCTCGGCTCGGCCAACATCAAGGGCTCCAAGCTGTTCCACATCATGTCGGGCAACCTGTCGCACCAGATCGAGCACCACCTGTTCCCCGACATCCCGGCCAACCGCTACCCGGAGATGGCGCCCGAGGTGAAGGCGCTGGCCGAGAAGTACGGCCTGCCCTACAACACCGGCCGTTTCTCGAAGCAGATCGGCTCGGTCTGGGCCAAGATCTTCCTGCTGGCGGTGCCGGATCGCTTCGTCAAGAGGGCGCCCAAGCCCGGTGTTATCGTGGTGCGTAATCGGAAGGCAACCGAAGTGGGCGTGTAAATGATCGGGAAATTCGAAAGCAACAAAGATCTCGTCCAGGAATTGACGTCCTCCGGTGCCAGGCATGTCGGCAATATCGCGGCCCTGATCACCGGGGTCGTCGCCGAGGTCGCCAGGGAGATCGGTGAGTTCGTCACCGACGCGATCGAGATGAACGAGGCCGCCGCGGCCGCGCGCCGCGACGCCGAACAGCATCTCGACGTCGAGCCGGAGTTCGGCCGGGCCGTCGACCTCGACGAGCCGGCGCCGACGGTGTTCGCCGACGCCGACGCCGACGCCGACGTCGCCCCCGGCGACAAGGCCGACAAGGCCTGAGCCCTCACCACACCGGCAGCCGCCTGCGGTGCTCGGTGACATCGGTGATCAGGTCCCGGTAGCCGTCGGTCAATTCGGCCAACCGGCACCAGTGCAGATGGGTGCGTGCCTCCCGCTGCCGCGGTGTCGTCATCTCGACCGGATCGCCGCCCAGCGCCTGCTGGGCGGCGATCCATTTCGCGGCCATCCGGTCGATCACCGCGCCGAGCGTCTCGGTGTGCAGCGACGCGCCCGCGCGGTGGGCGACATTGACCGCGACCCACTCGTCGATCCGGGCGATCAGGCCTGCCCGCTCGCGATCGATGTCGTCGATCACCCTGCCGCAGGCCGCCACCCGGCTGCTCGGCATTCCCGGTACGCGGGCCGTCTCGATCGCGGCACGCCTGCGTTCGTGGTGGCGGGCGAGTCCGCCTGCGGCGTCGAGCACGGGGTGGCGCCGGATCTCGGGCCCACCGTGTTCCAGGAAGGCCCGGATCAACGCCGACGGCGGCGGAATTTGCGCGGTATCCACACGGAGGCCGGGATCGATCGGCATGGTGCACGCCCCTGGAAATATCGAGCTGGCGGATACGCGGAGCCGGAGAGGACTCGGGACGTGTACTCCCCGGCGCCGACGCAGCCCCACCCGGGCGTCGACGAATATCCGCGACGCTGCGGCGAGGAAGACGACCCGGGAAATCGGGACTCTCTCAGGAAAGCGCGATTCGGCGTGGCCGCGCAATAGTATGGTGTACAAAACGCCGGGCCAGTGGAAATCGTTATCGACCGTTACGGCGAAGTCACCGGCGGACGTCTCCGGTGTGACGCGGCGGCGCATTTCCGGCAATCGGATCCGCGGAGCCCACCGCGAATCCGCGCGCATGGACTAGCCTCGACAAATGTGCCCGCCTATGTGTCCTCACCCGAACTGACCTTCGGGTTCCTGTTCGCGTTGGAAGACCCGCAGCGAATCGCCGACGTGGTCGGTGACCTGATGGAGCGGCGCGCCATCTCGGTGTTCCGGATCGCGCGCCTGTCCGACGACGCGGGCCCGCCCGAGCGCTATGTGGTGAACTGGGCCGCCATCCCGCAGATCTCGATCACCACCAGCGCGCCCGAGGCCACCGACCTGCGCGAACAGCGGATCATGCTGGTCAACGCCTTCCTCGGGGAGAACGGCGAAGTGAGCCTGTACTCGGGAAACCCGCACGCGCCCAGCTGAACCCGCTCACCGCGCCGACTCGTAGATGCGGCGCACCACGTCCTCGATGCCGGGTTCCTCGATCGACAGGTCGCGCACCTTCGCCCGGTCCGACACCGCGGCCAGTAACGCCGCCGCGGTGGTGTGTTCGGCGTCGAAGGCCAGCCGCTGTCGCATCCCGCCCGCCTCGCTGGTGAGCAACTGCGCCCCGCACGGCAGGTCGTCGAGATCCGGTGTCGGCGCGGCCAGATCGACGACGAGGACCCGGCGCGCGCCGACGGTGGCGCCCAGTCCGGTGAGTGAACCGTCGTACACCAGCCTGCCGTGATCGACGACGAGGACCCGCTCGCAGAGCCGTTCGATATCGCCCATGTCGTGGGTGGTGAGCAGCAGTGTCGTCCCGCGTTCGATCCGCTCGGCCCGCAGGAACTCGCGCAGCCGCTGCTTGGAGATCACGTCGAGCCCGATCGTCGGCTCGTCCAGGATCACCAGTTCTGGCGAATGCAGCAGCGCGGCGGCCACTTCCGCGCGCATGCGCTGCCCGAGCGAGAGCTGGCGCACGGGGGTGTCGAGCGTGTCGGCCATCTCGAGCTGTTCGACCAGTTCGTGGGTGCGCTTGTCGGCGATGTCGGGATCGAGCCGGTGGATCGCCGCGAGGATCGAGAACGACTCGTGCAGCGGCAGATCCCACCACAGCTGGGAACGCTGCCCGAACACCACGCCGATGCGCGCGGCCAGTTCCCTGCGCTGGCGCACCGGTTCCAGCCCACAGGTGCGGACGGTGCCGGTGGTCGGCACCAGGATTCCGGTGAGCATCTTGATCGTGGTCGACTTGCCCGCGCCGTTGGCGCCGATGTAGCCGACGGCGGAGCCGCGTTCGATCCGGAAGCTCATCCGGTCGACGGCGGTGATGGTGTCGCGATGTCTGCGCCAGCGGCTGCCGTTCTTGCGGTAGACCGTGAACTGGCGGGTGAGGTCGTCGATGTCGATGATCGGTTCGGTGCTGTGCTCGTGCATCGCTATCCCCCTCCTCCCTGATAGTGCCTCGTGCCGATCCGCCACGCCGCGAACGCCAATATCCACACCCATGCCGCCGCGAACGGGGTCAACCACGCCGACCACGCAGGCAACAGCGGCGGCCCCGGCAGGCCGAGCAATGCGATCGTCGGCACGTAGGCGGTGAACGCGACCGGAATCGCGAACCCGAACAACAGCTTCAACGGCGCGGGGAACACCGAAGCGGGCTGCATCGCGGCGAAGGATCCGCCGTAGGTGAAGCTGTTGGTGAGCTCGGCACCGTCGATCAGAAAGAACTGTAGTCCCGCCGCGCATACGAAAAGGCCACAGAACAGCGCGATTCCACTCAGCAGGGTGATCACGATCAAGGTAACCGGGGCGATGCCCCAGTCGATATCGTTGCGCCACAGCCCGATGGACAGCACGATCACCGCGACGGCGGCGCGCGCGAGCCTGCGCAGCGAGATGTCGCTGGTGATCAACTGCAGCAGCAGCGGTTGCGGGCGTAGGTGGTAGGCGTCGAGTGTGCCCATGCGGATCATCGTCGGCAGCGAGTCCAGATGCCCGACCAGCACCTGGGCCAGCGCGAACGAGGTGTTGGACAGGCCGAAGAGCAGCAGAGCGGCGTCGGTGTCGAGCCCGCCGAGCACGCCCACGTTGTGGAAGATCACCCACACCTCGGCGAACTCGACCAGGCCGATCAGGAAGGCGCTGAACACCTCGCTGGCGAACGAGAGCCGGTACACCTGCTGTGCTTTCACACGCGAACGCAATACTGCGAGATAGGGGGTGAACCAGGTCCCGGCCACGATGCGCGCGGAATCCGGTTCAGCCACCCTGTACCTCCAGCCTGCGTTGTCCCGCCCGCAGCAACACCCTGCCGAGCAGTCCGATCGCCAGGACCCAGAAGCACTGCACCGCAACGGTGGTCAACGCCTGTGTCCCGGCGGCCCGCCCTGACAGCGTATCGATCGGGGCCTGCAGGATGGACGGAAACGGCGTCGTCATCGCGACGACGCGCAACCAGTCGGGAAACATGTGGACCGGGACGAAGAGCCCGGCGAGGAAGGTGCCGACGATCTGGTACAGCACCCGGATCCCGCGGATCTCCACCACCCAGAACCCGATCAGCGCCACCGCGAACAGGCACAGGAACGACAGCGCCACTGCGAGCAACACACTGGCCAGCCCGAGCAGGTAGGCGAGCGGCGTCGTCGGCATCGACAGCCCGAAGGTGGCCGCGCCGATGATGATGCTCGGCACGCCGCGCGGCAGGAAAGTGCAGGCGGCACGGCCCATGTCGGTGGCGAGGTAGCTCAGCTGGATGTCGACAGGGCGCAGGAAGTCGATGGCGACGTCGCCGGATTTGATCCGGTCGACCAGGTCCAGCGGTGGTCCCATGAACTGGGTCGCGCCGAGCAGCGCCTGCGACAGCCACACGTAGGCGCCGATGGTTCCCTCGGTGTAGCCACCGAAATCACCGGCGGCGCGGACCGCGGCGACCAGGACGGCGGCGCGCACGAAACCGAAGACGCAGTTGGTGAACAGCCCGGCGAACATCGCCAGCTTGTACTGGGCCTGCCGTTTGAATCCGGCGCGCGCCAGTTTCCAGTAGACGCCGACAGTGCTCGGCCTGCGCCGACGGAACACGGCGAGGGCGACTCGTCCGTTCCCCTCGACATCGCCCCACACAATCAGTCAACTTTAGGCCGTTTCCGGCGAATCCGGACGAAAACGGCACCATCGCGACCGGTCAGCGCAGCGGCACTCCCACGTCGGCGCCGCCTTCCGGGGTGATGCGCTGGTTCACCTTCACCAGGGCGGGCGCGGGGACGAAACCGCCGGCGAACAGCGCCTCGCCCTGCCGGAACCAGGGGGAGCGGCCGAGCAGCGCCGAGGGCGCGTACCCGAAGTAGGTACCGAGCTCGGCGAGGTCGACCGGCGAGGTCATCTTCATCAGCGCGAGGTTGTCGCACTGGGAGATGATGCCGGGGTGCACCTTCGACGGCCGCTGGGTCGACAGCAGCAGCCACAGCCCGAATTTGCGCCCCTCCGCGGCGATCTGGATCAGCCGTTCCCGCACCGCGACCGCGATCGGCGACTCCAGCCGCGGTGAGGCCAGGTTGTGCGCCTCGTCGATGACCAGCAGGACCGGCCGTCGTTCCTCGCGCCGCGCCCACAGCTCGTCGAGCAGCGCCAGCGCGACCACCAGCTGCTGTGCGGCCGTGGAGAATCCGCCGAGGTCGAGCACCGTCGCGTCGGGACGCCGCGCGATCACGTCGGTGACCGCGCGGTCGCCGCGTGCCCAGACCTCCCAGTCGAGCAGACCGAGGTTCTCGATCCGCAGGGCCAGTCGGCGCTGCGCCGCCGACTCCGACACCAGCAGGTTCGGCAGTGCCTGGTCGAGTTCGGCGGCGGCGAGCTCGTCGGCCAGGTGGATCAGCTCGTTGAACTCCTCGCGGTCCGCGATCGGGTCGATCCGCAGGACAGCGGCTTTGGACGGCAGCGGCAGCTCGGTGAAGCGGGCGCGCAAAGGGTTGTCGCCGCGCGGGCGCAGGACCTGGATGTCGCGCCGGGCCAGCGCCGCGGCCGTCGGTCCGCTCGCGGCGGGATCGAGCTCGCCGAGCCGGACGAAATCGGAGTTCGGGTCGAGGATCACCACCGGCAGCGCGGTGTGCGCGATCAGTTGCTCGAGCACCACGCCGAGCGCGTAGGTCTTGCCGGAGCCGCTCTGACCGCACCAGAAGGTGTGCCGGTTGAATCGCCGGGGCAGCAGCCGGGCGGGTCCGCCGGGTGGGGTGAGGTTCACGCCGACCTCGAGCACCGCGCCGGTGGTGTCGTGCAGGGTCTGGACCGTGGCCGCGTCGACGAGTTCGACGGTGCCGTCGGCGAAGGGATATCCGGCGCGGGTGTCGATACCGTTCTCGGCCACCTCGCCGATCAGCCTGCCGCGCAACCGGACCGGTGTGGTCTCGGACCGATCCTCGACGAGCACCAATTGGCGCCGTCCGTCGGCGGCGATCACCGCCAGCGACCCCGCGACGAGCGCGCTGCCGGTGGCATCCGCGATCACGAACGAGCGGCCGTCATCGGACCGCGCACTGGGCTGGCTACTGGTCGGCACCCAGCGATCTTCTCACCCGACCCGCGTGGCGCGGGTCAACAGCAACGGGTCAGCTACGAGATGTCGCTCAGTGCTCCGGGAAGCCGGTCGCGAAGAGGATCGCGATGATCACGGAGCTGACCACGGAAATGGCGAGAATTGTCCACATGAGGGGGAAGGTTACCCGGCCCGCACCGGCCCTCCGGCAGCGCACCGCCCGAATCGGACACGGGGCCGCCGAGACCGGTCGTCGCCGCAGGTCACGGCGGCTTCCCTCAGTTCAAGCCGCAGCTGCTGCCCGGATGCGAGCCGAGGGCGGTCACCGTGGTGCCGGGGCTTTCAGTCCTCGCGCCCGCGTCGGCTGCCGCTGTAGGCGGCTTCGCGGACGCGGTTGACCAGGTTCGGCACCAGGTCGACACCGGCGGGCCGGTTGAGGACCGGGTCGAAGAAGTCGGTGCGGTGCTCGCCCGGCTCGGCGCGGCGCAGGTCCAGTTCGCCGAGGGTGGCCGGCGGGTGGCCGAGGCCGTCGGCGGTGAGGGTGAAACGCAGGAGGCCGTGGTCGAGGTGGTCGTTCAGTGCCCGCAGCGAGGCGACCGCGGGGAGGTCGTTGCTGTCGAGCGGGTCGGCGAACACCCACACCGGGGATCCGCCGCCGAATCGGTAGGGCATGAGCGAGCCGAAACGGGCGCCCGCCCAGCCGCGGGCCGGGGTGACGACGAACCGGCCCAGGGCGCCGCGCCCGGTGGTGGCCAGGGCGAAATCCCACGGGTGGTCGTCGTGATCGAGCACGCGAAAGGCCAGGCCGAGCACATCGGGGACCCCGCCCGGAGCGCCGAATCCTTTCGACAGCCGCGCGATGACGGCACGCTCGCCCGTGCCGAACAACGGCTCGAAGTCGCCCGTGGCGTGGAAGCGCCCGGCCAGGCGGACGCCCCTGGGATGGAAGACCCTGGCGTGCCGGACCCGCGCTCCGGTCTCGAACACGGTGCGCACCAGGGTATTCGGGAGGTCGGTGAGTGTCTGCTTGTCGATCACGGGCGCCGCCCCACCGTGGCCCGGCGGCCGAGGAGCACGCCGAGTTCGATCATGCCGAGACCCGGCCCGAGGTGCGGCCGGTTGTCGCCTGCACGTGTGGACACAGCACTTCTCCTTTCGCGGTGGCGAGCCGGCCGGGTGGCCCGGCGGGTCGCTCGGGTGAACGACGTGCGCTTGCCCGCTGGGGAACCGGATAAACGCCGAATCCGGTGCGGCGCGGAGTTCGGCGGGCAGGTGTCCGGCGCGCCGGGGGCCGTCCCGCGATCTTGCGTGTACGTATACATCTACGTATAGTCAGTCGTGTCATCGCACCGGCGACGACGACCCCGCGCTCGATCGGAAAAACCATGACCACGCTGCCGCTGACCCGCCAGGGAGTGCTCCCCGGCGCCGACCTGTCCGCGCTGTGGCCTGTCGCGGGTTTCGCCTACCCTGGCCGGTTCGTTCGCGCGGTGCGGTACCTGAACGGCGGGCACGTCCTCGCCCAGCTGATCCGCTTCGCGCTGGTCGGGGGTCTGAGCAACATCGCCTATGTCCTGCTGTTCCTGGCGCTGCACGGGACCGGCGCGCTGGTGGCCAATGTCGCCGGATCGGTCGTCAGCACGGTGGTCGCGAACGAACTGCACCGGCGGCTCACCTTCCGCGCGGCCGGCCGGGTCGGCTGGTTCACCGCGCAGTGGGAGGGCGGCGGGCTGGCGCTGCTCGGCCTGCTCGCCACGACGGCGGCGCTGGCCTGCCTGGACTTCTGGGCGCCGGGCCTCGCCGACGCCGCGCAGGCGGGCGCCGTGCTCGCCGTCATGGCCGCGGTCGGCGGGCTGCGCTTTCTGGCCTTGCGCGGCTTCGTCTTCTGAGCGTCGTCGCGCTGAACCGGTCGGTCGGTCGCGAATGGACCCGGCGGCGGAGGGCGTGGTAGGAGACTAGTCATGTGCTGGTCATCTCCCCGTCGCCGAAACTCGGGTTCGCCAGTGCCCGAGCCGATCTCGACGAGCGGGAGCCGACGGCGATGACCGGTGTGCGCGTCGGGGCGGTGCGCGCCCGCGCCGAGAGCCGTTCCACCCCTTCGGTTCACCGGGACGACCTGGACGGCTTGCGCGGACTGGCGATCGCGCTGGTCGTCGTCTTCCACGTGTGGTTCGGCCGGGTCTCCGGCGGCGTCGACGTGTTCTTGGTGCTGTCGGGCTTCTTCTTCACGGGGTTGGTGCTGCGGCGGGCCGAGCGCGCGGGGGCGCGCTGGGCGTGGGCGGTGGTGCGGCGGACCGCGCGGCGGCTGGTGCCGGCGATGGCGGTGGTGCTCGCCGCGGTCGTCGCGGCCACGATCGCGTGGCAGCCGTATACGCAGTGGTCGTCCACGGCCGCACAGGTTCTCGCGTCGATGCTGTATTTCCAGAACTGGCAGCTGGCGTGGACATGGTCGGACTATCTGGCCGCCGACCCGTCGGTCAGCCCGCTGCAGCACCTGTGGTCGATGTCGGTGCAGGGCCAGTTCTATGTGGGCGTCCTGCTGGGGGTGGCGGTGCTCGCCTGGCTGTGCGGGCGCACCGATCGCACCCGCCTCGCGCTCGGCGCGGTCGTGGTCGCGGCCGGGCTCGCCTCGTTCGGCTACGCGGCGTCCGGCACCGCGACACACCAGGGCTGGAACTACTACGACACCCTCGCGCGCGGTTGGGAGCTGCTGGCCGGAGCCGGACTCGCCGTCCTCGCACCGCACGTCGTCCTCGCGCGCCGGGTGGGCGGTGTGCTGGCCGCGGCCGGGCTCGCGGGCGTGGTGCTGTGCGGCTGGCTGATCGTCGACGGCGCCAATCGCTTTCCCGGACCGGCCGCGCTGCTGCCGGTCGCCGCGACCGCGGCGGTGGTCCTGTCGGCCACCCGTCTCTCGCCCGCCGAGCGGCCGTGGCCAACCCGGATCCTGGCGCATCCGGTCATGCGGTGGCTCGGCGACCACGCCTATCCGCTCTACCTGTGGCACTGGCCCGTCCTGATCTTCTGCCTCGCCGAAAGCGGCAGCGCGCACGCGGATCTCGCCGAGGGCAGTGCGGTGATCGGGATCTCGCTCGTGCTGGCCTGGCTCACCCACCGCTGGGTCGAACTCCCGCTGCGACGCGGGGTGGCGACCCGTGCGGTCTGGGTCGTGGTGGGGCTGCTGCTCGCGGTCACGACCGTCATCACCGTCGGTTGGCAGAGTGCGTTGCGCGCGAGCCCGGCGGCGGTGGCCGAGACGCAGAACCCGCAGCGCTATCCCGGCGCCGAGGCCCTGGCCTCGGGCGTGCCCACCTCGGTGGAACCGTTGCGGCCGACGCTGTTCGAGGCCGCCGCCGACGTCCCGCCACCTACCCGGGACGGCTGCATCGCGGACTGGGACACCCGCGAAGTCGTCACGTGTACCTACGGCGATCCCGAGGCCGACCGCACCCTCGCCCTGGTCGGTAGTTCCCATGCCGAGCACTGGCTCCCGGCCCTGCAGGTCCTCGCCGACGAACACGCGTTCCGCGTTCAGGTGTACCTGAAGATGGGCTGCCCGCTGACGTTGGCCGCCGACGCCCTGTACATGGGCGAGCCGAACCCGGACTGCCGGGACTGGTCGGCCGAGGTGATCGACCGCCTCGGCGCCGAACGCCCCGACTGGGTGTTCACCACCGGGACCCGTCCCCGCGACGAGGGCGGCGACGAGACCCCCGACGACTACCTCGCCGTGTGGGCGGCACTGTCGGATCGCGGCCTCAACGTGGTCGCGATCCGCGACACGCCCTGGCTGCGCCGCGGCACCGTGCGCTACAAGGCCACCGACTGCCTGGCGGCCGGCGGCGACCGCATCACCTGCGGCATGCGCCGCGCGGACGCCCTCGCCCCGGTCAACCCCGCCCTCGCCCCGAGTTCGGCCTTCCCCAGCGTCTTCCCGATCGACCTGAGCGACGCGGTCTGCGAACCGGCCCTCTGCTCGGTGGCCGAGGGAAACGTCCTGATCTATCACGACGAACACCACCTCACCGCGAGCTACTCCCGCTCCCTGGCCGGACCACTCGGCCGGGCACTACAGCCCGTCCTCGGCTGGTGGTAGTCGCGATCGCCGCTGGTCAGCCGTAGCCTGAGCGAAACCAACGACCGTTCGAGTAGCCGCGGGAGGGCGATGTTTCTCGCGATCGCGTTGACGATGGCCATCGTGCTGGCATGGGCGTGCGTGTCGAGAGCCCTCGTCCGGTGGAGCGTGACCGAGCCGGTCGCGATGATCGTCGCCGGTGCCGCTGTCGGGCTGACCGACAGGGAGTGGTTGCTGGAGACGATCGACACCGGCACGGCACTGCGGGTCGTCGAGTTCGGGCTGGCGTTGTTCCTGTTCAACGACGCGACCGAGATCCGGGAGCGGGTCGCCAGGAACACCGGGGTGACGAGGATGCTGGTGGCCTTCGTGGTCAGCATCGTCGTGGCCACGGTCGTCGGCCGTTTCGTACTCGGCCTGGATTCGTGGCCCCTGCTCCTGATCGTGGCCTGCATCGTGATGCCGACCGATCTGGTTCCCGCGCAATCGATCCTGCGGGACAACAGGATCACCAAGCGGGTGCGCGACACGCTCAACGTCGAGAGCGGCCTCAACGACGGGCTCGTCGCCCCGATCATGCTGTTCGCCCTCGAGGCCTACCGGCGCGCCATCGATTCCGAGGACGCGCTGGGGGCACTCGGACACGCGGTGGCGGCGGTGGCGAAGTCGGTGCTGGTCGGCGTCCCGATCGGCATCGCCGCCGGTGTCGGGCTCTCCGCGGCCGCGGCGCGGGGCTGGACCGATCCGCGCACCGTGCGCTGCGGAATCCTGGCCATCCCGGTGCTCACCTTCACGCTGGCGATCCTCATCGACGGCAACGGGTTCGTCGCGGCGTTCCTCGCAGGCATCGCCTACCGGGCGACCCATCGCGACATCCCCGACGAGCCGTTGGAGCTCACCGAGCGCCTCGGCCAGTTCCTCGGCCTGAGCCTGTGGTTCGTCGTGGGGGCGATCGCGATGGCCGGCCCGTGGCTGCACTGGACGGTGGTCGTCTACGGCCTGCTGGCGCTCACCCTGTTCCGCATGGTGCCGACCTGGCTCGCGCTGATCGGGTCGCGTTTCACCCTGTCCGAACGGGTGATGCTGTGCGCGCTCGGCCCGCGCGGCGTCGCCTCGATCGTCTTCGGCCTGCTGGCCATGAACAGCATGGCGGACTCGCCGGACACCGAACTGGTGGTGGGGGTGACCCTGGTCGTGGTGAGCGGCAGCATCCTGCTGCACGGCATCGGCGCGCCCGTGCTCGCGGCCCGCCTCGGCAGACGGGCGGCCGCACGCGAAGGCGGGTGACCCGCCGGGTCAGCGCCCGACGAGTTCGCCGCGCCGCGGCGGTGCGCCGACGGTGTCGGGCAGGACGGGCTCGCCGAGACCGACCTTCTCCTGAATCCGCTTCGCCCACTTGGGCGCCCACCAGCAGTCGTCGCCGAGCAGCTTCATGATGGCCGGGACGAGCAGCATGCGCAGGATCGTCGCGTCGATGAACAGCGCGGCGATCATGCCGTAGGCGATGTACTGCATCATGACCAGATCGGAGAACGCGAACGCGCCGGTCACGACGAGCAGGATGAGCGCGGCCGCGGTGATGATGCGCCCCGTCCGCGCCGTCCCGATCCCGATCGCCTCGGTGGTCGACGCGCCGTAGGCGCGCGCCTCGACCATGCGGGAGACCAGGAAGATCTCGTAGTCCGTGGAGAGTCCGTAGACCACCGCCATGATCAGCATCAGGACCGGCGCGCTGATCGGCTGCGGCGTGAAGTTCAGCGGCCCTGCCCCGTGACCGTCGATGAAGATCCAGGTCAGAATGCCGAGCGTGGCACCGAGCCCGAGGGCGTTCATGAGCGCCGCCTTGATCGGCAGCACCAGGGAGCCGAAGGTGAGGAACATCAGCACGGTCGTGACCAGCAGCACCAGCGCGATCATCAGCGGCATCCGGTCGAGCAGGGTGTCGATGCTGTCGGCCATGATCGCGGGCTGCCCCGCGACATACATCCGCACGCCGTCGGGCACGTCGATGGCGCGCAGGTAGTCGATCGTCGGCTCGGCGTTGCCGGTCGGATCCACCAGCGTCGCCGAGGTGCGATACACCGCGGGATCGGTGGAGCCGGTGTTGCTCGGCACGCCGAATTGGCCGACCAGGCCCGGCGCCTGATTGGCCTGCTTCCAGGCCGCGCCGATGGCGGTGGTGTCCTCCCCGACGAAGACCAGCTGGATCGGGTCGGTCTTCTTCAGCGGGAACACCTCGTAGAAGTGCTCGAGCGCGAGCCGGGTGCTGTTGTCGGGCGGCAGGTACTTCTCGTTGATACCGCCGAAGGCGAGGTTCTTGATCGGGATGATCAGCAGCAGCAGGCCGACGACGACCGCCACGGCGACCCGCAGGGGGTGCCGCATCACCCAGCGGGGGAGCCTGCCCCAGAGTCCGTTGTCGAGTTCCTCGGCGGTCTTGGTCCTGCGGAACCGTTTGATGCCGAGCATGTCGACGCGCGGGCCGAGTACGGCCAGCATGGCGGGCAGGATCGTCACCGCGGTCAGGGCGGCGAGCGAGACGGTCGCGATGGTGCCGTAGGCGACCGAACGCAGGAAGCCCTGGGGGAACAGCAGGATGCCACCGAGGCTGGCGATGATCATCGTGGCGGAGGACACCACGGCGCGGCCCGCCGTCGCGACCGAGCGCCGGACCGCCGTCGGCGTGTCGTAGCCGTTGGCCAGCTCCTCGCGGAACCGGCTGACGATGAACAGGGCGAAGTCGATGGCCAGGCCGAGGCCGATCATCGAGACCACGGCGGAGACGAACGAGTTGACGTCGGTGAAGTGCGTGATCGCCATGACGATGCCGTTGGCGCCGAAGATGGTGAGCCCGCCGATGATCAGCGGCAGCGCGGCGGCGACGACGCCACCGAAGACGAAGAACAGCAGCACCGCCACCGCGGGGATGGCCAGCAGTTCCATGCGGTGGACATCGGTGGCGATGGTGTCGTTGAGGGTGCCGCCGACGGCCTGTAGCCCCGAGACCTCCACGTCGACACCGTCGATGCGGAAGGCATCGCTCACCGCGCGGTAGCTGCGCAGCAGATCGGTGTCGTTGTCGCCGACGAGCGCCACCGAGGCGAACGCGTGCTTCTTGTCGGCCGAGCCGAACACCGACGGCACCGCGGGCGCGTCACCCACCCGCCAGTAGGCGCCGTTGATCTTGTCGATCTCGCCGGGATGCTCGGCCAGCGCCCGGTTCAGGCCGGCGACGACGGTGCCGCTGAACGCCGGATCATCGATCGTCTTCCCGTCGGGCGCGCTGTAGAGCACGATGACGTCGGCGGTGTGGTCGCGGCCGAAGGCCTGGTCCGCGATCCGGGAGCCCTGCGCGGATTCGGAACCGGGGTCGTCCCAGCCGCTCGAGGTGAGGTGGTCGGACAAACCGAGTCCGTACACGCCCAGCCCCAGCAGTGCGGCACCGACGAGCGCGATGACCGCGAAACGACAGCGACTCACCACGTCGCCCCAACGGTTGAACACACCGACTCCTCTGTCTCTCGCGCCACCGACATTTCCAGGCGAACCTGAGGATCAGCTGGCAACGTCGGGGTCAGCGGCGATTTCGGCGTGTGATTCGGAGCGCACCACCGGGGCCTTCGGCGGATTATCTGTCCATGACGTAGGTGCCCGGCGCGGTCCCGAGTGGGCGGAACTCCGCGTTGCCCAGGGTCGTCGGGGCGGGCCGGTCCGGCCCCGAGCGGTCACCGAGCCACGCGGCGTAGTCCGGCCACCACGAGCCCTTGGCGGTGGCGGCGGCGGCGCGCCAGGCGGCGGGGTCGAGCGAGGTGTCCTCCGACACCTGATAGCCGGCCTTGGCATTGCCCGGCGGGTTCACCAGCGCCGCGATGTGGCCGTTGGTCGACAGCACGAAACGGACCTTGCCGCCGAACAGCCCGGCGCTGCGGTAGCAGTTGCGCCACGGGCAGATGTGGTCGGCCGACCCGGCGACGATGTAGGAGTCGACGGTGATCGCGCCGAGGTCGACCGGGGTGCCGAGGACCGAGACCGCGCCGGGCGTCGCGAGCTTGTTGCCCACCGCGGCCTCGATGAAGTCACGGTGCAGGGCGGCGGGCATGCGCGTGGTGTCGGCGTTCCAGAACAGGATGTCGAACTTCGGCGGCGGCTTGCCCTGCAGGTAGTTGTTGACCCAGTAGTTCCAGACCAGATCACCGGGCCGGATCCAGGCGAAGACCTCGGCGAGATGCCTGCCGTCGAGGTACCCCTTGCGCGCCGAGCGGGCGATCGCGGCGCGCGCGATGCCCTCGTCGATGAGTGAGCCGACCACGCCCGCGCGATTCTGGTCGATCATGGTGACCAGCAGGCTCATGCTCGCGAGCGGGCCGAGTCCGCCGGTGGCCGCGCGGTGCCCGGCCGCCAGCGCGGTGATCAGGCCGCCCGAGCACGCGGCCAGCGTGTGCACCGACGGGGCGCCGCTGATCCGGTGGACCACGTCGAACGCCGCGAGCACGGCGGCGGCGTAGGCGTCGACGCCCCAGTCGCTGTGGCGCTCGTCGGGATTGCGCCAGGAGATCACGAAGACCTGCTGCCCCTGCTGGACGAGGTATTCGATCAGGCTGCGGCCCGGCGCGAGATCGAGCACGTAGTACTTGTTGATGGTCGGCGGCACGATCAGCAGGGGCACGTCGCGGACCGTGTCGGTCTGCGGCATGTACTGGATCAGCTCGAACATCGGCGCCCGGTACACGACCGCGCCCGGGGTGATCGCGAGGTCGACGCCGACCGCGAACGCGTCGGGCTCCACCATCGTCGGGATCCGCGGTGAACTCGCGAAATCGCCGACGAGATTGCGCGGGCCCGCGATGGTGTTCGACCCGCTCGATTCCAGGAAGGCCTTCCACGCCACCGGGCTGATCAGCGGATTGTTGCTTGGCGCCGCGGCTTCGACGAGGTTGGACACCACGAATCTCATCCGCTCGGCGTCGCGCCATTCCAGCGGCGCGTCGGCCACCAGGCCCTCGGCCGTCGCCGCCGTCGCCAGGTAGGCCTGCACGACGCGTCGCAGCAGGGGATTCGCCGACCAGGCCGGATCGGCGAACCGGCGATCCTTGCGATGCGGCGCCACGGTGGAGGTGCCCTTGGCGATGCGGCCGAGCTCGTCGACGAGGCCACCGAGCCGGGCCGTCACCCGATCGGGGTGCTTGGCCAGCGCGTCGAGGAATCGCACGCCGGACCGGCCGGGCAGCCACCGGCCCGCCGTGCCGAGTGCCGCCTGGATCAGCATCTGGTCGAGGGGTAGCGCGTGCTCGGGTTCGTCTCCGGTCGCGGGGTCGGCTGTGGCGAGGGTGTCGTCGGCGGCCGGGTCGCGGTTCGTGCCGAGGGTGATGATGATGCCTCCACTCCTGTGGGCCACGCGGGTGGGTACCGCGCGGCGTGCTCCGATGTCTCCGCGTCGAAGTGGGCGCGGTGGTCGTCGGGGGAGAGGTGGCTGCCCGGCGTCGGTGACAAGTGCCGCATCTCAGGTGCGGCCACCGTGCCGAACGCGTGGACACACAGTGACCGACGGGCGGGCGGGCGCCAATGTCGGCGGCGACAACGACCGCGCCGCCATCGTGTCGCGGCGCACAGTCCCGCCGCCGGCCACAGCGCAAGCGCCGGGGCCTGGATAGCCTTTCGAGGTGCCTCCCGCCAGCCTCGCTCCGCCGGCCGCCGAGCTCGCCGGCGCTCTGTACGACGAAGTCGACACCCTGGCCGACGAACTCGTCCGCCGGATCACCGAACAGATCGAGGTCTACCGGCAGGCGCGCATCGTCGACCACCGAGAGCTTCGGCGATCGCTGGTGGACAACATGCGCCAGATCCTGGGCCACATGCGCGGCGACCGGGACACCGACGTCTCGGCGCCGCGCGAGATCGGCCGCAGGCGGGCGGCGCAGGGCGTGCCGTTGCCGGAGGTCCTGCGTGCCTACCGGCTCGGCTTCGCCTTCGTGTGGCAGCGGCTGCTCGACGCGGCCCGCCGGTCGGGACGACGCTCGGTCGACGCGCTGCTCGACGCCGCGACGACCATCTGGGAGCTGGCCGACGACTACTCGCTGGCGCTGACCGACGCCTATCGGCAGGAGACGAGCGAGCGCGTGATCGCCGCCGACCGCCGCCGGTCCGGCCTGCTTTCGGCGATCCTGGACGGCCCGGGATCCGGCTCGCACAGCACCTGGGAGGTCGCCAAGCTCCTCGACCTGCCCTACGAGGGGACCTTCCTGGTGCTCGTCGCCGAGGCGCCGGACGGCGAGTCGTCACCACTGCCGCGATTCGAGGACCGGCTCCGGCAACTCGACGTCGGGTCGGCCTGGCGGTCGCAGCCCGACCACGAGATCGGGGTGCTGTCGCTGGGGCGCCGTCGCGATCCCGCGGAGATCCTCGCGCTGCTCGACCAGGTGGCCGTCGGACGCGTCGGGGTGAGTCCGGCCTTCGGGTGCCTCGACGGCGCGGCGCGCGCCCTGCGCCTGGCGCAGGTGGCGCTGGAAACGTTGCCGCCGGGGACGAAGGACGTCCGTCAGCTCGACGACGATCCGCACATCGACCTGCTGGTCCGCGACCGCGAGACGACGCGCGTGTTCGTGCTGCGGGTGCTGCGCGGGGTGCTCGTCCTGCCCGACTACGAGCGCGGGATGCTGCTGGCGACGGCGCGGGCGTGGCTCGACACCCACGGTTCGGCCGCCGAGGCGGGCCGGCTGCTCTACTGCCACGAGAACACGGTCCGGCACCGCATCCGCAGGCTCGAGGAGCATCTCGGTGGCTCACTCGACGATCCGCGGCAGGTGAGCGACCTGACCATCGCCCTGCAGGCGATCCGCACCTTTCCCGAGCTCGGCCGGCGCATCGACGCCTCGGCGCCATGAGCACCGCCGTTCGCGAGCTGCGGATGAACGGGCGGCGGCTGCGCGTCGCGGTGCGGCCGGGGCCGGGGCGTCCACTCGTGCTGTGCAACGGCATCGGCGCGAGCCTGGAACTGCTGCAGCCGTTCGTCGACCGGCTCGACCCCGCGATCCCCGTCGTCCGGTTCGACGTGCCCGGCATCGGTGGTTCCGAATCACCGCGCCTGCCCTACACCTTCGCGACCCTGGCGCACCTGCTCGGCCGGGTGCTCGACGAACTCGGCTACGGCGAGGTCGACGTGCTGGGGATCTCGTGGGGCGGCGGGCTCGCCCAGCAGTTCGCCTTCCAGCATCCCCGCCGCTGCCGGCGGCTGGTGCTGGTCGCCACCGCGACCGGTTCGCTGATGGTCCCCGCGCACCCGCGGGTGCTGAGCAAGATGATCACGCCCCGCCGCTACCGCGATCCCGCCTATGCCGCGCGCATCGCCGCGACGCTCTACGGCGGCAGGCTGCGCGACGAGCCGCGGCTGGCGGAGGAGATCCTGCACCGGCACAGCCCACGCGAACCCGGCGCGGGCTACGCGCTGCAACTGCTGGCCGGGGTGGGCTGGAGCAGCCTGCCGTTCCTGCCGCTGATCCGGCAGCGCACCCTGATTCTCGCCGGGTCCGACGACCCGATCATCCCGCTGGTCAACGGGCGGATCATGCGGCGGCTGCTGCCGCATGCGACCCTGCACGTCTACCCGGACGGTCATCTCGGGCTGATCACCCGCGCCGACGAGCTCGCCCCGCGCGTCGCGGAGTTCCTGCGCGCGCCGGGCGAGCGGTGATTCCGCCGGTTCTCAGGGCGTGAGGACCAGGCGGATCGGATCGCCGACCTTGTGTTCCAGGCGGGCGACCGCGTCGGCAGCCTCGGCCAGCGGCACATGCGCGGTGATGGACGGGGCGAGGTCGATCCGCCCGGCCGAGGCCAGCCCGACCAGCGCTTCCACATGCTCGGGTTCGGAGCCGTAGTGGCCACGGACCTGATTGACGTTGAAGCAGAAGTCGATGCTGTCGGCGATCGTCACCGGCTCGGGGGTGAGCCCGGCCAGCACGAGTGACCCGAACGGGGCGAGCACGGACGCGGCCTGCGCGCGGGCCGCGCCGACGCCCGCGAAGTCGAACGCGGCGTCGAGTCCGCGTCCCGCCGTCGCCGCGCGGACCGACTCGGCGAAGTCCGGCGCGAGCGGGTCGAGCGCGACGTCCGCGCCGAACAGCAGCGCGCGCTCGCGGGCCGTCGGCAGCGGGTCGATCGCGATGATCGGCGCCGCGCCGACCATCCGGGCCAGGCGGATGGCGTGCGCGCCGAGTCCGCCCGCGCCCCAGATCCCGACCGACTGCGCGGGCCGCACGTCGCCGGTGCCGACGATGGCGGCGTACGGGGTGGAGACCGCGTCGGGGATGATCGCGGCCTGGTCGAAGGGGAGACCGTCGGGGATGGGGAGCAGGGTGTCCTCGCGGGCGAGCGCGTACTGCGCCCAGCCGCCGTCGTAGTCGAGACCGCGGGTCCGGGGCCGGTGGCACATCATCCGGCGCAGGCAGCCGGCGCAGTCGCCGCAGGATTCGCCGGCCTGCAGCACCACGCGCTGTCCGGGCGTCCAGGCGCCGCGTACGTCGGGTCCGAGCGTGTGGACGACGCCGGCGACCTCGTGGCCGAGGGTGACGGCGCCCGCCGCCGTGACGGCATCCACCGGGAAGAAGGGGCTCAGGCTGCCGTCGATCAGGTGGACATCCGACAGGCAGACCCCCGCGGCCCGCACCTCGACCAGGATCTCGCCCGGTCCGGGAACCGGGATGGGAACCTCTTCGACCGCGAAGGAGCGGGTGTCCAGACGGAGCCGTCCGGCGAGCATGGTGCTCATCGTGGGGGACCTCGATTTCTCTCGACTCGACTTGTTCGACCGAACAAGTCACTCAACCTTGTCGAGTGACAATGTCTGCTGTCAAGCGCGGTTCGGGGCAACGTTCTCACCCTTGATTCGGTTCCGGGCGCGACCGTGTCAAGCGACACTGTCAGGCGACATGGTCAGGTGACAAGGTCACTTGTACGCTCGGTGCCGAGTGCATTGGAGCGACGAAAGGCATGACCATGATCGAGACGTCCGTCGGCAGGCTCGAGGCGATCCCCGAACGCCCGGCGCTGCCCCTGGTCGGACACGCTCTCACCATTCCCGGGGGCGCGGACGGGCTCCAGCACATGATGAACGAGGTCAGGGACTTCGGCCCGATCTACCGCGTCCGGATGTTCGGGACCGAGATGGTCATCGTCGGTGGCCTCGACCTGGTGACGGAGCTGTCGGACGAGACGCGCTTCCGTAAGAACGTGCACAACGAGTTGGTCGAGGTGCGCCAGATCGCGGGCGACGGGCTGTTCACGGCGTACAACCACGAGCCGAATTGGCGCAAGGCGCACGACATCCTGATGCCCGCGTTCTCGCTCGGTGCGATGCGCGGCTACCACGCCACGATGCTCGGGGTGGCCCGCTCGCTCATCGGCAAGTGGGATCGGCTCGCCGGGGTGCGGTCGGTCGACGTGCCCGACGACATGACGCGGCTGACCTTCGACACCATCGGGCTGTGCGGCTTCGGCTACGACTTCGAGTCCTTCCGCAAGGAGGAGCTGCACCCGTTCGTCGAGGCGATGGCGCGGGCGCTCGGCTTCACCCAGGACAAGGGCGAATCCGTGCCGGGCACGGAATTCCTCAAACGCAAGCAGGCGCAGCGCTTCCGCGAGGATGCCGCGCTGATGACCGACCTGGTCGACAGTGTCATCCGGCAGCGCCGTGCCTCCGGCGACGACAGCACCGACGATCTGCTCGGCATGATGCTGCACACCGACGATCCGGTGACCGGGCGGCCGCTCGACGACGTCAACATCCGCCACCAGGTGATCACCTTCCTCATCGCCGGACACGAGACCACCAGTGGCGCCCTGTCGTTCGCGCTCTACTACCTGACCAAACACCCCGCGGTCCTGGCGCGCGCCCAGGCCGAGGTGGACGCGCTCTGGGGCGACACCGACATGCCGGACCCCGACTACGCCGAGATCGGCAAGCTCTCCTACATCCGGCAGGTGCTCAACGAGAGCCTGCGCCTGTGGCCCACCGCGCCCGGCTTCGCCGTCGAACCGATCCACGACACCGTCATCGGCGGGCGCTACGCCGTCCGCGCGGGAGAGACCCTGACGGTGCTCACCCCGGCGCTGCACCGTGACCCGGCCTGGGGCGAGAACGTCGGCCTCTTCGACCCGGAGCGGTTCACGCCGGAGCGGGAGGCCGCGCGCTCGGTGCACCTGTTCAAGCCGTTCGGCAACGGCGAACGCGCCTGCATCGGCCGTCAGTTCGCCCTGCACGAGGCCACCCTTCTGCTCGGTCTGCTCGTGCACCGGTACCGCCTGGTCGACCACCATGATTACCAGCTGAAGATCAAGTCCTCGCTCACCATCAAGCCCGACGGTTTCACCCTCGACCTGGCCCGCCGCACCGGCGACGAGCGCCGGATTCCCGAGCGCGCGGCGGCCACGACGGTGGTCGACGGCGGACCCGGGGGCACCACCGTCCGGCGGGCGGCGGGAACGGCACTGACGCTCCTGCACGGATCCAATCTCGGTACCTGCTCGGGCATCGTCGGCGACCTCGGTGTCGACGGCGAGGACAGCGGCTTCACCCCGACCGTCGCAGCCCTCGACTCCTACGTCGGGAAGCTGGCCGATCTCGACGGCCCACTGGTGATCGTGGCCGCCTCCTACAACGGCCGCCCCACCGACGACGCCGCCGAGTTCGTGACCTGGCTCGAAGGCCTCGAACCCGGCTCACTCGACGGCCTCACCTACGCGGTTCTCGGTGTGGGCGACCGCAACTGGGCCGCCACCTACCAGCGGATCCCGACGCTCATCGACGAGCGCCTGGCCGCCGCGGGGGCCACCCCGTTGCTCGCGCGCGGCGTGGCCGACGCCTCCGGCGACTTCGCCGGCGCGGTCGACCGGTGGACCGCCGACCTGCTGACCGCGCTGCTCGACCGCTACGGCACGCCCGTGGCAGGCGCCGCGCCGGACGCGCCCGCGCCGGACGCCGACCAGGGACTGTACGAACTGGCCGACGCCTCCGAGTCGGTCCTCGGCGGCTTGACGGCCCGCCACGGCCTGCGGCCGATGGAGGTCCTCGACGCCTACGAACTCGTCGACACCGAGCACGCACTGGGCCGGTCCAAGCGATTCCTGCGCATCCGGCTGCCCGCGGACGTCACCTATCGCACCGCCGACCATCTGGCCGTGCTGCCGAGCAACCCCGCCGAGCTCGTCGCGCGGGTCGCCGCCCGGTTCGGCCTCGACCTGGACCGGACCGTCCAGCTGCGCGCGCGCCGCCGCAGCCGCAACGCCCTGCCCGTCGACCGTCCGCTGACGCTGCGCAGGCTGCTCACCGACTTCGTCGAGCTGCAGGACCCGGCCACGCCGGAGCAGGTCGCCGTGCTCGCCGAGCACACCGGCTGCCCGCCCGAGCGGCAGCCGCTGGCCGAACTCGCCGCGGCCGACGCCGAGACCTTCCGCGCGCGGGTGACCGGCGCCGGGCGCAGCCTGCTGGATCTGCTCGAGCAGTACCGCGCGTGTGAGCTGCCCTTCGAGGTGTTCCTCGAACTGCTGCCGGTGCTGCGCCCGCGGCACTACTCGATCTCCTCCTCGGCCGCGGCCCAGCCCGGCGAGGTCGACCTCATGGTCTCGCTGCTGGCCGCGCCCCACCGTGCCGGCGACGGCACCTTCGCGGGGATCGCCTCGCACTACGCGCAGACCCTGCGCCCCGGTGACATCGTGCAGGCCAGGGTGCTGCCGTGCAGCGAGTCGTTCCGCCTCCCGGACGATCCGTCGGTACCGGTGATCCTGGTCAGCGCGGGTACGGGTCTGGCGCCGTTCCGCGGCGCCGTCCTCGACCGCGCGCACGCCGGAGCGATCGGGACCCTGCTGTGCTACTTCGGCTGCGACCACCCCGAGGTCGACTATCTGCATCGCGCGGAGTTCGCGGCGGCGGAGTCGGCCGGGGCCGTGAGCATGCGCCCCACCTTCATGCACGCGCCCGAGGACGGCGCCCGCTTCGTGCAGGACCGCCTCGCCCGCGAGAGCGCGGAGGTGTGGTCGATCCTGGCCGCCGGTGGGCGCGTCTACGTCTGCGGCGACGGTCACCGGATGGCGCCCGCCGTGCGCGCGGCGTTCCTGGGGATCCACCGGGAGTGGGCGGGCGGTACCGACGAGGACGCCGCCACCTGGCTGGCCGAGCTCGTCGAGTCAGGGCGTTTCGTCGAGGATGTCTGGGCAGGCTGACGGCAACACAACGAGATGACCGCCGGGGGCGCGCCCCCGGCGGTCATCTCGTTCAGTCGAGCCGCACGTCGGTGAGTGTCAGCCGGCCACCGGCGAGTGCGACGGTGGCGGCGACCAGCGCGCGCAGCCCGACGCGTTCGGCGTCACCGTCGGGCAGGCTGAGGCGTTGCATCGTCAGCCCGTCGAATCCGGCGAGGAAGAACCGGGCGACGACCTCGACCGGCTCGGCCAGCGCGAAGCCGGTCCGCTCCGCCGTCTCGGTCAGCAGCGCGGTGGTCACCCCGAGGACCTGGCGGTAGTGGCTCTCCCTGGCCTCGGTCAGGCGCGGGACCCGCAGCGCGTACATGGTGAGTTCGGTGAGCAGCTGATGGTTGGTCGCCGGCTCCGCCATGCTGCGCCACAGCTCATCGGCGAGCGCGGCGAGCGTCTCCTCGAACCCGCCGCCCTCGGGCGCCGCGGCCGCGAGCTGCGTGACGACGTCCTCGGTGATCTGTTCCATCACCGCCGCGTAGAGGTCCTCCTTCGTCCCGAAGGTGTAGTGCACCGTCGCCTGTGCCACCCCGAGTTCGGCGGCGATCGCCCTGGTGCTGCCCGCGGCGACGCCCTTCCTCGTCATGAGGTCGATCGCCGCCTTGATGAGCTGCGGGCGGCGTTCGGCCGCGGAGACATGAGCCATGCCGAGCACTATACGACTCTGTCCGTCAACCTGGTCGAGTGACAAAGTCGGTGATCGGATCGGTCAGGCATCGAGACCGAGGTGGTCGGCGAGATCCGCGTAGTCCACCTGCCACAGGCCGGGGGAGCCGGTCGGGTACTGGGAGCGGAAGCCGAGGACCCGCTGCACGCGCGGCGAGAGCGTCTTGGCGACCTCCGGGTCGACCAGGAACGGGTAGGCCTCCTCGGGGGTGAGGAAACCCGGGTTGAAGGTGAAGGCGACGCCGCGCCGGTACTCGTCGGTGGTCTGATTGGCGCCGCCACCGTGCACGACCTTGCCGCTGATGACGAGCGCGTCACCGGCGTTCATCACCGCCGGGATCGTGGCCTCCGGCGTGCCGCTGTCCTCGAAGTTCTCCCAGTGGTTGCTGCCGGGGATGACCCGGGTGGCGCCGTTCTCCTCGGTGAAGTCGGTGAACGCGATCAGGAAGTTGATGGTCACCTCGGGACCCTGCGGGCCCATCCCGATGAAGGGATACCAGTTGCCGAGGTCGCGGTGCAGCATCTGCGCGGCGTTGCCGGGGCCGATCTCGATGACCTGGGCGGTGGTCATCCAGTAGGTGCCCGACTCCTCGAGGAACACCGCGTCGCACAGCCCGTGCACGAGGTCGTGTTCGATGATCTCGTTGCGGAAGGTCGGGCTGTGGGTGACGAGGTTGGTCAGCCGCTTGGTGTTGCTGCCGTGGAACGCGGCGACGATCTCGTTCTCATGGGTCGAACCGGGGCGCAGGGCCTGCAGCGGCGCCTCGACGTCGGTGTTGAACCGCTCGATCTGGTCCTTGGTGAGGAAGTTCTTGATGATCGCGCCGCCGTCGCGCTGGATGATCGCGAGGATGTCGGCGATCGGGGTGTCGGCGGGCACGGACTCCAGGGCTCGGGTGGGCTGTACTGCGGTCATGGTTTCGACTCCGTTCGGGAAGATTCGTTGACGTTGTTCGCGAAAGCCGCGGCGGCGGGTTCGCCGCCGCGGCGGACCAGGTGTCAGCCGAGGCTGAACGGCTGGCCCCACAGCGTCACCCAGCTGGTGACGCGCTCGGTGACGATCTCGACGCTGACGAAGGCGCGCGCCTGGGCGTACCCGCCGCAGCCGGACAGGCCGATGGTCTGGTCGGACCAGGTCACCGATCCGCTGCCACCGGAGAACACGTTGTAGGCCTTGTGCGACTCGTTGCCGAAGTCGTCGGCCTTCTCCCGGTCGAGAATGTAGAACGACTTCGCCTGGCCGGGACCGAGCGACAGCTCACCGCTGGTGTTGGCGCCTGCGCTGGCGTTGCCCTCCCAGTCCGAGGCCCCTTCCACTCCGCCGCCGACCCCGCCGCCGGCGATGTTCACCTGGCAGCCGACGACGTAGCCGGGCAGGACCAGGCCACCGGCCTCGGCGCCGGTCCCGGCGAGGTCGACCCGCGCGGTCCCGGAGACCCAGGCGTTGCGGTGCACCGGCGTCGAGCCGAGGGAGGGGTTGATATTCGCCGACTCCCCGGTCAGCCGGACGGTCACGACGGTGCCGTCGGACAGGGTCTCGACGAGTTCGCCGCCGGGCAGCCCGACGATGGTGTCGGCGGTCGCGGCGGGGGTGGCGGCCAGGCCGAGCGCGAGGGCGGCGACCGCGCCGACGCCCAGGCGGGCGAGATACTGACGGTTGAACATCGAATTCACCTTGGGGGTTTGAGGTTTCGCGAAGCGAGGGAGGACGGGGCCGGTTCAGCCGATGCTGAACGGGGCACCGTAGAGCGAGGTCTTGGAGTAGTGGTCGCCGATGATCTCGACCACGGTGTAGGCACGGGCCTGCGCGTAGCCGGCGCAGCCCTGGATCTCGATCTCGGCGTCGCGGTATTCCACCGAGTACACCCCCGGCTCGAGGATGTCCTTGTAGTCGATCTGCACGAACTTCACCTCGCCGGGGCCGAGGTTGACCCCGATCGATCCGCCCGCGCTCACCCCGCCGGTGGAGAAGCCACCCGAGACCCCGGCGCCGATGGCGTCGTCGGCGATGCTCACCTGGCAGCCGACGAGGTAGCCGGTGTTGAGCTGGGAGGCGCCGTGGGTCGAGGAGTTGTTGCTGCCCGGCCTGCCGGTCGGGCCGTTGGTCGGGCCCACCTCACCCTCGGGCGTGACGGCGACGTCGGCGCTGGCGCGGCCTGATACCCACACCACCCGGCCCGCGCCGTTGGCCGCCATCGACGGCGAGACCAGTGCGTGTTCGCCGGTGCGGGTGAGCGTGACGCCCGGACCCGACTTGGTGCCGTCCGGCAGCGGCACGAAAGCGTCGGCGCCTGCGGGTACCGCGGCCGCCACGGCGCAGGACACCGCGGCGATACCGGCCACGGCCAGCGCCGTGGTCGAGCGGGTCCCTGCCCTACGAGAACTCATGATGATCCGAATCTCCTTTGATTCCGGGTACTGATTTCGGGTACGCCGCATCGACTCGCTCGACGATCGGAATGGTCGATTGAGCTGGTGTGTGCGAAAAGCTGTGGTGCCTCGCTCCGCTACGCCGGGCGCGCGGGGGCTCGCTGGAGGACGCGTTCGAGGAGCGCGGCCGTCTCCTCGATGTCGGCGAGCGTGTGGGCGGTACTGAGGAAGATCTTTCCGGACGGCATGAACACCGCGCCGGACTCGACCATGCCCGCGGTGATCTCGGCCCAGAGCCCGTCGGTGCCGTGCAGGCTCGTCTGCTGATCGTGCGGCACGAACTGCAACAGCGACCCGACCCGGCGCAGGCCCGCCGGTGCGCCCGCCGCGGTCAGCACGTCGGTGATCGCCGTCTCGAAGGCGGCGCCCAGCTCGTCCAGCTTCGTGAACGCGCCCGGCTCGGCGGACAGCTCCATCGCGGCCTGCACCGCCGCGAGCGCGACCGGATTGCCGTTGAAGGTGCCCGCGTGGGTGAGGCCGTCGTCGACGAGATCGATGATGTCCGCGCGTCCGACGACCGCGCTCTGGGTGAACCCGCCGGCGATCGCCTTGCCGAACACCGAGAGGTCGGGGCGGACGCCGAACTTCTCGGCGGCGCCACCGCGCGCGATCCGGAAGCCGGCGATGACCTCGTCGAAGATCAGCACGACGCCGTGCTTGTCGCACAGTTCGCGGATCGTCTCGAGAAAGCCGGGCGCCGGGTTCGTGACGCCGGCGTTGCTCATGATCGGGTCGATGAGCACCGCGGCGATCTGGCGTTCCTCGGCGGCGGCGAGGATCTCCGCGATTCCCGCGGTGTCGTTGAACCGGCTGATGATGAGGTCGGCGTGGGCGTGCGGGCTCTGCCCGCGGCCGGCGGGGACGGCCGCCTCACCCGTGTCGTCGGCCGCCATGCTCGCGTACACGCTGTCGTGCCAGCCGTGGTAGGCCTTCGCGAACTTGACGACGCGGTGGCGGCCGGTCGCGGCGCGCGCGAACTTCAACGCGACCTGCACGGCCTCGGTCCCGGTGTTGGTCCACACCAGCCGCTGCGCGCCCGGCACCGAGGCCAGGACCGCCTCGGCGGCCTCGTACTCGAGGCGATGCCCCATGCCGACGACCTGCATCGAGGTGATCACCCGGGTCACCGCGTCGACGACGTGCGGGTGGCTGTGCCCGTGGACCAGCGGCCCCCAGGCCATGACGTAGTCCACGTAGCGGTCGCCGTCGAGGTCCCACACATACGCTCCGCTGCCCCGCTCCACGAAGAGGGGGACCGGCCGCATCGTGGCCCGCAGGCCGGAGCTGACGCCACCGCCCAGGCTGCGCCGGGTGCGTTCGAAGGCGGTGACGGAGGAATCGATTCCCATGGTTGTCCTTGCTCGAGGTGACAGAGGTACCGGTCGTGCCTCAGAGCTGGAGGTAGTCGCCGAGCTCGGTGTAGTCCACCTGCCAGAGGCCGGGCGAACCGGTGGGGTACTGGGAACGGAAGCCGAGCAGGCGCTGCACCCGGGGGGAGAGCTGCTTGGCGATCGCCATGTCGACGAGGAACGGATACGCCTCCTCGCCGGTGAGGAAGCCCGGGTTCAGCGCGAAGGCGACGGCGCGGCGGTACTCGTCGGTGGTGACGTTCGCGCCGCCGCCGTGCACGGTCTTGCCGCTGAAGACGAGCACGTCACCGGCCCGCATGAGCGCGGGGACGGTCGCCTCGGGCGTGCCGCGATCCTCGAAGTCGGGCCAGTGGTTGCTGCCGGGGATGACCCGGGTGGCGCCGTTCTCCTCGGTGAAGTCGGTGAACGCGATCAGGAAGTTGATGGTCACCTCGGGCCCCCGGGGGCCCATTCCGATGAACGGGAACCAGTTCTCCAGGTCGCGGTGCAGGATCTGCGCCTTGTTGCCCGGGCCGATCTCGATGACCTGGGCGGTGGTCATCCAGTAGGTGCCGGACTCCTCGAGGAAGGTGGCGTCACAGAGCGCGTGCACCAGGTCCTTGTCGAGGATCTCCTCGCGGAAGGTCTTGCTGTGGGTCACCAGGTTCGTCAGCCGCTTGGTGTTGCTGCCGTGGAAGTCGGCGACGATCTCGTTGTCGTGGGTCGAGCCGGGCGCGAGCGCGGTCAGCGGCGCTTCGATCTCGCTGTTGAACCGCGCGATCTGGTCCTGCGACAGGAAGTTCTCGATGATCACGCCGCCGTCCTCGGCCACGATGGCGAGGATTTCGGCGAGGGGGGTCGATTCCGTCACCGACCGCAGGGTGGCTTTCACTGGCGCGTTCATGAGCTCCTCATTTCGGTAAACCAAGTGTTTGAATCAAATGATCTGATCGAGTGATCTGATTGTGTGACGGAAACCACGATGTGTCAAGGGTCGGTCGGGAATCACCACGCCCCGCCCTTCGCCGCGAGGGAGCGAACGGGCAGGTCGAGCATCGTGCGCAGGCCGGGCGCCAGCGCCGCGGCCTCGTCGACGACGTTGCAGGCGACCGCGACCGTCGCGGGGGCGCTGGCGAAACCGGCGGGCGCGGCCACGTCGATGTCGCCGCCGGGCGTCCGCAGCGTCCACCGATCGCCGAGCTCGACCGCGTCCAGATCCGGGCGGAACCCGAAGTGGATACTCAGGTCCACGACGACATCGTCACGGTACGAACCGCGGGCGCCATGGGTGATCCCGGCGACCGTGCCCGCCGCGATGCGTGCGTGCGGGCCCACCCGCTCCCCGTCGGCGAGCACGGCGATCTCCGGTGTGCCCACCTCGACGGTGTCCAATTCGAGGCCGAGCGCCCAGGACAGCGCGCCGATCGATTCGGCGAAGCCGAAGTGTCCCGGCAGGCGTCCCTCCGCCACCGCGGCGGTGAATTCCGCAGGGGTGAGCCCGAATCCGAACTTGTGCAGGATTCCGCCGTAGGCGGCCATCTCGGCGGTGCGCCGCACGACCACGCCGTCGACGGCAGGCACGAGCGAGGACAGCACGGTGGGGACGACGTCCATGAGCATCCCCGGATTCGCGCCGGTGCCGAGCACGACGATCCCGTGCCTGCGGGCGGTCTCGTCGATCCGGTGGCTGAGGTCGGGTTGCTCGCGCCACGGGAAGCCGAGTTCCTCGCAGATGGACACGACGTGCACTCCGCTCGCCGCCAGCTGCGCCACGATCGGCTCGAGCTCGGCGAGCAGTGAGGTGGTGGCCACCAGCGCGGTGCGGGCGCCCGCCGCGGCGCCGAGGTCACCGGCGACGGGGACTCCCACGGGGCCGAGGCCCAGTAGTTCGCCCAGATCTCGGCCGGCGAGCGCGGGGTCGCGGTCCACGGCGGCGGTCACGCTCGCGCGGTCGCGGGTCAGGAGGGTGCGGGCCGCTTCCCTGCCCACGGCGCCGAGTCCGACGATGGCGATTCCGGTTCGACTCATTCTGCTCATTCCTTCACTGGGGCGCGCTCGGGGCGCGGAGGTATCGCTGACGGGGTGTGCGAGCGCGCTCAGGCGCCGAAGTGCTTGCGCAGGTGGAGCGCGGCGTCGGTGGCGGCGAGGGCGGCCTTGCCGATCGTGGTGACCTCGGTGAAGAAGCCGTGCAGGACGCCGTCGTACCGGCGGACCTCGATCTCGGCGCCCGCGCGCGCGGCCACGGCGGCGAAATGCTCGTAGTCCGACCGCAGGACGTCCACCTCGGCGGAGATCACCAGCGTCGGCGGCAGGGCGTGGAGGGTGCTGGACAGCAGCGGGACCGCGCGCGGATCCCGGTCCGCGTCGGTGCCCGCGGCGTAGTTCGACCAGAACCAGAGGGCGTCGGCCTTGCAGAGAACCGGCGCGTCCTCGAACGCCTCCCAGGACGGGCCGGAGTGGGTGTTCGATGTCGCGGGATAGGCCAGGACGAGCGCGCTCGGCATGGGCCGGTGCGCCGCGGCCGCACTGGTGCAGATCGACAGCGCGAGATTGCCGCCCGCGCTGTCGCCGCCCAGGGCGATACGGGACGGGTCGATCCCGAGCGCGGCGGCCTCGCGCCGGATCCATTCGTAGATCCAGAGGCAATCGTCCGCTGCGGCGGGAAAGACGTGCTCGGGCGCGCGCCGGTATTCGACGGAGACGACGACGCACTCCGCCTCGACGCTCAGTGTCCGGCAGAGTTCGTCGACGCCTGCCAGCGTCCCGACGACGAACCCGCCGCCGTGGATGTAGAGCAACACGGGCAGGTCCCGCGCGGCCGAGGGGCGGTAGCAGCGCACGCGCAGCGGCCCGGCCGGGCTGTCGACGGTCCGCTCCTCGACGCTGTGCACGGACCGGACCGGTGGGGCGGCGGTGGCGGTGGAGTCGAAGAGCGATCGCACGCCGTCCACGCCGTAGCGGGAGTACGGGGGAGCGGGCGCGTGCTCGAGCAGCGCGTGCGCGAACAGCCGCTCATCCGGGTCGAGCATGTCGATCATCGCGGCTACGGACAGGCCCATCCGAGACTCCCTTCCGGGTCGCCTACCTCCGCTTCTTCGCGGGAAGACCATCGGCAGGTATTGACAAATCAGTTGATTAGATCACATGATTCTGTCACACGATCTCGATGGAGTGAGCACCATCTCAATGGAGAGAGGCGGATATGCCCGAATCAACAAGCCACGCGGTGACCGGGGAAGTGGCGGTGACAAGCGGCCCGACACCGATGCTTCTGTCGGTGTCCCGGCGGTTGCGCGAGGCGATCGCCCACGGTGCGACCTTCACCGCCACCGATGAACCGCGTACCGTCCGCCTCTCGTCGACGACCGACGCGCAACAGGTCTTCCTCACCTTCATCGGCGCGCAGATCGCCGTCGCCGCGAGCGGTGACGGCTCCGAGCCCGACCTGTCCTGGGACGTGCGCTGGTCCGATCCGGCACCGGCCGAGGTCGACGGCGAGGCCATGGACGGCTTCGCGAAAGAGGTCCAGGTCCTGCTGTCCGGCCGTGACGTCGACTGGCGCTCGGCGGCGGGGGAGTTCTGGGACCGCGTGCGCGCGGTGCCGGGGGTGCCCAGTGGCCTCGGCGTCTACTGCTTCGACGAGGACGCGGCCGCCGAGTTCGGCGATCCCGCCGCCAACGGCTACCAGCTGCTCGGCACGTCCGCGGCGCTCGCGCGCCTGTTCGGCGGCCGCTCCCTGATCACCGACGAACTCGCCGGTGGCGAGCTCGCGGTCGACGGTTCCGTGTCCAGTTTCTCGGCGCTGTTCGGCGCCAACCTCAAGGTGGTGTTCGGTGAAGTCTGACAGGTTCGGCGCCATGGCGCCGGTGACGAGCGTGCGGCTCGAGGCGACCAATCACGACGGTGTGCTGATCGGCAAGACGCTCTCGCCGGCGAAGTACCGCTCGTGTCGCGAGAAGGGCGTGGCGGTACCCGATCTGGTCCTCGGCCTGGACCTCAACAACAATTCCTCGCTCGGCTACGACCACCCGCAGTGGCGGCGCAACGGTCTGATCACCGATATCGAGCTCCGGCCCGACGAGGACACGCTGGTCGAATGGAAGCCGGGGATGGCGTCGGTGATCGGCGACCTCTGGACCCTGCAGGGCGAACCCGTGGCGGCCGACCCCCGGCAGGCGCTCAAGCGGATCGCCGCCGCCTACGCCGAGCGTGGCCTGAGCGTGCTGGCGTGTGTCGAGATCGAGGCGACGGTCTTCGAGGAGTCCATCGATCAGGCCCGCGCGCAGCAGTACCAGAACCTCACGCCGCTCGGCGGCAGCAGCGGTGCCGCGCTGGTCCACGCGAAATCGCCGGACCACACCGAGTACATGGAAGCCGTGGTCGCGCGCTTCGACGAGATCGGCCTGCCCTGGGAGGCGTGGTCGGACGAGGCCGCGACCGGTCAGATCGAGTTCAACATCGCCCCCGCCGATCCGGTGACGGCCGCGGACCGGTGGGCGCGCGCCCGCCAGATCATGCGGGAGGTCGCCTACTCGCTCGGCCGGTCGGTGACCTTCATGTCGAAGTGGTCCGCGGAGTACGGGCAGGGCTCGCACCTCAACGTCTCGGTCAGCGACGCCGACGGCAACATCTTCTTCGACGCGTCCGCGCCGGACGAGCCGAGCGAGCGGATGCTGCACTTCCTCGGCGGCGTGATGGCCACGCTCGAGGCCTCGACCAGCTTCGCGCTGCCCACCATCACCTCCTACCGGCGGCTGATGGAACTGGAAGGCCCGCCGACCACGCAGACCTGGGGCATCGCGAACAAGTCGTGCGCCGTGCGCGCGGTGCTGGCAGGCCCGTCCGCCACCCGCCTGGAGTACCGGCTGCCCGCCTCTGACTCCAACATGTACTCCACGCTGGCCGCCTTCCTGGCCGGTGGCCTGCTCGGGCTCGACGAGAAGACCACGCCGCCGCCGCGCTTCGACCGGATGGCCTGGGCGCTGGCGCCCGGCACCGTTCCCGTGGTCCCGAAGAACCTCTACGACGCCATCTCCGCGCTGGCCGCCGACGACCAGCTGCGGCGCTACCTGGGTGACGAGTTCGTCGACTACTGGGTGGGCCTGCGCCGGTGGGAATGGTTCTCCTACCACACCGGGGCCGAACGCACCGACGAGCAGATCTCGGTCTGGGAGTCGTTGCGCTACTTCGAACTCGCATGACCACCATCCACGGAAGGCAGAGCAGACCATGACGAACACGATCACCGGCAGCGAACGATCGCGTGCGCTGGCCGCCGCCGTCCCGACCGCCTTCCGGATGTGGGCGGGCGGCGAGTGGGCCGACGCGGCGAGCGGGGAGACGCTCCCGCTGCGCGATCCGTGGTCGGGCGAGCAGTTCACCACGGTGCCCGCGGCCACCACCGCCGATGTCGATCGCATGGTCGCGACGGCCCGCGCCACCTTCGACGGTGGCGTGTGGTCGCGGATGTCGCCCAGGGAACGCGGCCGCATCCTGATCGCCTGGGCCGATCTGATCGAGCGCGACGCCGAGCAGCTGGCCGTCATGATCTCCCGGGAGATGGGCAAGCCGGTCCACGAAGCGCGGGATCTCGAACTCGTCTCCGCGGTCCGCAATCTGCGCTGGTACGGCGAGCTGGCCGACAAGCTGATGGACGACTCCCCGCGCGGGCTGACCGACGTCGTCGCGCTGGTCACCCGGGAGCCGCTGGGCGTGGTCGCGGCGATCACACCGTGGAACTTCCCGATCAGCCTGGCCATGGCCAAGCTCGCGCCCGCGCTGATGGCGGGCAACAGCGTGATCCTCAAGCCTGCCCTGCAGACGTCGGTGTCCTCGCTGCGCCTGGCCGAATTGAGCAGTGCCGCCGGACTTCCCGACGGGGTGCTGCAGGTGGTGACCGGTCGTGGTTCGGTCGTCGGCACCGCGCTGGGCAGGCACAACTCCGTGGCCTGTGTGGCCTTCACCGGCTCCACCGAGGTCGGCCTGCAGCTGCTCGGCGACGCCGCGGTGTCGAACGGGAAGACGGTGTCGCTCGAGCTCGGCGGCAAGTCGCCGAACATCATCTTCGCCGACGCCCCCGATCTCGATCAGGCCGTGCGCACCGCCGCGTGGGCGTTCACCTACAACACCGGTCAGATGTGCACCGCCGGGACGCGGCTGTTCGTGGAGCAGTCGGTGTACGACGAGGTGGTGCGTGGCGTGGTCGAACAGGTCTCGGCGCTCACGATCGGTGACCCGCTCGACCCGGACACCGTGCTCGGGCCGCTGAGCAGCCGCAGCCAGTACGACACCGTGCTGGAGTTCATCAAATCCGGTGTGGCCGAGGGCGCCACGCTGTTGACGGGCTCGGAGCAGGGACTCGACGAGCAGCGGTCCCTGGTCGCGCCCGCGGTCTTCGTCGACACCACGCCGGCGATGCAGATCGCCCGCGCGGAGATCTTCGGCCCGGTCGTCTGCGTCCAGCCGTTCCGGGACGAGGACGAAGTGCTCCGGCTCGCCAACGACACCGACTACGGCCTGGCCGCGTCGGTGTGGACCCGCGACGTCTCGCGGATCCACCGGATGGCGCGTGGGCTCGACGCGGGCAACGTGTGGGTCAACTCCTACGAGGGCGGCGTGCCGTCGACGCCCTTCGCGGGCCGGAAGCTGTCGGGCAACGGCGCCGACAAGGGCGTGTACGCCATCGACAAGTACAGCCAGCTGAAGACGACCTGGATCGCCCTCTAGCCGCGCCCCTCGCCTGACCCATCGCGCCGCGCCGCCGGCCAGACCGAGAGAACGACATTGCCAACAACCATCACCGCGGCCGTGCTCAACACCGCGCCGGGAAAGCTCGAGCTGGAGGAGCTCGTCCTGGACGATCCTGGTCCGGACGAGGTGCTCGTCGACGTGCACTACTCGGGCCTGTGCCGGTCCGACCTGCACGAGATCGAGGGCGCCTGGCCCGCCACCTGCCCCACCCTGCTCGGCCACGAGGCCTCCGGCGTGGTGCGCCGGGTGGGCGATCAGGTCCGCACGCTGCGACCCGGCGATCACGTCGTGACCTGCTTGAGCACCTATTGCGGGGAATGCCGGTTCTGCCTGTCCGGCCGGATGACGTTGTGTGTCCGGCGTGGTTCGCTGGGCAGCCGCACCCGGCCCGTGCTGGTCAACACGCGGGGGCAGTCGGTGCACCCCACGGCGCGCCTCGGCGCGTTCGCCGAGGCGATGGTGGTGCACGAACACTCCGCGGTCCGCATTCCGGACAGCATGCCGCTGGCGCCCGCCGCCGTGCTCGGCTGCGCGGTGGTGACCGGGCTGAGCTCGGTGTTCCGCAGTGCCCGTGTGGAACCCGGCTCGACGGTCGCGGTGATCGGCTGCGGCGGGATCGGCATCGCGGCGATCCAGGGCGCGCGCCTGGCCGGCGCCCGCGAGATCATCGCCGTCGACGCGGTCGAGGCCAGATTGACCGACGCCGTGCGGTTCGGCGCGACGGCGACCGTGCGGGCCGGAGCGGTCGACGCGGTGGCGGCGGTGCGTGAGCTCACCGGTGGCGGCGTCGACTACTCGTTCGAGGCCGTCGGTTTCGCCGCCACCGTGGAGCAGGCCTTCGCGATGCTCGGCCCCGGCGGCACCGCCACGGTGGTCGGCCTGGTGCCCGACAGCCAGCCCATCTCGATCCGCGGCTCGGACCTGTTCCTGCTCGAGAAGCGGCTCCAGGGCGCGCTGATGGGCTCCAACCAGTTCCCCACCGACATCCCCGGCTACGTCCGGTATTACGAGCAGGGCCGCCTGAATCTCGACGACATGCTGTCGACGATCGTGCCCCTGGACCGGATCAACGAAGGATTCGAACTCATGAAGACCGCGGGCGGTACCCGCGTGGTCATCGACATCAGGAGTGGATCGTGAAACCCGTCATCGCCGTCACCGGCAGGCGCATCCCCGCCACCTCGCTCGTCGGCGTCGACAGCCGATGGGCCGAGGCCGAGGCCGACATGTTCTGGGCGGAGTTCGGCGCGAAGATCGCCGAAGCCGGTGGCGTCTCCGTGCAACTGCCCTATGAGAGCGCGGGACCCGAGGTCATCGCCCGCGTCGACGCGCTGGTGGTGACCGGTGGCCAGGATGTCGATCCGGAACTCTGGGGCGGACCAGCGCCGGAGCCGGCCGCCACCGGCGGCCAGATGCTGACGATCGACCGCCGCCGCGACGACTACGAGATCGCCCTGGTGCACCACGCGCTCGAGCGCGGGATCCCGGTGCTCGGCGTCTGCCGCGGACATCAGGTCCTCAACGTCGCGCTGGGCGGAACGCTGGTACCGGATCTGCCCCACAAGGGGATCAGGCACTATTCGCTCGCCACCTTCCCGGACCGGCGCCCGGATCGCGAACACGCGGTCGACTTCGCCGCGGGCACCCTGGCCGCCGCCCTGTACGGCCCCCGAACCCGGGTGAACTCCTGGCATCACCAGGCGGTGGATCGCCCCGGCGACGGCGTGGTCGTCTCGGGGTGGGCGCCCGACGGTGTGGTCGAGGCCATCGAGCTGCCGGGCAAGCCGGTCCTCGGCGTGCAGTGGCATCCCGAGGCCGGTGTCGAGCTCGAGCCGTGTTTCCCGTGGCTGGTCGAGCAGGCCCGTGTGGTCGCGGCGAACGACACCGTCGCGGCGCGGTAGCGCGCAATCAGCAGCGCCGGGTCGTCGGCGAGCTCAACGGATTAGGAGAAGGAATTGAACGACTTGGCCGAGGTCGATGTTGTCATCGTCGGCGCCGGGATCTCCGGCATCGCCGCCGCGGCGGATCTGCAGCGCAACTGTCCCGACAAGAGCTTCGTGGTGCTCGAGATGCGCGAATCCGTCGGCGGCACCTGGGATCTGTTCCGGTACCCGGGCATTCGCTCCGACAGCGACATGTTCACGCTCGGCTTCGGCTTCAAACCCTGGACCGAGCCGGAGGCCATCGCCTCCGGCGCCGCGATCAAGAACTATCTGCGCGAGACCGCCGACGAGTTCGGGATCACGGCGAAGATCTGCTTCGGCACCCGCCTGACCTCCGCCTCGTGGAGCAGCGCCGACGGCACCTGGACCCTCGGGCTCACCGGTGCGGACGGCGAGTCGCGGCTGCGCTGCCGGTTCGTGCACCTCGCCACCGGCTACTACAGCTACCGCGGCGGCTTCAATCCCGAACTGCCCGGCGAGGATTCGTTTCAGGGACAGCTGGTCCACCCGCAGGAGTGGCCGGAAGACCTCGACTACAAGGACAAGCACGTCGCGGTGATCGGCTCGGGCGCCACCGCCGTGACGCTGATCCCCAACCTCGCGGGGGAGACCGCGAAGGTGACCATGGTGCAGCGCTCGCCCACCTATGTCTACGTGGCGCCGACCGTAGATCCGGACGCCGAGCAGTTGCGCGCGGAGGTCGGCCCCGAGGCCGCGTTCCGGCAGATCCGCCTGCGCAATCTGCACGCCCAGCAGGAGACCTACCGCCACGCCAGGCAGTACCCCGAGGAATTCAAGAAGATGATCTTCGACGGCATCGACGAGATCGTCGGCGCCGAGGTCCGCGAGGCGCACTTCACGCCGGACTACGAGCCGTGGGATCAACGCGTCTGCGTGGTGCCCGGAGGCGATCTGTTCGAGGCCATCCGGGACGGTTCGGCCGACGTGGTCACCGGCCATATCGAGCGGCTCACCCCGACGGGCCTGGCGATGCGCGACGGCACCCACGTCGACGCCGACATCATCGTGAAGGCGACCGGGCTCAACGTGGTCATGGGCGGCGAGGCGATCTTCGACGTCGACGGCGAGATCGTCGACTTCGGCAGCCGCTGGACCTACAAGGGCCTGGCCTTCTCCGGCGTGCCGAACATGACCTACGCCTTCGGCTTCGTGAACTCGTCGTGGACGCTGCGCGTCGAGGTGGTCGACGACTTCCTGTGCCGGGTGCTCCAGCACATGGACAAGGTCGGCGCACGGCAGGTCACCCCCACGCTGCCGCCCGGCGCCGAGACCATGCCGCGGCTGCCCTACAGCGCGGGTGTGACCTCGGGCTACATGCAGCGCGCCGCCGATCGGATGCCCGCGCAGGGGGATCGGGAGCCGTGGCTCAACCCGCAGAACTACGAGGAGACACTGCGCCTGCTCGACTCGGTGGACGACGGAGTGCTGCGCTATGTCTGAGGCGGCGCACGCCTGGGCGGCGATGACACCCACGGCGTTCCTCGACCGGGCCGCCGCCGCGCACGGATCGCGGGTGGCGGTGGTCGACGGCGAGATGCGCTGGACCTACCGCGAATTCCGGGACCGGTGCCGTCGGCTCGCCGGCGGACTGCGCGAACTCGCCGCGGGCAGGCCCGTGGCGATCATGGCGCCCAACACCCACGAACTCCTGGAAGCCCACTACGGGGTGCCGTGGGCGGGAGTTCCCCTGGTGGCGCTCAACACCAGGCTCGGTGTCCGCGAATTGTCCTACATTCTGGCGCATTCCGGCAGCGGGGTGCTCATCCGTGACGCCAGGTACGCCGATCTGGTCGAGGAGGTGTGCGCCGCGATGGCGACGCCGCCGGTGGTGATCGACGCCGGTCACCCCGACTCCGGCTACGAGGCGCTGATCGCGGGCGCCGCACCGTTCCAGGCGGAGGTCACCGACGAACGGTCGCTGCTGGCGATCAACTACACCTCCGGCACCACGGGTGCGCCGAAGGGCGTCATGTACCACCATCGCGGCGCGTATCTGCAGGCGCTGGCCATGGCGGGTCATTTCGCGCTGGGACCCGACTCGGTCCATCTGTGGACCCTGCCCATGTTCCACTGCAACGGTTGGTGTTTCACCTGGGCCGTCACCGCGGCCGGCGGCACGCATGTCTGCCTGCCCAAGGTCGACGCCGCGGAGATCTGGCGGCTTATCCGGCAGGAGGGTGTCACCGGTCTCAACGGTGCCCCCGCCGTGCTCGACACGATCGCGCACGCCGAGTCGGCCGCGCCGTTGTCGCTCAGTGTGTCGGTGGGGACCGGGGGAGCGCCGCCCGCGCCCGCGGTGTTGCGCCGGATGGAACGGCTCGGGTTCGACGTCACGCACCTCTACGGCTTGACCGAGAGTTTCGGTCCCGCGTTGCTCTGCGAGGCCGTGCCCGAGTGGCGTGACCTCGACGAGGAGACCGTGATCCGGTTGAAGGCGCGCCAGGGCGTCGGCAATCTCGTGTCGCTGCCGCCGCGGGTGGTCGACGGCGCGGGCGACGACGTCCCGGCCGACGGCGCGACGATCGGTGAGATCGCCCTGCGCGGCAACAATGTCATGCTCGGCTACCTGCACGACGACGCCGCGACCGGCGACGCTGTTCCGGACGGCTGGTTCCGCACCGGCGACCTCGCGGTGCGCCACCCCGATGGCTCCATCGAGCTGCGCGACCGCAGCAAGGACGTGATCATCAGCGGGGGCGAGAACATCGCCAGCGTGGAGGTCGAGCACGTGCTCGCCGAACATCCGGCCGTGCTCGAGGCGGCCGTCGTCGGAACCCCGGACGCGCGCTGGGGCGAGATCCCCGTGGCCTTCGTGCATCTGGTGCCCGGCGCCGACGCGACGGCGGACGAGCTCGTGGCGCACGTCAAGCGGCAGCTGGCGCGGTACAAGGCGCCCCACCGGGTCGTGTTCGGTCCGTTGCCCAAGACGTCGACGGGCAAGACGCAGAAGTTCCTGCTGCGCGACCGGGCGGCCGAGGAACACGGCGGGCAGGTTTCGCCGTCCTGACGCGGGCACCACCGAAAAGGCCCCGGAGCGCATGCGCTCCGGGGCCTTTTCGATGTGTCACTGTCCCTGTGCGACAGCCTGATTCGCGTCACGGTTCTGGTAGAGCTTGTACAGCGCGTACAGGGATTCCTTGCCGAAGCCCGCGTCGACCCCGCGGGCGAGCAGTCCCGCCGCGGCCTCGATCATGGGCGCGGGGCCGACCCGTTCGGCCATCGTGTCGCGGAACGTCAGCGATCCCGAGTGGTAGACGTCGACGGTGGCCTGATCGGTCGAGTAGTCGCCGGAGGTCAGGGTGTCGACGCACTGCTGTTGCGCGGCATGCAGAATCTGGTCCAGCTGCCGAGCCACCAGCATCAGCTCGTCGACGGAGACTCCGCAGGCCGTCACGTACCTGGCCGCCTCGATGAAGCCGAGGATGCTCACGCCGTAGAACGCGCCGACACCGCCCAGATCGAGGACGTTCGCACCGTTCGCGTTCGCGGAGACGTGCCGGGACGCCCCGCCCATGGCACGCACGAGATCACCGTGGGATTCCCAGACCTCCGGCGATCCGGCCACCAGCAGCTGACAGGCCGGGCTGCCGATCTGCTCGGGAAAAGCCAGAATGGCGCCGTCGAGGTAGCGCACCCCCTGGGTCTCGGCCCATTGCCGCAGCCGGTCGGCGTCGTCGGGTGCGCCGGTCGTCACGTTGATCAGCGTGTGTCCGGCGGGCATGTCGACGGTGGCGAGAACCTTCTCGAGGTCGTCGTAGGCCCGCACACAGGCGACGGTCGTGCGCGCCGAGCCGACGGCCTCGGCCGCGGTCTCCGCCGACCGGGCCCCGTCCGGCTCGAGTGCCTGTGCCTTCTCGGGGGACCTGTTCCACGCGATCACGCGGTAGCCGGCCCCCAGCAGGGCGCGCCCGAGGGCGGCGCCCATGTTTCCGCAGCCGAGCAGGGCGACGTCGAATGTCGATTGCTGTTCCAAGATTCCTTCTCCTCTAACAGTTTTCGTGGTCGGAGCGGCTACTGCCGGCCGATCTTGGCGTAGGTCTGCGGGCGATCGCGGCGCAGTTTCCAGGCATAGGCGGCGCCGACGAGGACGGAGCCGTAGAGCACCGCCAGCGTGGCCACGACGACGCCGGTCCCCGCCGTGATCAGCACGGAGATGTTGGTGGTCGCGAGCCAGAGGACGACCGCGAGGCAGACCAGCGCGAGGCCCGGCGCGATCAGCCGGTGCCAGACGGTCGTGTCGTCCGGGCGGCGGCGGGTCAGGAACACCATGACGGCGGCGGAGGTGATCAGCATCAGCATGATCAGGCCGTAGCCGAACGCACCGGACAGCTGGGCGTACAGCAGCTTCGGCTCGGCGCCCCACACCACGAACGCCAGGAAACCGATCAGCGCGAGGACCGAGATGCCCGCCGAGGCTCGGTGCGGCGACCCGTGGCGCGGGTGGGCGAAGCCGATGCGCGCGGGCAGCACTTCGTCGACGCCGAGGTTGAACGCGTAGCGCGCGAGCACGTTGTGTGTGGCGAGCAGCGCGGCGAATCCGGCCGTGGTGAGCAGCGGGACGACGAGGTCCTCGGCGACGGGACCGACGAAGGCGCGCAGTGTGCTGAGGAACGAGCCGGTCGGGTCGGCGGCGGTGTGCGCGACGGCGTCGGCGGGACCGATCGCCTGGATGATGGCCCAGGTCGACACGGCGTACACGAGGCCGATCAGCGCGATGAAGGCGTACGTCGCGCGCGGGATGTTGCGATCGGGATCGCGGACCTCGTCCCGGAAGATGACGGTCACCTCGAAGCCCGCCATGCACAGCATGCCGAACAGCAGCGCGATACCCACATTGCCCGACAGGACGTGCTCCGGCAGGAACGAGTCGGCACTGAGGCCGGCCGCACCGCCCTTGGCCACCACGAAGAGGTCGTAGACGACGACGAACAGGACTTCCAGACACAGACAGACGCTCAGTGCCTTCGCGGAGAAGTCGAGGTTGAAGTACCCGAACGCGCCGACCACTCCCTGCAGGACCAGCGCCCAGATCCACCACGGCAGGCCGCCGATGACGATCTCGAGGTAGACACCGGCGACCGCGTACACGGCCAACAGCAGGATGTAATAGCAGGTCACGGCGAGGAAGGACGCGCCGAGCCCGATCTGCTTGCCGAGTCCGGCGGTGACGAAGGAGTAGAAGCCGCCCGGATTGGCGATGTGGCGCGACATCTTGATGAAGCCGACGGCGAACAAGGCGACGATGCCCGCCGCGGCGAGGTAGGCGGCGGGTGCGCCGATGCCGTTGCCGTAGCCGATCACCACGGGTGCGAACGCGGCCACCACGCCGAGCGGGCCGTTGAACGCCAGCACGGTGAACACCAGCTGGATGATCCCCAGGTTGCCCCGTAGCTGCTGGGCCCCCTCCGAATCCTGCTGCACCGGTGGGGCATTGGGGTCGTCGATGGTCATCGGCATATCCGTTCGTTCAGTGGACTCGAGCAAGCCGAGGTCACGGCCGGTGACCGGGTTCACCTTCGCGGTGGAGGGCGTATCGGACAGGCACGACTGTGACCTGAGGCACATCGAACGATAGAGGTGACTAAGCGCTTGATCAAGTGATTCGACTAAATCGATTGATTCAATTGTTTGATTGCTCTGCGTGCGAGCCTGTCGCGGCCGGTCGTGGCGCCGCGGCGCGCATGATCAACAGGCGTCGTGGGGCCTGTACGCTTGATTCAGTCAAGATTGGCGGCGCGTCACGACGCCGACGAGCGAGAGGGGTGGATCAGGTTGGCTCACGTGCCGACAGCGGATCGTTCCGTGCAGATTCTCGAGGCCGCGGTGCGCGTCATCGCCGAACACGGCGTCGCGAGCGCGACGACCCGCCGGATCACCGACGCGGCCGACGCGCCGCTGGCTTCGCTGCACTACTGCTTCCGGGACAAGGATGGTCTGTTCCGCGCGGTCTTCGAGAATCTCGCCGCCCGGGCCACCGAGCCGTTCGCCGAGATCGAGCTGGGGGATCTGCAGTCCACCGCCACCGACCTCGTCCGGTTCTCGGGCCGCTTCGTCGTCGAGCAGCCCGCCTACGCGCTGGCGCAGCTGGATCTCTATCTGTGGATGGTCCGCAACCGGCCCGCGCTCGCGGCCGAGTCGTATGACGTCTACCTGGGTGCGGTGGCCGACATCCTGCAGCGAGCGGCGGGCCCGTCGGCGCGCGCGGAGGGCATCCGGGCGCTCGCCTCGGTGCTGATCTCCACCAGCGACGCGCTGGTCGTGCAATGGGCCGCGCACCAGGATCCGGAACGCGTCGAGGCCTATCTCGACGTCTTCTGCGCGGGCATCCCGGCGATGTGCCGCAGCATCGGCGCCTAGCCGGCCGTCGATAGCGGATCTGCGCCGGGGTGATGTCCGGCACGCGTGCCGCGGCGGCCTGATACGATTGATTGAATCAAACGATCAAGCCCGAGGAGGGGCCGCGCGGTGGCTCGTATTCCGGCTGTCGAGCGGCGCAGGGACTTCGTCGCCGCCGCGGTCCACGTGATCGCCGCGCACGGGGTCGACGGGGCGACGACCCGCCGCATCGCCGAGCGGGCGGGCATGCCGACGGCGACGGTGCGGTATTGCTTCTCGTCGAAGGAGTTGCTGCTCGCCGCGGTCAACGACCACATCGCGCGCGAGCTGCACCGGGTGATCGCCGGCGGCGACCACGACGGCGATCTCGCCGCGGTCGCGCACGGCATCCTGCGCCGGGTGACGACGCACTACCTCGAGCAGCCCGAACACGCCGCGGCGGTCGTCGAGCTGGTCAACTGGGCGCGGCGACAGCGCGCAGGCTCGGCCGCCACGGTCTACGAACAGGCCTATCGGGCCGCGCGCGCCACCCTCGACGCGGCGGCGCGCGCGGAACCGGGCGCGCCGCGGACCACCGAGCAGATCGCCCACGTGCTGTCGGTGATGGCCGACGGATTCGCGGTGAACTGGCTGGCTTTCGCCGACCGCGACCTCGCCGCCGGGCAGGCCGACACTCTCGCCGACCTGCTGGACATGTGGTTGTCGGCGCCGCACGCGGTCCCGGCGGCCGAGCCCGCGCTGGTCAGAGAATCCACAGGCTCTCGCACGGCATTCGCCGGACCGGGAGCAACCCGCTGCGGATCTCCTCGACGATGATCGTGGGATGAGGGCGAGAAAGCCAGTCGCGCACGAAGTTCCGGACCGCGGTGCGGCAGCCGCGGAAGTCGGCCACGACCGTGCCCGCGACGACTCTGAGGTGAGTGTCGGGTTCCCCCGGGCGCGGTGAACGCTGCGCTGGCACGGCGGTTCACCGACCGTGCATGGCCGTGAGGATCGACACCGGCGAGGGCCGGTAGCGGTCGGTCGGGGCGCCACCGTGCCAGCGCAGCGCCGGGTCGCCGGGGGAGGGCAGCGCGATCTCGTCGCCCTCGTCGACGAGGCCCGCGCCGCAGCGGTCCAGGACTTCCCGCGTCCGCGCACTGCGGCGCAGGTGGTCGGGAACGGGTGCGGTGAGCAGCGTCCAGGTCGTGCGCCGGCCGACCTGGCGGTGCACGATCGCAGGCACCACCAGGGGCAGCCGCCGCACCAGGGTGGCGGCCTGCGCGGCGGGCGCCACGATCGCGCCGACGATCCCGGCCGGGACGAAGATCCGCCCGCTTCCGGCCCGCAGGAACGCGGTGATCCCGCAGCGCTGCTTGTAGTACTTCACCTGCGCCATCGCCGCGGCCGCGATCTCCTCGCGCGAGGACGAGGTCGCCCGCCATGTCATCGCGCGCCGCCCGCGCGGTATCCCAGGGTGTCGCTGTCCATCGGTGCGCACTCGCTTCCTGAATCGGCTCGAGATCCGGTGATCTCCCACTGTCACAAGCCCTGGCCGCGCGGACAACGACACCGCGCACCTCCTTGTACCGCGCCCGGGTGCACCGTGCACCCCCGGCGGCGAGGACGTGCGCTCGGCGCTCGTCGTGTCGGGAGCAGTGCACGCTGCACCGGCACCCACCGAAGCAGGTGCGCGCTGTCGTAGTGCCCCGGGACCACCGCTTGTGACAGTGGACACATCGGAAAGACGAACGAGGAGTGTGCAGTCATGACAGCAGGGGTCTCGAACGCCGTCGAGGAGTTCGACGTCGTCATCATCGGCGCGGGAATCTCGGGAATCGGTGCGGCGACGCACATCAGCCGGGAACTTCCCGGGAAGTCGCTCGCGGTGCTGGAGGGCCGCGACAACATCGGTGGCACCTGGGATCTGTTCCGCTACCCGGGCATCCGCTCGGACTCCGACCTGCACACCTTCGGCTACGAGTTCAAGCCGTGGCGCCACCAGGCCGCGATCGCCGACGCGCCCCTGATCCGGGAGTACCTCCAGGAGACGGTCGAGGAGAACGACCTGGCACCCCTGATCCGGTTCCGGCACCGGGTCGTGCGGTCGGAATGGTCCTCGGCGGAGGCGCGGTGGACGCTCACCGTCGAGGTGACCGACCCCGCCACCGGATCGACCACCCTGCGGACGATGCGCGCGAGCTGGGTCTTCGCCGCCACCGGGTACTACCGGTACGACCAGGGATTCGCACCGGAGTTCCCCGGACGCGACGACTTCGCGGGCGTGGTGGTCCATCCCCAGCACTGGCCCGAGGATCTCGACTACCGCGGCAAGCGCGTCGTCATCATCGGCAGCGGCGCGACCGCGATCACGATGGTGCCCGCGATGGCCACCGGGCCGGGCGCCGCGCGGCACGTGACGATGCTGCAGCGCACCCCGACCTTCGTCATGGCGGCGCCGCGCGTCGACCGGGTCGCGCTCGCCCTCACAAAACTGCTGGGCGCACGGCGCGGGTACACCGCGACGCGGTTCAAGAACATCTGGCTCGAACACGCGATCGTCACGGGGCTGCGGACGTTTCCCAAGGCCGGTCGCGCGCTGATCCGGCGCGAGAACATCAAGCGGCTGCCCGCCGGATTCGATGTCGACAAGCATTTCAACCCGCCGTACGACCCGTGGGATCAGCGGCTGTGTCTGGCGCCGGACGGCGACTTCTTCGACGCGATCAAGTCCGGCAGCGCCTCGGTCGTCACCGACTCGATCGCGCGGTTCAGTGAGCGCGGCATCGTGCTGGATTCGGGCGAGGAACTCGAAGCCGACATCATCGTGACCGCGACGGGGCTGAACATGCGGCTCTTCGACGGGATGCCGATCGCGGTCGACGGCCGCGAGATCGACATCGCCGACTCGGTCGCCTACCGCGGGATGCTGCTGAGCGGAATCCCGAACTGGGCGATGGCCATCGGCTACACGACCTCGTCGTGGACGCTCAAGGTGAGCCTGATGTGCCGCTACTTCGTCGACCTCGTCGCGCACATGGACGCCAACGACTACGACAGCGCGGTCCCGGTCCCGCTGCCGGGCATGGCGCGCAGGCCGGTCATGGACCTGAAGGCCGGGTACGCCAAACGCGGGGAGAAGATCCTGCCCAAGCAGGGCCCGACAGCACCGTGGCGGATGGCGATGTCCTACCCCGAGGACGCCAAGGCCCTGCGCGGTCCGGTGGCCGACGAGCACCTCGAATTCGGTGTGCGCCGGTCGACCGCGTCGGATCGAGACGAAAGGCGGCAGGCGCATGTCTGACAACACCGTCGACCGGTACGCGACGCTCCCCACCGGGATGACGATCTGCTTCCGCGACTTCGGGGAGGCGACCGATCCCGCGATCCTGCTCATCGCCGGTCTGGGGGAGGACCTCACCTATTGGACCGGCTCGTTCGTCGACGCGCTGGTGGCCAGGGGCTTCCGGGTCGTCGTCATGGACAACCGCGACGTCGGCCGATCGACGTTCGCGAGCACGCCTGCGCCCGCGCTGTGGCGTCAGGTGCTCGGCCGACCCCGCGACGACGCCTACACGCTGGCCGACATGGCCGACGACGGTGTCGGCCTGCTCGACCATCTCGGGATCACGCAGGTGCACCTGGTCGGGCGCTCGATGGGCGGCATGATCGCGCAGACGATCGCCGCGACGCGACCGCGGCGGGTCCTGTCCCTGACCTCCCTCTACTCGACCACCGGGGCGAGCGATGTCGGCAAGCCGGCGGTCTCGACGATCCGGTTGCTCGCCGCCCCACCCGCGCGCACGAGGACCGCGGCGGTGCGCGCCCACCTGCGGATCACCGAGCACGTCGCGGGAACGGCGTACCCCATCGACGATGCCGCCGAAGCCGCGCTGGCCGCGCACGGCTGGGATCGCGGCACCGGCGACACGGCCGCGGGTGTGGCGCGCCAGATCCAGGCCATCCAGCGTTCCGGCGACCGGACCGCGCAACTGGCCAGGATCGTGGCGCCGACCTTGGTCATCAACGGCGATCGGGACCTGCTCGTGCATCCCAGCGGCGGTGCCGCGACGGTCGCCGCGATCCGCTCGGCGCAGCACGTCGTCATTCCCGGGATGGGGCACCATCTTCCGGAGGCGCTGGTCGAGCCGATCACCGGATACATCGCCCAGCACGCGGACCGGGTGAGCGAAGGGGGCGACCACGTCGAACTCTCGTGAGGCGGGCCCCCGGGAACAGGGCAGACTGGGAAACATGGAGGAACTGTGGCCCCTGCCCGCGCCCGAGGTCGCCGAGGCGATCCGGTCGCTGTGCCAGCGGTTGCTGACCGAGACCGACGCCCTGAGCGAGGCCATCGCGGGGCCGACCCTCACGGCACAGAACGAGCCCGCCCTGCTCGCGGACGCCTCCCTCGTCGAGGAGGACCTGCACCTCAACCGTTCCGACGTCGTCCAGTGGCTCACCTCGAACGTGCAGCGACCGGGGCGGCGGGTGGAGCCCTATGTCGGCCCGCGGACGGCGGCCTACATCCAGGACCTCGTCTCCCGCGGCATCGCGCCGGACTTCGTCGGCGGGTGGCGGGTGGCCCTCGCCATCGGCTGGCGCCGCTGGCTCGAGGAATGCGTGGCGCACTGTCCGAGCCCCGACCTGCTCGTCGAGGTCCTCGACGTGTCGGCGAAGTCGTTGGCGCAGTACGCCGTCGACTCGGTCTCGGCCATGCGCGAGGCGAGTCTCGCGGCCGCGATGGGCAACGCCGATGCCGAGGCGATCGCCCTGATCCAGCTGATCGCCGGCGGGGCGCCCATGACCGAGGATCTCGCGGAAGGCCGCCTGCGCTACCGGATGTCGCGCGAACACGTCGGTCTGGTGTTGTGGACCGACGATCCGGAGCAGGCGGGCGCGCTGGACGAGGTGGTCGCCGCCGTCCGTTCGGCGACCGTGGGACGCAGCGCCCTCGTGGCGCGGGCGAGCGCCACCTCGCGGTGGCTCTGGCTCTCCGATTCCGCGACCCCGGACCTTCGCCACGTCAGGAAGATCGTGGCGAAGGCCGAGGACGTGCGCGGCGCGGTCGGCCGCCCCGGGCACGGACTCGATGGCTTCAGATCCAGCCACCAGGACGCTCTCGCCGCCCAAGCCATGATCATCCGGCTCGGCGCGACCCGGCAGTTCACCGCCTACGCCGATGTCGAACTCATCGACGGCCTCACCAAAGACCGTGCGGGCGCCCGGCGTTTCGTCACCAAGACGCTGGGCCCGCTCGCCGACGCGGACGTGGTGCTGCGCCAGGCCCTGCTGACCTATGTGCAGTGTGGCTTCAACACCACGCGCGCGGCCGCCGACCTCTACGCCCACCGCAACACCGTCGAGCGACGGGTCTCCCGGGCCAACGAGCTGTCGCTGGTCAAGGTGGAGGACAACCCCACCCATGTCGCCGCCGCCCTGCTGGTGCTCGACCTCGCGCCGGACATCACGGCCCCGTGATCGCTTGCGGCGCGGCCTCATTCGGTCCGAGCGGGTTTCCGCCGCCGGCGTGTGCGTTGCCACGGGGGCCCGCGGTGCCCGCGGCGATGCGCTGCCGGAGGACGAACAGCCACCAGGCGAAGCCCAACGCCAGCAGCACCAGCAGGGGCACCAGATTCGGCCGGAAGTCGGGCAGCAGCACCAGCGCGGCCATGACGAGCGCGAAGCCGACGAGACCCGCGACATGGACCGGCCTGCGGAAACGGCCCAGGTCGAACAGGCCGGGCTCCGCGGGCGGGAACGTCCCGCGAGCGTCGGCGAACAGCATGCCCGCCGTCGTCAGGATGTAGACCCCGAAGTAGCCGATCGTCGCCATGCCCAGGATGTAGGCGAACGCCTGCTCGCTGAACAACGCCGTGATCAGGAAGAACGCGGAAACACCCGCGGTTCCCCACACCGCGGCCGCGGGCACCCGGTGCCTGGCCGACACGGTGCCGAAGACCCGCGCGAACGGCGTCATGTTGTCGCGTGACATGGCGTAGAGCAGCCGCGTCGCCACCAGCATGTTCGCCAGGACACACACCAGGATGTTCGTGAGCGCGATGGCGATCACGAAGTCCGCGAACAGGGGCGAGATCTGCGTGGCGATGATCTCCTGGATCGGTGTCGCGCTGCCCGCGACGGCCGCGGGGTCGCCGGTGGCCAGCAAGAACGTGACATACATGAAGAATTCGATGGCCGCCGCCGTCGCGAGCGCGAGAAACATCGTGCGGGGAATGACGCGGCGCGCGGATTTGGTCTCCTCCGCGATGTCGGCGGGCGCTTCCACGCCGAGCAGCCCGAACATCGCACCCAGACTCGCCACCATCCACGCGAAAACATAAGGGGACGTGACAGTTTCACCCGAGGTCAGCAAGTAGCTGAGCGGCTGACCGTCCCGGTTGACCAGCACGACGAGAATGAGCACGAACGACGTGATGCCCACCGTCAGAAAGATTTCGAGCAGCACACCGAGATTGTTGATCGCCGTCGCCAGGCGAATACCGTAGACGTTGATCAGAACGCAGACCAGCAACACGATCGCCGTGGTGCCGACCAATTCGGGTGTGGTGGCATCCCATCCGATGAGTCCAGCGAAGTACACCGAGAAGGTGTAGGCGACGCCGGTGAATCCGGAAATGAATCCGATCAATCCGAGATAGCCGGTGAACCAGCCGAGAGAGGGATGAACGAGTCGGCTCGTCCATTGATAGGCGTAGCCGGCCAGGGGGAGTTTCACGGCCAGGTCGGCGGCGATCACCGCCCAGAGCGCGAACACGACGACCACGACGGGCACCGTCCAGACGAAGGCCGGTCCGGCCGTGCCCACTCCGAAACCGAAGCCGGCGTAGACCGCGGTGGTCGCGCTGATCACCGCGAATCCCACGCAGAACGAGGCGAACGCGGTGACGGATCGGTCCAATTGCTGGGAGTAACCGAGCTGTTCGAGAATTCGATCTTCATCGGCAGTCATCCGACCTACCTATCTGGGAGTCCGGCGGCCCCGCCGGGTTCGGTGCAGCGGGGTCGCACCACCCGCTACGTTGCGAACAAATATTCGTTCGCTTGGTTGCGGGACGCTACTGGCGCCGGATGACGGCTGTCAACGGGTTGACAGAGTCGTAACTCCCCGGAAATCTCCGATCCGGCGCACCGCTCGTCGGTGCGGCGATCGGGGCCCGCGGCAGGTCAGGAGGCCGCGGCGAGTTCGGCGAGCATCGCGCGCGCCATCTGCCAGTGCAGGTCGGCGAGTTCGTCCGCGCTGAGCGCGTCGTCCGCCGGAAACCAGTTCGCGACGCGATCGCACATCGCCACGATCGCGTTCGAGACCACGACGACGGCGGGTGCGGGCAGGGCGGGCGCGAAGGCCGCGACGCGCTCGCGCACCAGGTCCAGGTACGCGCGCTGCTCGAAGAGCAGCCGGTCGTAGTCGTCGGCCGAGAGGAAAGGCGCGGCGGTGGCCGTGTTGAGCACGAGGTCGGTGACACGCGCGATGTGCATGTTGTCGATCTGGTAGAGCACGTGCCTGCGGACCGTCTCCCGCAGCTCTTCGCCGGGATCGCGGCCTGCCACGGAGTTCGCGTTGGCGATGAAATCCGCCAGGACCCGGGAGACCGCCTCGGTAAGAATCGCCTCTTTCGAGGGGAAATGGCTGTAGAGACCGGGCGCTTTGAGACCGGCGGCCTGGGCGACCTCCCGGACCGTGAAGGCGCCGAACCCGCGTTCGGCGACGATCGTGATCGCCGCGGCCAGGATGCGTTCGCGGCTGACATCGAGATCGAAAACCCTGCTGAGGCTGGCGATTTCGGTGGCGGAGTCGAGGCCAGATGGGCTCGCGGCGGGCCGCGTCGCGTCGCGTTCCGGTGTCGTCTGTCCGCCTGGTAGCCCCATGGGGGTCAGATTACGTCGCCCGTGTGCGTGCGAGCCGCTCGGTGTGCGCGCACTCGCCGGAATTCATGGTGACGTGCCACGACCTATTGACGGTCCACACGGTGGGCGGCTACCTTAACGAATGTTCGTTCGCAAGACAGGGGTCTTCCTGTCCGAACCTCTCGTCGCCTGCCCGGCCGGTCCGATCGCAGGTTTTCCGGGCGCCGCACCGCCGCCGACTGTCGACGAATACGCAGAGTCCGAGCCCGATCACGGGCGGAATGGAGTCAATACCGTGAACACGCCCCTGTACGCCGTGGTCGATCCCGCCACCGGCGACGTGATTCGGGAATACCCCACGGCGACCGACGAGTCGGTGGACGCGGCGCTGCTCGCGGCCACGACCGCCTATCAGGAATGGTCGCGACAAGCCGACGTGCGACAGCGCGCCGACCTGTTGCGCACTGTCGCCGAGCTGCACAATGCCCGCGCCGGTGAATTGGCCGAGATCATTCACCGCGAGATGGGCAAGCCCATGGACCAGGCCGTCGGTGAGGTCGAGTTCAGCGCGGCCATCTACGCGTACTACGCCGACAATGCCGAGAAGTTTCTCGCCGACGAGCCGGTCGAGCTGCTCGCGGGGGAGGGCGACGCGTTCGTCCGCCGCCAGCCGATCGGCGTGCTGCTCGGCATCATGCCGTGGAACTACCCCTACTACCAGGTCGCCCGGTTCGCGGCGCCGAATCTCGCGCTGGGCAACACCATCGTGCTCAAGCACGCGCCGCAGTGTCCGGAATCCGCCGCCGCGTTGCAGCGGATCTTCACCGAGGCGGGCTTTCCCGAGGGCTGCTACGTCAACACGTACGCGACCCATGAGCAGATCGCCGATGCCATCGCCGACCCCAGGGTGCGTGGTGTGTCGTTCACCGGCTCGGAGCGCGCGGGCGCGACGATCGCCGAGATCGCGGGCCGGAACCTGAAGAAGGTCGTGCTCGAGCTGGGCGGTTCCGACCCGTTCGTGGTGCTGTCCACGCACGACCTGGACGCGACGGTCCAGGCGGCGGTGGACGCCCGGTTCGAGAACACCGGTCAGGCCTGCAACGCCGCGAAGCGGTTCATCGTCGCCGACGAGCTGTACGACGAGTTCCTCGGCAAGTTCACCGCGCGGGTGCTCGCCATGGCCGACGGGCTCGCACCGCTGTCCTCGGTCGCCGCCGCCGAACGCCTGGCGGACCAGCTCGAGCGAGCCGTCGCGGCGGGCGCGACGCTGACCGGCGCGGGACAGCGCGACGGCGCGTACTTCCCGCCCGCCGTGCTGACCGAGCTGCCGCCCACCTCCCCGTCGGCCACCGAGGAACTCTTCGGCCCGGTCGCGACGGTCTACCGGGCCGGGTCCGAAGCGGAGGCCGTCGAGCTGGCGAACGCCACGCCGTACGGATTGGGCTCCTACGTCTTCACCACCGATCCCGAGCAGGCGCTGCGGGTCGCCGACCGGATCGAGGCGGGCATGGTCTTCGTCAACGGTGTCGGTCTCGACGGCGTGGAGCTGCCGTTCGGCGGCGTCAAGCGGTCGGGCTTCGGGCGCGAACTCGGCCGGGCGGGGATCGAGGAGTTCGCCAACAAGAAGCTCATCCGCACCGCCCGCTGACCGACCCCCCACCGAAGGACCTGCCATGACCATCGAATTCGACGCCGCCGTCTTCACCGCGCCCGGCGCACCACTGACCATCGAGAAGGTGTCGCTCCCCTCGACCCCGCCGCCGGGCGACGTCCTCGTCCGGCTCGAGGCGACCGGCTTGTGCCACAGCGATCTGCACGTGCTCGTCGGCGAGTGGGACGTGCCCGCGCCCATGATCCTCGGACACGAAGGCTCCGGGGTCGTCGAGAGCGTCGGCGACGGGGTGACCGCCCTCGCGCCGGGCGATCACGTCGTCCTGTCCTGGACACCGTCGTGTCGCCGGTGCCGCTACTGCATCACCGGCAGGCCCGTCCTGTGTGACATGGTCAGCCAGCACTCGGCCAACCACCTGTCCTTCGACGGCCGCTCCCGGATCACCAGGGGCGACGGCGGCGACATCTTGAGCTTCGCCGGTCTCGGCACCTTCGGCCAGTACGCGATGGTGCCCGAATCCGCGGCGATCCCGATCCCGGCCGACGCTCCGTGCGAGACCACGGCGCTGATCGGCTGCGCGGTGACGACCGGCGTCGGCGCCGCGGTCAACACCGCCCGCGTGCGGCCGAGTGACACCGTGCTCGTCATCGGCTGCGGTGGGGTGGGACTGAACGCGATCCAGGGTGCGCGCCTGGTGGGCGCGCGCCGGATCATCGCCGCCGACATCTCCGACGAGAAGCTCGAACAGGCCAAGGTTTTCGGCGCGACCGAGGTGATCAACAGCGCCGACGCGAACCTGGCCGACAGCATCGCCCGGCTCACCGACGGGCGCGGTGTCGACGTCGCCATCGAGGCCATCGGCCTGCCGCAGACCATCGAAGCCGCCTACGGCGTCCTGGCCCGCGGCGGCACCGCCGTGGTCGCGGGCCAGGTGGCCGACGGCTTGAAGATCTCGATCGATCCGTTCGTCATGTCCGATCAGGAACTGTCCCTCATCGGCTCGAACTACGGCTCGAGCAATCCCGCCGCCGACTTCCCCCTGCTCGTCGAGCACTACCTGCACGGCAGGCTCGATCTCGACGCCCTCGTGACCCGCGTGATCGACCTGGCCGACATCAACGCGGGTTTCGAGGAGATGAAGCGCGGCATCGGGATCCGCTCGGTGATCAAGTACTGAGACCGATCAGAAGGCGGCCTCGTCGAGTTCCATCGCGGCGAGGCCGGTCCCGGCGATCACCACCCGTTCGGCGCTCAGGTGCGGGAGCACGGTCTCGGCGAAGAAGGCGGCGACGGTGACCTTGCCGCGGTAGAACGCCTCGTCACGGCCGGAATCCAGTGCGGTGAGCGCGATTTCGGCACCGACGAGCAGCCGCCACGCGACCAGGAGATCGCCGACAGCGAGCAGGAACCTGACCGCGTTCAGGCCGACCTGGTAGATCCGCTCGGGCTGCTCACCGGCCGCGAGGAGATGGGTGGTGAGCGCGCCCGCCATCTCCTCGACGTCCTCGACGGCCCGGCCGAGCAGGGTCTTCGCCGCCGCGAGCTCACCGCCGTCGAGGTCGGACTTCACGGTGGCCCTGACCTGCGCGAGCAGGTGCGCCAATGCCACCCCGCGATCACGCGCGATCTTGCGGAAGAAGAAGTCCTGCGCCTGGATGGCGGTGGTGCCCTCGTAGAGCGAGTCGATCTTCGCGTCGCGGATGTACTGCTCGATCGGGTAGTCCTGCAGGAAGCCGGAGCCGCCGAAGGTCTGCAGCGATTCGGTCAGGTACTGGTAGGCGCGTTCGGAGCCGACGCCCTTGACGACGGGGAGCAGCAGGTCGTTGACGCGGGCGGCGAGATCGGCGTCGGCGCCCGAGAGATGCTGGGCGACAGCGGGATCCTGGTGCCCGGCGGTGTAGAGGTAGATCGACCGCAGGCCCTCGGCGTAGGCCTTCTGCAGCAGCAGCGACCGGCGGACGTCGGGGTGGTGGATGATGCTGACCTTGGGGGCGGTCTTGTCCGCGGCCCGGGTCAGGTCGGGGCCCTGCACGCGCGACTTCGCGTAGTCGAGGGCATTGAGGTAGCCGGTGGACAGGGTGGCGATGGCCTTGGTGCCGACCATCATCCGGGCTTCCTCGATGACCTTGAACATCTGCGCGATGCCGTTGTGCACCTCGCCGACCAGATAGCCGACGGCCGGAACACCGTGCCCGCCGAGGGTCAGCTCGCAGGTGGCCGAGGCCTTGAGGCCCATCTTGTGCTCGACATTGGTGACGAAGACGCCGTTGCGGTCACCGAGGGCGAAGGTGTCGTGGTCGAAGTGGAACTTGGGCACGATGAACAGGCTCAGGCCCTTGGTGCCGGGGCCGGCGCCCTCGGGCCGGGCGAGGACCAGGTGGACGATGTTGTCGAACAGATCGTCGGAGTCGGCCGAGGTGATGAAGCGCTTCACGCCCTCGAGGTGCCAGGTGCCGTCCTCCTGCCGGACGGCTTTCGTGCGCCCAGCGCCGACATCGGAGCCGGCGTCGGGTTCGGTGAGCACCATCGTGGCGCCCCAGTTGTGCTCGACCATCTGGGCGGCCCACTGCCGCTGCTGGTCGGTGCCGACCTCGTCGAGCACGCTCGCCATCAGCGACCCGGTCGTGTACATGTACGCGGCCGGTTGCGCGCCGAGCACGAATTCGTTGATCGCCCAGCCCACCATGGCCGGCGCGGGCACCCCGCCGATGTGCTCGCTCTTGGCGATGCGTGGCCACTCGGCGTCGAGCCAGGCGCGCACCGCCTTCTTGAACGGCTCGGGGAGCCGGACCGAATGCGTGGCCGGATCGAACACCGGTGGCGTGCGGTCGGTTTCGGCGAAGGGCGCGGCGACCGGACCCTCGGCGAGCCGGGCCGCCTCGGTGAGCATGGTGCGCACCGTGTCGGCGTCGAGGTCGCCGAAGGCCCCCGCGGTCAGGACGGTATCGAGCCCGTACACCTCGAAGAGGTTGAACTCCAGATCGCGAACATTGCTCTTGTAGTGGCCCACCGGACCTGCACCTCTCGCCTGGCCCCGCCTCGAACGGGACGGTTGCTGAACTGCGCGCACTGCGCGCCGCGGCCAATGATGGCGCAAGCACGGCGGCTCCGCAAGAGTAAGTGAATGAACGATAAGTGGACGAGAGCGAATATTGAGGCTGTGAACTGGGCATATTTGTGGATCCAGTCTTCAAGTCACCATTTACTAAGGTGCCGGCAGCTCGGCGAGCGCGATCCGCTCACCGAGCGCGCAGAGTTCGGCGACCAGATCCGGGCGGCGGGTGAGCCGCGGATTGCGGACCGCGTCGTTGACCACGGTGGTGACGGCGTGGATCAGGACTCGCGCGGTCGGCATCGTCAGCTCGGGGCGCACCGACTGCAGCAACCGCGCCCACCCGATGATGCCCTCCCGATGGATGCGCCGATAGCGGGCCGCCGCGTCGTCGGGCAGGTGCCTTGCCTCGCTGACCGCGGTGCCGACCAGATCGGGTCGGTCCAGGGCGAAGTCGACGTAGTAGCGCAGGACCAGCCGCAGCGAGTCGCGCGGATCGCCGCCCTCGGCGAGGGCCCGGTCGGTGTACTGCTGGATCCACCGGTTGTTGCGATCGATGATCTCGTCCAGCAGATCGGACTTGCTCGCGAAGTGGTGATAGAGCGCCGCGCCGCGCACGCCGACCGAGGTACCGATGTCCTCGATGCTGACCGCGGCGAAACCCCGCTCGCTGAACAGCTGGGCGGCGGCGTCGACGAGTTGTTCGGTGCGCGGCTCGCGCCCCGGATCACTCGGTGTGTCACCGTGTTCGGAGCCGGCTGGGGCATCGCCGCGCGGGAACTCGACGCCGATGGCCGCGTCGATCACCGCGTCGAGGAGCAGGGCGAAGGCGTCCTCGGGCAACCGCGTGCGATGGTGCGACGGACTGGTCACCACCGACAGCACCACCCAGCCGAGCGCGTCCCGTTCCCCGGCCGCGATATCGGGGCGCCGCGCCGCGACAGCGGCCTCGATCCGGCGGGTCAGCCGGACCGCGCGAGCGAGCATGCCCACCCGATCGACCGGGGTCAGGTTGCGGAACTCGAGCTGCCACAGGCGCGCGACACCCCGCGCCCGCAGCGACTCACGCACCAATGCGGGCAGCGCGGCATCCGCGGGTGCCGCGCCGGCGCACGCGGCGTCGACCCGCGCGAGGATCCCGTCCAGCCCTTCGCGCAGGCACGACCCGAGCAGTTCCTGCTTGGTGCGGAAATGCCGGTACAGCGCGCCGGGGGTGATGCCCACCGCCCCGGCGATATCGGCCATGGACGTCCGGTGATAGCCGTGCTCGGCGAACGCGTCGTCGGCGGCCCGCACGATCATGGCCCTGCGGTCGCGTGGCCTGCGCCGGACCGTGGGTTCGGTGGGCCGCGGCGTTGGCGGCGCCGGATCCGGCGCCGCGCCCAGCGAACCGAGCAGCATCCGCAGCAGTTCGTCGGTGAGCTCGTCGATCGTGGTCTCGATCCAGCCCGCGGCCCAGTCCCGCATGAGCCCGTCGACCGCGGCGACGAAGGCCGCGGCGGTGAGCCGATGGTCACGCGGCGCGAGTTCGCCCCGGCTCGCGAAACTGTCGAGCAGCGAGCACATGAGCTCCACCCAGCGCGCGCGGCTCTGCCGCCGCTGCCCGTCCACGCGCGGGCTCACCCCGGCGACCTCGACGAACGCGATGCGGGCGCACCGCGGATCGCGGGTGGCGTAGGACAGGTACGCGCGGACCATGGCCGCCATCCTGGCGCGCATCGGCAGGGCGGCGACCCGGTCCACCTCGTCGAGCACGTGCTGTTCGACGATGCGGTCGACGTGCAGGTACAGCTCGCACAGCAGGTCCTCGACGGTGTCGTACTCCTGGTAGAACTGCCGCGTCGAGAGCCCGGCGGCCCGGCACAGATCGGCCAGCCGGGTCTCCCGGTAGCCGGGGCCCGCACCGAAGGTCGCCAACCCGGCCTCCCGGAGCCGGGCCCGTCGCTCGGCCCGCCGCTCGCTCGCCGAGCGACCGCCGTACGGTCCGGTCGCCGAGGCAACTCTGGCCATACCGCTCCTTGTTCGATCAAGTCTGGATACTCGAGTATTCAGAGTATCCGGGACGCGGCAGCGAACGTCAGGCGGCCGCGGCCGGTTCGATGCCGCGGCGCTTGACCAGCAGGATGATCGCAAGCACGGGGTAGAGCAGGATCGGCAGGAGGGTGCCGGGGTAGACGGTCTGTTCGGCCAGGATCGCGGTGCCGGTGAGCAGGGTGAAATCGAACAGACCGTGCAGCACGGAGTTGACGGTGTTGCCGCGGCTCACTCGGCGCGTGAGGTAGAAGAAGTAGCCCGCGACGCTGACGATGATCGCCTGCGGCAGCGCGCTCACACCGTGGGTGATCCCACGACCGGGTCGGCCGGTCGTCGTGCAGGACCCGCGGCAGCCAGCCCAGGTAGGCGATCACACCGTAGGTGAACACCAGCGCGGCACCGAGCGGGACGATCATGCCGAAGAACAGCGCCCGGGTACTGAGATAGTCGTCCTCGCCGGACAATTCGCTCATGAGCAGGCCACCGAGCTGGATGATCGCCAGGTAGACGACGACGACGAGCGCGAACATCGGAAAGGAGAGGCGACGTCCGCCGGAAGTGGCGGGCAACACCGTGTCTGAGCTGCTCATGGGCGTGAAGATATCCGCTCCCCGGTCGCACCGGGCCGGAAAACGCGGCGTGGCACCGGGGAACGCAGCGCTCACCGTCCTCGGTCTCGGCGCTATGGGTGGCGGCGCGGAGTCGAACACCCGGCGTCGTGGCCCTGCTGCACCGCCGGCACGAACAACGGCGGAGGCCGCTGCCCACTGGCTGGCACCGACCGCGACGCCGGCATCTAGAACGCATGGACGACCCCGGCAACGCTGATCCCGTCAAGACCCGCCGCGCCGAACTCCGCGTCGAGCAGTCCCGGCGGAGTTCACCGCGTTTCGAATTGTCGGCCGGTGCTAGCCGCGCGGTGCGGCGCGTGGGGTCGGTGCGGAGGCGGCGCGGGAGGTGAGCTGGAACTGTCTGGGGGTCAATCCCTTCCAGCGTTTGAACGCGTGGATGAAGCTCGCGGATTCGGCATAGCCGAGGCGGATGGCCACGTCGTGGACTGAGAGCGCGCCGGTGCCGAGCATCTGTTCGGCGAGTGTTTCGCGGACCTCGTCACGCAGGATCTGGTAGCTGGTGCCCGCTTCGCCGAGTCGTCGCCGCATGGTCCGGGTACTGATGTGGAGCGCCCGGGCGACCTCGTCGGGCCCCGCTGTGTCGAGGTCGACGTGGGTGAGCAGGTCTCTGACCCGCGCCGCGATGCCGTGGCGGTGTCGGCGCGCGGTGACCAGCTGTCGGCACTGCTCTTCACACTGGGCCAGTGTGCGCGGATCGGCGCGCGGGAGCGGCCGGGTGAGCAGGTGCGGGTCGAACGCGACGATGTTCTCGGGTCGGTCGAAGATCGGAAGCTGGTGGAACACGTCCTCGAACGGCGTGGTCGAGGCTGGTCGGGTGCGGCGGATCTCGACTCGCGTCGGCGCGAACTGGCCAGGGAAGAGGTCTTCGATCACGGTGAGGATGGCTGCCGCGTCGCGTTCGAGGAGGAATTGCCGTGCCGGTGCCGCGAGGGCGCTGTCGTCGAGTCGCACGATCACCTCGGCCTCGGACAGTTCGACGCGGGGAACGCAGAAGGCGAAGGTCAGGTCGAAGTAGCGAAGGAAGAACGACAGTGCGTCACCGAGGGTAGGGCTGGCCAGGCAGGCGAATCCGAAGATGCCGAAGGTGGTGGTGCGGTATCTGCGGCCGAGGTCGAGCCCCGGGTGCTCTTCGTCGGTGAGCGCAATGGCCAGATTGGTGGCGACGGCGAGTTCCTGCGCCGCTGACACGTGCAGGTGCGGGTCGGTGAGTTGGGCTGGGGTGAGCCCTGAGCCGTCGAGTGCCCGCTCGAGCGAGAGGCCGTGGTCGCAGGCGAACTCCGACATCAGGGCGACGCCGGCGACGGAGCGGGGGAAATCGTGGCCCGACACCGCCGCGGCCGGGATGGATCCCGTCATGACCAGCGAGTTTACAAAACCGCGCGCGGGTTTGGCCAAAATTGTCAATTCTCTGGCCGCGCGGATCTACGCCGCGCGATGGTCCGTGGCTAGCGTCGATGACCATGCGAGATGGGACAACAAGCGCGGCGGACACGGTGTCGGTGGCCATCGTCGGAGCGGGTTTCGCCGGGCTGGCGATCGCCAATGAGCTCCTGCGGGCGGGGATCAGCGATTTCGTGATCCTGGAGAAGGCGGAGGGGGCGGGCGGGGTGTGGCGCGAGAACACCTATCCGGGTGCCGCCTGCGATGTGCCCTCGCCGTACTACTCGTTCTCCTACGCGCCGAAGCCGGACTGGGCCAGGCGCTACGCCGGTCAGGCGCAGATCGCGAGCTACCTGACCGATATCGCGTCCGCGCCCGACCTGCGGAACCGGATCCGGTACGACGTGGAGGTGACAGCCGCCCGATTCGAGGAGTCCGAGGGGCTGTGGGTTCTGCGCACCGCCGACGGCGGTGCGATACGCGCCCGGGTGTTCGTGCCCGCGACCGGGCAGTTGTCCCGTCCGGCGATGCCCGACATCGCGGGACACGAGCGTTTCGAGGGCGTGGCGTTTCATTCAGCGCAGTGGCGCCATGATTGCGACCTGCGAGGACGGCGGGTCGCGGTGATCGGCACGGGCGCGAGCGCCATTCAGTTCGTGCCGCGCATTCGACCGCAGGTGGCGCAGTTGACCCTGTTCCAGCGTTCGGCGCCCTACATCCTGCCCAAACCGGACGGTGAGTACCGGTCGATCCACCACTCCGCGTTCCGGCGACTTCCGCTGCTGCAGAAACTCGAACGCGGACTGTGGTGGACCCTGGGCGAGGTGTGGACGCTGGGTATCACCGGCAACCGGCGAATCAGCGCCGCGGTCGAAGCCGCGGCGCGGTGGCAGCTGCGGCGGCAGGTGGCCTCGCCGGCCCTGCGGCAGAAGCTGACACCCGACTACCCGATCGGTTGTAAGCGAGTGCTGTTCGCCAACGACTACTATCCCGCCCTGGCCGAGCCCAACGTCGAGGTCGTCACCGAACGCGTCACCGAGATCACCGCGGGGGGAATACGCACCGCGGACGGCGTCGAGCACGCGGTCGATGTGATCATCTACGGCACCGGATTCGCGACCCAGGAATTCCTCGGACCGATCACGGTGTGCGGGCGTGCGGGCCGCGAACTCCGTGCCGCGTGGGCCGAGGGCGCCCGCGCTCACCTGGGCATGACGGTTCCGGAGTTTCCGAACATGTTCGTCATGTACGGCCCCAACACCAACCTCGGTACCGGTTCGATCATCTACATGCTGGAACGGCAGGCCCGCTACATCCGGCAAGCCGTCGAGGTGGTGGTGCGCAGCCCGGGTGCGGTCGTGGAGATCCGCGCGGAGGTCGAACAACGCTACGACGACGAGATCCAGCGACGCCTCGCGGGCTCGGCGTGGGCGGGTTGCGTGAGCTGGTACAAATCCGCTTCCGGCCGCATCTCCAGTAACTGGCCGGGGCTGGTCTCGGAGTATGCCCGACGGACGGCGACGTTCTCGCTCGCCGACTTCCACACCACGGCGGTCTCGCGAGAATCCGACAGCGCCACAGCTTCTTGACTGACATTCAAGAAGCGCTTACCGTAGCCGTGTCACCGTTCTTGGGCGACGTTCAAGAACGGTGGGTTCGCCGAGCGGAAGGAATCAAGTCATGGCTACCGACGAGCCGATCGATCGAGGTGGGGCCGCTGCGGCGATTCGGCGGCGCGATGTGGAGTTCCGCTCCGACGGCGTGCCGTGCGCGGCGTGGTTGTACACCGCGCCCGGTGTGTCCGAGCCTCGGCCGACGGTGATCATGGGGCACGGGCTCGGCGCGGTGCGCGAGATGCGCCTGGCGGCGTTCGCCGAACGGTTCGCCGCGAGCGGCTGGACGGTGCTGGTCTTCGACTACCGTCACCTCGGGGCCAGCGGCGGACAGCCGCGTCAGCTCCTCGACATCGATCGCCAACTCGCCGACTGGCGTGCCGCTCTGGACTTCGCGCGTACCCTCCCCGAGGTCGATGTCGAACGGATCGCATTGTGGGGCACGTCATTCGGTGGTGGACACGTCCTGCAGGTCGGCAGCGGCAACCCGCAGGTCGCGGCCATCGTCGCGCAATGTCCGTTCACCGATGGACCGGCCTCGCTGATCGCACGACTGCGCACCGGGCCGCTGAGTGCTGTCGCGCTGATGGCCGCGGGCATTCTCGACACCGCGTGCTCCTGGCTCGGGATCAAGCCGATTCTGCTGCCGATGGCCGGAACCTCGTGGATGCCCGCCTTCGTCGCCTCACGCGACGCCATCGCCGGCGCGTCGGCGCTGCTCCCGCCCGGCACCCGGCTGTCCCGCCGCACCAGCGCCGTCCTGCGACGCCTGCCCTCGGTTCGTGCGCGATTGGCCCAGAACATCGAGCTGACGAGCGACGAACGCGAGCCCGTCACCACGGTGGGCCGCGACTCGGTCTGGGGCGTGCTGCACGGCCCGGACAACGACTTCGACGCCGCCAACGCACTGGCCGCCCGCTTGGCGTTGCGGCTACCGCTCTACCGGCCCGGCCGCGCCATGGCTCGCTCCGGCGTCCCGACCCTGCTGTGCGTCTGCGACAACGATGCCGCCGCCCCCGCCGAACCCACCGAGCGCCACGCGCGGGGCCTGGCTCATGTCCAGGTGGAGAACTACCCCTGCGACCACTTCGACATCTACCTCGGCACCTACTTCGAAGACGCCGTCCGCGACCAGATCGACTTCCTGTCGAAGCAATTCGCCGACGCCGCGAGCTAGATCCGCGGCTTGCCCAGCCGCCCGCTGTTTTCAGCGGGCGGCTACGGCCATTCCGCGGGCGCTCTGTATCAACGTCTCCATCACCGCGCGCTTGCGCTCGTCGTCGACCGGGTGCATCAGGAGTCCCTCGACCACGAACACCCCGATCGAGGTCATCGCATCCAGCTCGTTCCCGGGAACCCCGATCATGGCCAGATCTGCCCGGAACAAGCCCTCGGCCAACGCGTGGAACGCCTCGTGCCAGTCCCGAACGGCCTCCGACTCCTTCGCGCGCGCGTGCACGGTGGTCACCAACCGGCTCACGTGCTCCAACTCCGCGACGACCCACACCAATCGATCGACGATGTCGGTGTCGAGAACCTCGCCGTACCGGTCCATCGACTCGGCCAGTACCTCATCAAGCACCGCCGTCAGGACCGCGTCCTTGTCCCGGAAATACCAGTACAGCGTGTTCGACACCACCCCGGCGTCCTTGGCGATCCTGCTCACCGGAACCGCGTCGTACCCCTGTTCGGTGAACAACCGCCGCGCGGCGGCGACGATCTCGGCGCGCTTCTCCTCCCGATCCCGGGGGCGTCTGTTTCTCGGCATCACCAGTCCTGACTCATCGCGACCCGCGAACCACTCTATCTTGGACAGCCCTCAAGAAGATCCGAGGGAATTCACCCGAAATCAACGACCGCACCACCCCGTCCGAACCCGACGGTGCCTTCGCCCTCGTGAAACCGGGCACCGCCCCGCGCATTCCCGAGGACGCCACCCGCATCGAGCTGCACTCGGGCAAGGCCAAGATGCTGGCGCGTATCGAGCTGGGCGAGGACCCGGACGGCGCGGTCACGCGGCCGACGTCTCCCCGGTGGCCTGCCGGATGCAGATCCTGGCCGGCTCGATCGCGGCCTGGCTGGCTGCTCATCCCGGCGAACGGGACCGCGTCGAGCGCTTCCTCCGTGACCGGGTCGTGCCCGAGTTCCGCGAGTACGCCCTGACCGGCATCGCGCCCTATGTGAACCGGTGGCTTGGCGGGATGCCCGCCGACAACCTGCCCGCCTCGGCGGTCGAGGGTTACTGGTCGATCATCCTGGTCTCGGTGCCCGACTACCGGGTCATCCCGAACGATCTGCACCGCTACAACTTCAACGACCATTCACCCCTGACCTACGAGCCCGACGGCGCCCTCGTCCTCGCTGTCGGACCCGAACCGGTCACCGGCGTCCCCGAATCCAACTGGCTGCCCTCGGCGGCGGGAAAACCGTTCGCCCTGACCTTCCGCTGCTACGTGCCGAAACCCTTCGTCCCCAACGGTGGCTGGGCGCCACCACCGCTCACCGAAGCGTCGTAGCGAACGGCATCGCGGCCGGGTACACGAAGACCGGTCACTTCACGACCTGGTCACCTCGATCTCGCCCTGATCGCTGATGATCGCGACGCGCACCTTCGCGGACTTCAGGTAATCCCATGTCTCGCAGTCGAACTGGTTACCCACGATGACCTGTACGGACCCGGGGCAGGTCACCCGGCCGACCGGCTCCTCCCGCACACCCTGCAACCGGTTCGCCACCTGCTGCTCCAGCGCCGTCTGGTCCAGCACCCGCGGTGGATCGGCCGGGTCGAGATCGGCGCCGGCCACCTTCACCGTCACCACCACCGCGCACACCGCGACCACGACCGAGGAGACGGCCGTCACGATCCGGGCGACATTCTGTTGATCAGCCACCCGATATTCCTAACCGCCACCCCTCCCGCTGACAAGGACTGAGCTGCCGGCCGTCAGCGCCGTTCAAGCCACCGTTGTTGCCTTCCGCCATCACGGAACTCGACGATCCCGCCGAGGCGCGGCGCTGTGCCGCCCGCTCGGGAGTTCCTGTCTGATGCAACGTCGGCTCTGGATCGACAACGGCCCTGATCGAGCATTTCTACTGATCAGGGCCGTGTTGCGCCCCCGGCAGGAATCGAACCTGCGACCTAGGGATTAGAAGGCCCTTGCTCTATCCAACTGAGCTACGGAGGCAGTCCGCATCCACCTTGGCCGAACTCGGCCCCGGTGTCCAGCGCGAAAAGTATAGCGACCGACCAGGTCGGGAGGCGGGTTGGGAGCGATGCCCCCTCGAGGCGGCTCCGAGCAGGCCGAACTACCCTCGTTGGCATGTCGTTATCGCAAGACCCCTCCGCTGGTACCGCCGAGGACGGCGCGCCACCGGCGGAACCGGGTCGGGCGGCGCCGACGGGGAACGCCGCGTCCTTCGGGGTGCTGAGTGTTGTCGCGGGTGCGATCGCCGCCTTCGTGGCGGCGATCGTGGTCGGGTTGTCGGCGGCGCAGGCGCTGAGTCTGCTGGGTATACCCGATCCGGGGCCGATCACAACATATGGTTTGCCCGCCTTGCGCGCGGTGGCCGATCTGGCCGCCGCGGTGACCGTCGGTTCGCTGCTGTTCGCGGCCTTCCTGCTGCCGCCGCGCGACAGCGGACTGCTCGAGGCAGGCGGGTACCGCGCGGTGCGCAGGGCCGGGCACTCGGCGCTGGTCTGGGCGGTGAGCGCGGCGCTGCTGGTGCCGCTGACGGTCTCGGACACGACCGGACAGCCGGTCGGCGACATCTGGCGGCCCGAGGTGCTGTGGCCGGTCATCACGCAGGTCGAGGTGGCGGGCGCCTGGCGAACGACCACCGTGTTCGCGCTGATCCTGGTGGTGCTGTGCCGCTTGGCGCTGCGCTGGAGCTGGACGCCGCTGCTGCTGGCGGGCTCGCTGATCACCATGATGCCGCTGGCGCTGACGGGCCACTCGTCCTCCGGTGGCTCCCACGACGTGGCGACCAATTCACTGATCCTGCACATGGTCTCGGCCGCGGTCTGGGTGGGCGGCCTCATCGCGGTGCTGGCCTACGCGCTGCGCGGCGGCCCCGGCGTCGACATCGCCGCGCGGCGGTTCTCGCTCGCGGCGACCATCTCGTTCGTGGTGATCGGGCTCAGCGGCGTGGTGAACGCCTGGGTCCGGGTGCCCGCCTCGGACCTGTTCAGCACCACCTACGGCAAGCTGGTGCTGGCCAAGGCGGCGGCGCTGCTGGTGCTCGGGGTGCTCGGTTACCTGCAGCGCAGGGCGGCGCTGCCCGCGCTGGCCGCCGACCCGCGCGACCGCTCCGCGCTGATCCGGTTCGCCGGGGTCGAGACGCTGATCTTCGCGGCGACCATCGGCCTGGCCGTCGGCCTCGGCCGCACCCCGCCGCCCCCGCCCGTCTCGATCCCGACGCCGGTCGAGGTGGAGCTCGGCTACACCCTCGCAGGCCCGCCGTCGGTGGGCAGGCTGCTGTTCGACTGGCGCTTCGACCTGATCTTCGGCACCCTCGCGATCGTCCTGGCCGCGCTCTACCTGCTCGGGGTGTGGCGGCTGCGCAAGCGCGGTGACGCCTGGCCGGTCGGGCGGACCATCGCCTGGTGCAGCGGCTGCCTGGTGCTGCTGCTCGCCACCTCCTCGGGGGTCGGGCGGTACGCACCCGCCATGTTCAGCGTGCACATGGGCGCGCACATGGCACTGTCGATGCTGGCGCCGATCCTGCTCGCCCTCGGCGGCGCGGTGACGCTCGCGCTGCGCGCGCTGCCGCCTGCGGGACGTGAGGGAGTGCCTGGTCCGCGCGAGTGGATCCTGGCCGCGGTGCACAACCCGGTCTCGCGGTTCCTGACCCAGCCGGTGGTCGCCTCGGTGATCTTCGTCGCCGGGTTCTACGCGCTGTACCTGGGCGGGATCTTCGACGCCGCGGTCGACTCGCATGCCGCGCACCTGATGATGAACGCGCACTTCCTGATCAGCGGCTACCTGTTCTACTGGGTCGTGATCGGCATCGACCCGAAGCCGCGCGAGGTCGCGCCGCTGACCAAGCTCGCGATGGTGTTCGGCACCCTGCCGTTCCACGCCTTCTTCGGCATCGCGCTGATGAGCATGAACACCGTGCTCGGCGGCTGGTTCTACCGGACCCTCGACCTGGGCTGGAACATCGACCTGCTGGCCGATCAGCGCAACGGTGGCAGCTTCGCCTGGGCCAGTGGCGAGGTGCCGCTGGTCGTGGTGATGCTGGCCCTGCTGATCCAGTGGTCGCGCAGTGACCAGCGCCTGGCCAAGCGCACCGACCGGGCCGCCGATCGCGACAACGACGCCGAGCTCACCGCCTACAACGCGATGTACGCCGAACTCGCGCGGCGTGACGGCGAGGTGCGCCGGTGAGCCGATGCGGTGAGCCGGAGCCCGAATCCTCACCCGACGGCAGACCACATCGTGTGCTGCGGACCGAGGTACGGGCGGCGCGGCGCAGACTGACCGGCCGGGTCCGCAAGACCCCGGTCTTCCACACCAGCGTGGACGGTCCGGACGGCCCGGTGCCGGTCACGCTGAAACTCGAGTTCCTGCAGCACGGCGGCACCTTCAAGGTGCGCGGCGCGCTCAACGCGCTGCTCGCCGCGGGCGACGGCGCCGAGCATGTCGTGGTGGCCTCGGCGGGCAACGCGGGCATCGCGGTCGCGCTGGCGGCGGCCCAGCTGGGCAAGACCTGCACCGTCGTGGTGCCGGAATCGGCGCCGCACACCAAGGTCGCGGCGATGTGGGCGCACGGCGCCGAGGTCCTGTGGCACGGGACGAACTACGCGCAGGCCCAGGTGCGGGCGGTCACCTTGGCGGAGGAACGCGGCGCCGCGCACCTGCACGCCTACGACATGCCCGACGTCGTGGCAGGCGCGGGAGTGATCGGCCTGGAACTGGAAGAACAGGTGCGTGGCAGGCCACCGGTGCTGGCGGCCGTCGGCGGCGGTGGCTTGGTCGCCGGGCTCGGCGCCGCGCTCGGCAGGCGCAGGCAGATCGTCGGCGTCGAATCCGAACACCTGCCTGCGCTGTCGGCCGCGCTCGCGGCGGGCAGGCCCGTCGACGTGCACGAGGGTTCCGGCGTCAGCGAGCCGCAGTGCGAGACCAGGGTCGGCGACATCGCGTTCGACATCGCCCGCAGGCATCGGATGCCGGTGCTCGCGGTCGCCGACGACGCGGTGGCCGCCGCCCGCGAGTACCTGTGGCGGGAGTTCCGCGTGGTCGTCGAGCTGGAGGGCGCGGCCGCGCTGGCCGCCGTGCAGAGCGGTGTCTACCGCCCGGACCAGGGCGTCCGGCCGATCGTCGTCCTGTGCGGGGCGAACACCGAACTCCCCGTCGTCTGACACGAGGGATATCCACAACCCGCTGAGTTGTCCCCAGTTGCCGTCGCGGCCGCCCCTCGGGCGCGCGGCCGGGCCATTCTTGGATGGTCAGGACAACGACGAGCGAGCGGGGGCGGGTTCGATGTACGAGGCAAACGCGACGGTGATCGGCACAGTGGTCACCCATCCGATCCGGCGCGATCTCGCCAACGGCGAGCAGGTGCTCACCTTCCGGATGGCGAGCAACTCCCGCCGGTTCGACGCGAACGCGGGCGAATGGATCGACAACGGCACGCTGTATCTCACGGTCTCCTGCTGGCGCCGGTTGGTGACCGGCGTCGACCGGTCGCTGCATCGCGGCGATCCGGTGATCGCCTACGGTCAGCTGCGCTCGCACGAATACCGAGGCAAGGACGGCGCCGAGCGGCGGGACCTGGAGATGCGCGCGATGGCCGTCGGGCCCGACTTGGCCCGCTGCACCGCCTCGGTGGTGCGGCGCTCCGATGCCGGGCGGCCCATGCCGCACGCGGTGCGGAATATTTCCGGCCGCCGCGACGCCGCGGTACCGAGCGCCGAGGACCCGGCCGGATATGCGCCGACCGAAGACACTGCCGTAGCCTCTACGACCGCGGCGGATTCCCTCCCGGCGCGATCGCCGGTTGCGGTGCCGAACCCGGGCACGCCCGCGCAGGTCGACGCCTGAGGGGCGGTCCGCGGCATCCGGCCCGCTCCGCATCGCACCCAGTTACCACGCACCGATAGGCTTTCTCATATGGCTGAGTTCATTTATCAGATGATCAAGGTTCGCAAGGCGCACGGCGACAAGGTCATCCTCGACGACGTGACGCTGAACTTCCTGCCCGGCGCCAAGATCGGTGTTGTCGGCCCGAACGGCGCCGGTAAGTCCAGCGTGCTGAAGATCATGGCGGGACTGGACCGGCCGAACAACGGTGAGGCGTTCCTCGCGCCCGGCGCCACGGTCGGCATCCTGCAGCAGGAGCCGCCGCTGAACGAGGAGAAGACCGTCCGCGGCAACGTGGAGGAGGGCCTCGGCGAGGTCAAGGTGAAGCTGGACCGCTTCAACGAGATCGCCGAACTCATGGCCACCGAGTACTCCGACGAGCTCATGGACGAGATGGGCAAGCTGCAGGAGTTCCTCGACCACGCCGACGCGTGGGATGTCGACTCCCAGCTCGAACAGGCCATGGACGCGCTGCGCTGCCCGCCGCCGGACGAGCCGGTCACCAACCTCTCCGGTGGTGAGCGTCGCCGCGTCGCGCTGTGCAAGCTGCTGCTGAGCAAGCCCGACCTGCTGCTGCTCGACGAGCCGACCAACCACCTCGACGCCGAGAGCGTGCTGTGGCTCGAGCAGCACCTGGCCTCGTACCCGGGCGCCGTGCTGGCCGTCACCCACGACCGGTACTTCCTCGACAACGTCGCCGAGTGGATTCTCGAGCTCGACCGCGGCCGCGCCTACCCGTACGAGGGCAACTACTCCACCTACCTGGAGAAGAAGGCCCAGCGTCTCGAGGTCCAGGGCAAGAAGGATCAGAAGCTGCAGAAGCGCCTCAAGGAGGAGCTGGCCTGGGTGCGCTCGGGCGCCAAGGCCCGGCAGGCCAAGAACAAGGCCCGCCTCGGCCGCTACGAGGAGATGGCCGCGGAGGCCGAGAAGCACCGCAAGTTGGACTTCGAGGAGATCCAGATCCCGGCGGGCCCGCGCCTGGGTGACATCGTGGTCAACGTGTCGAACCTGGACAAGGGCTTCGGCGATCGTCAGCTGATCAAGGACCTGTCGTTCACGCTGCCGCGCAACGGGATTGTCGGCGTCATCGGCCCCAACGGTGTCGGTAAGACCACGCTGTTCAAGACGATCGTCGGCCTGGAGGCGCCCGACAGCGGTGAGGTGAAGGTCGGCGAGACGGTCAAGCTCAGCTACGTCGACCAGAACCGCGCGGGCATCGACCCGAACAAGAACGTCTGGCAGGTCGTCTCCGACGGGCTCGACTTCATCGAGGTCGGCAACCAGGAGATGCCCTCGCGCGCCTACGTCAGCGCGTTCGGCTTCAAGGGTCCGGACCAGCAGAAGCCGGCGGGCGTGCTCTCCGGTGGTGAGCGCAACCGGCTGAACCTGGCGCTCACCCTCAAGCAGGGCGGCAACCTGATCCTGCTCGACGAGCCGACCAACGACCTCGACGTCGAGACCCTGAGCTCGCTGGAGAACGCGCTCGAGCAGTTCCCCGGCTGCGCCGTCGTGATCTCCCACGACCGCTGGTTCCTCGACCGCACCTGCACCCACATCCTCGCGTGGGAGGGCGACAGCGACAACGAGGCCAAGTGGTTCTGGTTCGAGGGCAACTTCGAGGCCTACGAGGCGAACAAGATCGACCGCCTCGGCGCGGAGGCGGCACGCCCGCACCGGGTGACCCACCGCAAGCTGACCCGCGACTGACCTCGCGAAAAGCGCCACGGCCCGGCGGAGTTGATCGGTGAACGATCGGCCCCGCCGGGCCGTCCTCGTCGTTCACCGAACGTTGGTCAAGTTACCGGCGCGACAAGGCGGAAATCCCTCCGCGTGTCCATGTACCCCCGGCTAGTCTCGAAAATGCGTCACCAGAGTTGCGGAATCGAAGCGAACCGAATCCATGGGAGTGGGCGAAAACGATGACGGTCTCGTCGGAAATGTCGAGCGCGGCGTGGGCCGCGGGAATGCCGCCGAGCTTGCGCGGTGATCTCGCGACACTCGAGGGAGCGTATTTCCGACACGTGGACGCCGGCGACGCGGACTTCCCGGTCACCGGCATCAACCAGATCTTCCGCCGCCACATGGAATTGGCCGCTCGCCGTCCGGCACACACCGCGCTGGTGCGGGTCTACCATCCCGACGACGGATCGGGGATGGGCGCGGCGGTCCAGGTGGTCACCGACGACATGGGACTGCTGGTCGAGTCCATCACCGCGGCCCTCGGCCGCATGCAGGTGAACGTCTCCGAGGTGATCCATCCGATCTTCGAGGTCACCCGCGATGCCGACGGCGTGCTGGTGAGCGCCGCGCCGCACGAGGTCGACGGCAACAACGCGCCGGGCGAACCGGAGTCGTGGATGCATCTGCAGCTGCATCCGTCGACGAGCCGGGGCCAGCTCGACGAGATCGAGCGCACCCTGCCGGAAGTGATCGCCGACGTCCGCCAGGTCATCGACGACACCGAGGCGATGACCGCGGTGCAGAGCTCGCTGGCCGACCAGCTCGACCGTGCCGCGGCCAAGGGCGCGGCGCCGTTCCCGGCCGCCGACCTGGCCGAATGCGCGCAACTGCTGCGCTGGCTCGCGGGCGGCAACTTCACCCTGCTCGGCTATGCCCGCTACCGGCGCGAGACCGACCACGGCCACACCGTCTCGACCCCGGTGCCGGGGGCCAGCCTCGGTGTCCTGCGCGCCGACATCGGCACCGATTTCAAGGTGCCGATCAACGGCGGTGACCGGCCGCTGCTCATGCTCACCCAGGGTCTGGTCCGCGCGACCGTGCACCGCTCGGTGTACCCGTATTTCGTCGGCGTGGCCGACGTGGACGACGCGGGTGCCATCGCAGGCGTGCACCTGTTCATCGGCGTCTTCACCGTCAGCGCCGTGCACGAGAACGTCCTCGACATCCCCGTCATCAACACCAGGGTGAGCAACGCGATCGAGGCGGCCGGGTTCGACAAGGACTCGTTCTCGGGGCAGGCGATGCTCGAGGTGATCGAGTCGTTCCCGCGCACCGAGCTGTTCTCCGCGGACACCGAGACCATGCGCCGCACCGCCGTCGCCGTGCTCGGCGTCGGCCTGCGCAGGCAGGTGCGGCTGTTCCTGCGCAGCGACAGCTATGGCCGCTTCGTGGCGTGCATGGTGTATCTGCCGCGCGATCGCTACACCACCGCGGTGCGCCTGCACATGCAGGAGATCCTGGTCAGCGAGCTGGGCGGGTCGGACATCGACTACTCGGCGCGGGTGAGCGAAAGTGAGCTCGCCAGTGTGTATTTCACCGTGATGCTGTCGGGGGAGGGCGCGGTGGCGCCCGACACCTCCGAGGACAACCGGCTGCGCCTGCAGGCCCTGCTCAACGCCGCGAGCCACACCTGGGACGACCGGATCGGGGAGCAGGTCGCCACCTCCGCCGTGCTGGATCCCGCTGTGGTGAAACGGTATTCGGAGGCCTTCCCGGAAAGCTACAAGGAAGACTTCGGGGCCGACCGCGCCATCGCTGATATCGGCAGGCTGGAACGGCTCACCGAGGGCGGCATCGACCAGTACCTCTACCGCAGGCCGGAGGCGGCGCCCGGTTCGTGGCGGTTCAGCCTCTACATCGCCGGGTCCGGTGTCTCGCTGAGCCAGGTACTGCCGGTGCTGCAGAGCCTGGGCGTCGAGGTCGTCGACGAGCGGCCCTACCAGCTGGAACTCGACGGCGGCGTGGAGCGCTGGATCTACGATTTCGGTCTGCAGGCCAGGCCCGAGCTGCTGCGCAACGCCCTCGGCGGCGACCTCGACGCCGAACTGCTCGAGCAGGCAGGCCGCGAGGACGAGCTGCACTCCCGGTTCACCGACGCCTTCGAGGCGGTCTGGTACGACCGGGCCGAGGCCGACGGGCTGAACGAACTGGTGCTGCGGGCCGGGCTGCCGTGGCGCTCGGTGTCGATTCTGCGCGCCTACGCGAAGTACCTGCAGCAGGCCGGTTTTCCGTACAGCCAGGTGAACATCGCCCGCGTGCTGCTGGCACATCCCGAGGTCTCGCGCGCGTTCGTCGACCTGTTCGCCGCCCGCTTCGATCCGGACACTGTCTCCGCCGAGAACGCCGACGCGATCGAGACGACGGTGCGCGCCGGCATCGACGACGTGGTGAGCATGGACGCCGACCGCATCCTGCGCGCCATCCTCGGACTGATCAAGGCGACGCTGCGCACCAACTACTACGTCCTCGACGCGGAGGAACGCTCGCGCGAATACCTCTCGTTCAAGGTGGAGCCGCGCGAGATCGCCGAATTGCCCAAGCCGCGACCGCAATTCGAGATCTTCGTCTACTCGCCGCGCGTGGAGGGCGTGCACCTGCGGTTCGGCTCGGTCGCGCGCGGTGGCCTGCGCTGGTCGGACCGGCTCGAGGACTTCCGCACCGAGATCCTGGGTCTGGTCAAGGCGCAGGCGGTGAAGAACGCCGTGATCGTGCCGGTCGGCGCGAAGGGCGGCTTCGTGGTGAAGCGGCCGCCCGCCGCCACCGGCGATCCGGCCGCCGACCGTCAGGCGAGCGTGGCCGAGGGCATCGCCTGCTACCGCACCTTCATCTCCGGGTTGCTCGACGTCACCGACAATGTCGACCTGGCCACGGGCGCGGTGCTGCCGCCCGCCAGGGTGGTGCGCCGCGACGGTGACGACACCTACCTCGTGGTCGCCGCCGACAAGGGCACCGCCAGCTTCTCCGACATCGCCAACGACGTGGCCACCCGCTACGGCTTCTGGCTCGGTGACGCGTTCGCCTCCGGCGGCTCGGCAGGCTACGACCACAAGGCGATGGGCATCACCGCCAGGGGCGCGTGGGAAGCGGTCAAGCGCCACTTCCGCGAGATGGGCATCGACACGCAGAGCCAGGACTTCACCGTCGTCGGCGTCGGTGACATGAGCGGTGACGTGTTCGGCAACGGCATGCTGCTCTCCGAGCACATCCGCTTGGTCGCCGCGTTCGACCACCGCCACATCTTCCTCGACCCGAATCCCGACGCCGCCACCTCCTACGCCGAGCGCGCCCGGCTGTTCGCGCTGCCGCGCTCCTCGTGGGCCGACTATGACCGCAGCCTGATCAGCGCGGGCGGCGGCGTCTTCGAGCGGACCGTGAAATCGGTGCCGATCTCGGCGCAGGCAAGGGCGGCGCTCGGCCTGCCCGACTCGGTGCAGGCGCTCTCGCCGCCGGAACTGGTGCGCGCGATCCTGCTCGCCCCGGTGCAGCTGCTGTGGAACGGCGGCATCGGCACGTACGTGAAGGCGAGCACCGAGTCCAACGCCGAGGTGGGGGACAAGTCCAACGATGCCGTGCGCGTCGACGGAAACCAGTTGCGGGTCAAGGTGATCGGCGAGGGCGGCAACCTCGGCGCCACCGCGCTCGGCCGCATCGAGTTCTGCCGCGCGGGCGGCAAGATGAACACCGACGCGCTGGACAATTCGGCGGGCGTCGACTGCTCCGACCACGAGGTCAACATCAAGGTGCTGCTCGACGGTGTGGTGAGCGCCGGCGCGCTGGCGCCCGCCGACCGCAACCCGCTGCTGGCCTCGATGACCGACGAGGTCGCGCAAATGGTGTTGCAGGACAACGTCGATCAGAACGTGCTGATCGGCATCGCCCGCACCGACGCGCCGCAGATGGTCAGCGTGCACGCGCGCGTGATCGACGATCTCGAACAGCGGCGCGGCCTCGACCGCGACCTCGAGGCGCTGCCGACCGATGCCGAACTGAAGCGGCGCGCCGAGGACGGGCGCGGCCTCACCTCGCCCGAGCTGGCCAATCTGCTCGCACACGTGAAGCTCGGGCTCAAGGCCGATCTGCTCGACACCGATCTGCCCGACAGCGTGTACTTCGCGCGGCGGCTGCCGCTCTACTTCCCGACGCCACTGCGGGAGCGCTTCGGCACCGAGATCAAGAAGCACCGGCTGCGCCGGGAGATCGTGACCACGATGCTGGTCAACGAGGTCGTGGACTACGGCGGCATCACCTACGCGCATCGGCTCAACGAGGAGGTCGGGGCAAGCACCTCCGACACCGTGCGTGCCTTCGCCGCGGCCACCGAGATCTTCGAACTGCACGACGTGTGGGCGCGCATCCGCACCGCCGATGCTCCCGCCGGGGTGTGCGATCTGCTGGAGCTGGAATCCAAGCGCACGCTCGACCGCGCCTCGCGCTGGTTGCTGAGCAACCGCCCGCAGCCGATCGCCGTCGGCGCGGAGATCAACCGCTACCACAGCCGGGTGCAGGAGCTGGCGCCCCAGGTGCCGGGCTGGCTGCGCGGCCACCACGTCACCTCGCTCACGCAGGGCGCGGCCGAACTGATCGCGCGGGGCGCGCCGACCGATCTGGCCACCGAGGTGTTCGGTCTGCTCGGCCTCTACCCGCTGCTGGACGTGGTCGACATCGCCGACATCGCCGACCGCGACGGCGCCGAGGTGGGCGCGCTGTACTACGCGCTCAACGAGCACCTGAAGATCGACTGGCTGCTCGAGGCGGTGAGCCACCTCGAACGCGGCGACCGCTGGCACGCGCTGGCCAGGCTCGCGCTGCGCGACGACATGTACGGCTCGCTGCGCTCGCTCACCCTGGACGTGCTGTCCGCGGGTGACCCGGAGGAGACGGCCGACGAGAAAATTGCATACTGGGAGTCGAAAAACCAGTCCCGGCTGGGCCGTGCGCGCGCGGCACTGTCGGAGCTGTTCGAGTCCGGGACCCACGACCTCGCCACACTGTCGGTCGCCGCGCGACAGGTGCGGAGCATGGTGAGCGGGGTGGGCGCCCAATCGGAGGTACCACGGTGACGAGTTCGCCTTTTCATGCCAAGGTCGAGATCCGCTGGTCGGACATGGACGTGTATCAGCACGTCAACCACGCGCGGATGGTGACCCTGCTCGAAGAGGCGCGGATCCCGTGGTTGTTCGACGGGGACAAGCCGACGGCGTCGATGGGTCGGCAGGGTTGTGTGCTGGTCGATCTGCACGTGAAGTACCGCGGCCAGCTGCGGCACGAGGACACCCCGCTCGACATCACCATGTGGATCAAGCAGTTGCGGGCGGTCGATTTCACGATCGGCTACGAGGTGCGGGCCAACGGCACGGCACCGGATTCGCCGCCCGCGGTCACCGCGACGACCCAGCTGGCCGCGTTCGACATCGAGACCCAGCGGCTGCGCAGGCTCACCGACGCCGAACGCGACTACCTGGCCCTGTGGCGGATCTGACGACGTGAGTTCCGAACAGCGGGTGCTGCATGCCCCCGATCCGGCCGAACGCGAGAACCTCGCGACCTTCCTCACCCGGGCGATCCGGCTCGACCCCGCCGCCGTCGTGCGCCTGCGGCGGCGCGGCTCTAGCCTGGTCTCGGCCTGGGTGGCAACGGGTTTCGAGACGCTCGCGGTGCGGACGGTGACCGCCGAACTCGGCGTCGACGATGTCACCGTCGGCGCCGACACCGTGCTCGCCGGCCTGCGCACCGGCCATCCGATCGATCTCGGCTACTCGATGGACTCGGCCTGGCGCGGTGCCCTGCCGCCCACCGAGGGCTTCAGCCATGTCGACGACGTGCCCGCCCGCGCCCTGGTCGAATTGGCCGAGCGCGGCGCTGATCTGGCGCGGGAACACGGCGGCGCGCACGGCCCGCCCGCGTCCCTGCTCGATCAGTCGGTGCTCACGGTGACCGGTTCGGACGATCTCACCGTCGATGTGCCGATGCGGGTGGTCTTCGCGCTCACCGCGATGGACTTCATTCCGCATGCGGGGGAGAAGACCGAGTCGCGCCGGATCCAGCCCTCGGAGCTCGTGCGCGTCCGCGCGACACGCACATGGTTGCGGCTGGACGCGCGCTACGGCTCGGTCGCGCGCCGCCTCGGCGGTGCAATCCCGTTGTCGCCCAGCTGAAGCCGACAGTGGACGGCGGTGCCACACGGCCCGGCTGTGCTGATAAGGCTAGCCTGACCTGCCTTGATTAGCGCTTGCGGCGGCCTAGAGTGATATCCGACACAGCGTGACCATCGAGCAGGTGAGAGGGCTGGATATGACTTCGATCGAAATGCCGCACGTCACCGAGTGCACGGTCGGCGATTGTTCCTACAACCACGACGGCTGCCACGCCTTCGCGATCAACGTCGCCGGGCACAACGGCAGCGCCGATTGCGAGACGTTCGTCCCCCTGTCGGTGAAGGGCGGGCTCGACACCGTCACCAGCATGGTCGGCGCCTGCCAGCGCGCCGACTGCGTGCACAACCGGGACCTCGAATGCGCGGCCACCGAGATCCGCGTCGGCGCGGGCTCGGCCGAACATTCCGCGCGCTGCCTGACCTACCGGTCTCGCTGAGCGCCCTTCTCAGAGCCGCGCGCTCGCCGCGCCGGTGCGGGCCCAGGACTGTCCGGTCGCCGTGACCGGACGGTCCAGGCCGTCCGCGGCGTGTCTCTCCGGTCCGCATCGTTGCGGTAGGCCAGCCAGTGCCCGCCCAGTGCGTCGTCTCCGACGCTCGGGTCAGTGCACCCCGGCGAGTCGGAGCGCGGCCGTGGTCGCGGCGGCAGCGATCACCGTGACGAGCAGCGGCACGCGGCGCCAGGCCAGCACGCCGCCCACGCCCACGCCCGCGGGCAGGGCGACGCCGAGTTCGCCGGAACCGGTGGGCAGAGTAGCGGTCGCCACCAGCGCGGCCAGCAAGATCAGCGCGCCCGTGTCGAGCAGATGGATGGTCCTGGCCGACAGCCGGAGTCGATGCCGCAGCGCGGGGCCGGTCCAGCGCAGGGCATAGGTGCCGACAGCCAGAGCGAGCATCGCGGGCAGCAGATACGGCGGGTTCACGACATCCCGCCGATCGCCGCAGCCCCGTGCACGACGACATCGCCGCCGGTCGGAGACGGCCGTAGCCGCCGGCGACCGATGCGGGCGCGCGGAGTGTCCTGTCGACTCGGTGAGCGGGTGATCGCCGGGCGCCCGGTCAGTGGCTCGCTGCGGGTCGCGCGCGACAGGTGTCCGGCTCGCCGGCCGCCGGTCGGCGAAGTGGCCGTCAACTCGTCACCACCGTGTCGGCGTCCGCGGGCGCCTCCGGTGCGCGCAGCGCGAACACCAGGGCGAGCAGCGCGATCAGCACGGGCAGGCCGGCGGGGACGAACGGCGCGACCGCGACGGCCAGCGCGGCGCCGACGAGGACGGGGCGCAGGGTGGCTCGATCGCGCAGGGCGGGCAGGATCAGGGCGAGCAGGATCACCGGGAACACCGCGTCCAGGCCGAGGGCCGAGGTGTCGGGGACGAGGGAGCCGAGGGCGGCGCCGAGGGTCGCGCCGAGCGGCCAGCACAGGGCGACACCGATGCCGCAGGCCCAGTACGCGGCTCGTTTGCGTTCCTGATCGCCGGGCGCCGATGCGAAGGCGACCGATTCGTCGTTGAGTACGTGGACGCCGAGCACGCGGCGCCAGCCCCGGCCGAACACCTCCGGCGCCGACAGACCGTACGGCAGGTGCCTGGCGTTGAGCAGCAGCCCGGCGACCACCGCGGCCAGCGGACTCCCACCGGCCGCGACGATGCCGAAGAACAGCAGCTCCGAGCCGCCCGCGAGCACCGTCACCGCCATCACGATCGGCATCCAGACGGGGAAACCGGCGGCGATCGTGGACGCGCCGTAGGACACCCCGAAGAGGCCGACGGCCAGGCAGGCCGCGGCCACGGCAGCCAGCGTGCCCCGGTCGAGTGTTCGGTACATCGAACGCATGTTTTACATGGTGAACGGCAGTGCTGGGTAAAGTCAACCCGACATCGCCAGCTCCCCAGGAGGCGTAGATGGACCGGCAGGACCCGGTCGCCGGACCACCGCAAGCGGTGATCGCGGCGTCGCTGCGGCGCGAGCGCGCCCGCGCAGGTTTGTCGCTGACCGAGGTCGCGAATCGCGCCGGCGTCGCGAAATCGACACTGTCCCAACTGGAATCGGGCACCGGGAACCCCAGCCTGGAAACCCTGTGGGCCCTGTGTGTCGCGCTGGAGATGCCGTTCTCGCGGCTGCTCGACCCGCCGCGGCCCAACGTCCAGGTGATCCGCGCCGACGAGGGCGCGCCGGTGCCCTCACCCGAGGCGGACTACCGAGTGACGTTGCTCGCAGCGGGTCAATCGCACACCCGCTGCGATGTCTACCGGGTCGCGGCCGAACCCGGGCACACCCGGCGCTCGGACCCGCACCAGATCGGCGTCGTCGAACACGTGGTGCTCGCGGCCGGGCGCGCACTGGTGGGGCCCGCCGAGGAACCCATCGAGGTGGGCCCCGGCGACTACGTGCGCTACCTCGGCGATCTGCCGCACATCTTCGAAGCGCTCGAACCGGGCACCTGGGCCTCGATGGTGATCGAGAGCCCCTGATTCAGGCGGCTCCCTCGCCGAGATACTGCAACCAGACCGGATCCAGATCGGCCGAGGTCGACAGCAGCCGCCAGTGCGGGCCCTTCGGCGAGACCAGCGGGTGGCGCAGGGTCCAGCCCAGCTCGGTGAGCATCTTGTCTGCCTTGCGGTGGTTGCACGGCGCGCAGCTGGCGACGCAGTTCTCCCACGAGTGCTCGCCGCCGCGACTGCGGGGGATCACGTGGTCGATGGTCTCGGCTTTGCCGCCGCAGTAGCCGCAGCGGTACCGGTCGCGGTGCATCAGCGCGGCGCGGGTCATCGGGACCCGGGCGCGGTAGGGCACACGGACGTAGGTGCGCAGCCGGATGACGGAGGGAATGGCCACTTCGGCGCCCGCGGAATGCAGGACCGGGCCTTCGGGATTGTCGTGTACCGCGTCGGCTTTGGCGCAGATCAGCAGGACGACAGCGCGGCGCGCGGACAGCGCGGTGAGCGGTTCGTAGGTGGCATTGAGGAGGAGGACCCGGCGTTTGCGCCAAGCGGCGGCGTCGCGGTCTCCGGCGAGGTGCAGAGGCGCGGGGTGATGCGGCTGATGGTCGGACACGATGTGCAGCGGAATGGCCCCCGAGCCACGATTGTGGACGTCGGCGGGCTGGAGTTGTCGATGCGCTCGCGCCTCGTGTGACCGGGCGCTGGGTCGCTGCTTCATCTTGACCTCAATTTCATGATTGGCAGGATCATGTGGTATCTGGGGCCGATACTGCCCCCAGTTGACCATGGTTCGCCCCGTATTGCACGGCTATTTTTCAAACTATCGGGTGAACTGTGGCTGAAGGGCGACCCCGCTCGTCATCGAGGCACAATGGAGCCTGTGACTTCCGGTGAGCAGACAGCGACCTCGTTCTACGAAGCGGTGGGCGGAGCCGAGACGTTCCGTCGTCTCGTCTCGGTGTTCTACCGCGAGGTGGCCGCCGACGAGATCCTGCGCCCGCTGTATCCGGAGGAAGACCTCGGCCCGGCCGAGCGCCGGATGCGGATGTTCCTCGAGCAGTACTGGGGCGGGCCGCGCACCTACTCCGACGAGCGCGGGCATCCGCGGTTGCGCATGCGCCACCATCCGTTCGCCATCGGGCCGCTCGAGCGTGACGCCTGGTTGCGGTGCATGACCATCGCGATCGGTGAGATCGAGCCCTCGGTCCTCGACGACGAACACCGCAAGGCCCTGCTCGACTATTTCCAAATGGCCGCTGCGTCCCTCCAGAACACGCCGGGCTGATCCGAGGCAGTGCACCGCATTCCGGCTGCCTCCCTCCAGAACACGCCGGGCTGAGGGTGCGGGTGCCCCGCGTTCGCTGCTGACGCGCAGGTGGCGGCCCTGCCGCGACCATCACCGGAGTTACCGTGACGTTTCGGTCCGGCGTGGCGAAACGCTGACGATTTGCCGGATTCCGAGAAAGTCTCGTGCCGGAGGAATATCCCGGGCAATCTTTGGCAATATTGCGGGTGTGACACAGACACCTGCCTCGCCGGTGCCGGGGGAAGCAAGCACCGCTCCGTGGTGGACAACCGCCGTGTTCTATCAGGTCTATCCACGCTCGTTCGCGGATTCCGACGGTGACGGAATCGGCGACCTGGGTGGGGTGCGCGAGAAGATGGGGTACCTGGAGCTACTCGGCGTGGACGCGCTGTGGATCTGTCCGGTGATGCGCTCGCCGCAGGCCGACGGCGGTTACGACGTGTCGGATCCGCGCGACATCGACCCGTTGTTCGGCGGCCTGGCCGCGCTGGACGAGCTGATCGCCGAGGCGCACGACCGCGAGATCAAGGTGACGATGGATCTGGTGCCCAACCACACCAGCGTCGAGCACCCGTGGTTCACCGCGGCGCTGGAGGCCGCGCCGGGCAGCCCCGAGCGGCAGCGCTACATCTTCCGGGACGGCAAGGGCGCCGACGGCGCCGAGCCGCCCAACAACTGGCCGAGCATCTTCGGCGGCCCGGCCTGGACCAGGGTGACCGAACCCGACGGCACGCCAGGTCAGTGGTACCTGCACATCTTCGCGCCCGAGCAGCCCGACCTGAACTGGGACAATCCCGAGGTCGCCGCCGACTTCGAGAAGACGCTGCGGTTCTGGCTCGATCGCGGCGTCGACGGCTTCCGGATCGACGTCGCGCACGGCATGGCCAAGCCGGAGGGCCTGCCCGACATGGCCAGGGTCGAGACCAAGATGCTGGTGCACGACGACGACGATCCCCGTTTCAACAATCCCGGTGTGCACGCCATCCACCGCCGCATCCGCACCGTGCTCGACGACTATCCGCACGCGGTGTCGATCGGCGAGGTGTGGGTCGACGACAACGTCCGCTTCGGTGAGTACGTGCGCCCCGACGAACTGCATCTGGCGTTCAACTTCCGGCTGGCCGAGACGCCGTTCACCGCCGACGGCGTGCGCGCGGCGATCACGCATTCGCTCGAGGCCGTGAGCGGCGTCGGCGCGCCGCCGACCTGGACCCTGTCCAATCACGACATCGAGCGGGAGGTCACCCGCTACGGCGGCGGCCGGATCGGGGTGGAGCGGGCGCGGGCGATGATGATGGTGGAGCTGGCGCTGCCCGGCGCGGTCTTCCTCTACAACGGCGCCGAGCTCGGTCTGCCCAATGTCGACGACCTGCCCGAGGACGCCCTGCGCGACCCGGTGTGGGAGCGCTCCGGCCACACCGAACGCGGCCGCGACGGGTGCCGGGTGCCGTTGCCGTGGGAGGGCACGCAGGCGCCGTTCGGTTTCACCGACGGAGCGCGGTCGTGGCTGCCCATCCCCGCCGAATGGGCCGACCGCACGGTGGAAGCCCAGCTGGAGACCCTGCACTCGACGCTGTCGCTGTACCGTCTGGCGATCGACCTGCGCGGGACCCGGCCGGAATTCGCCGGTGCGCGGATCGAGTGGTACGGCAGCCCCGACGGGTGCCTGGCCTTCCGCAGGCCGGGCGGGCTGGTGTGCGTGCTCAACGCCTCCGACGGGCCGATCCAGCTGCCGCCGGGGGAGGTGCTGCTGGCCAGCGCGCCCGTCTCCGACGACCGGCTGCCGGCGAACGCAGCGGCCTGGCTGGTCTGAATCGGGCGGACACGCGGGCCTTCGACATGACCGGAGGATGAACTACTACACAGCATCGTCTACCGTTGGACCGTGAGCATTCTCGAGACAGTGCTGATCTTCGTCGGCATCCCGGCCGCGATCTACTTCGCGATCGCGGGTTTGTCCTATCTCGGTAAGCCATTTCCCGGTGATAAGCCGGCCCACTTCGCGCTCGGGCAGAAGTGGACCCACCGGCCGGTGCTGTGGAGCGCTACCGACGAGGTGACCTCCGCGGGTCACCACACCGCCGAGTCGCATGGCAGTCATGTGGCTCTCGAAGCCGCCAACGCGGAGCTGATCGGAGGCCGGGCAAGTGGCAAGTTCTAAGTGGCCCGCGGTGGTCGAGGCCGACCTGCCGCACGGATTCGCGCTGACCAGCAGCGGCCGCGTCTCGGGTGTGCACGAGCCGGGCGCCGTCTTCGACGAGGTGCCCTTCACCGATCGGGAGCGCGTCGCCCTCGACAACGCGCTCACCGACGCGACCCGCGCGACCAAGGTCCGCTTCAACATCTACCTCGGCGATCTCGGGTCCGACCCGGCGACCGGCGCCGACGCGCTGCTGCCGAACACGCCGGAGGCCGCCGACTCGGTGCTCATCGCGGTCTCCCCGAACCAGGGTGCGATCGAGGTGCGTTCGGGTGCGAATGTCGCCGAGCGCGCCAACGACCGGATCTGCCAGCTGGGCGTCACCGCCGCCCTGGCCTCGTTCCGGCAGGGCAACCTGATCGACGGTCTGATCTCGGCCGTCCGCGTCATGGCCGCCTCCATCGGCCGCTAGTTCGTTCTTCCGCCGAACGGCGCGTTCACCTCGAAGGTGAACGCGCCGTTCGTCTTTCCCTGCACGAATTCTCGGACATCGGGAATGTTCTGCTCGCGCCTAACCGTTAAAGCTGGTATGAACAGTTATATGAGGATGTTCGGTGCGGGCGGTGCGGCATGACGGGCCACTACGCGCAGGTCGCGTTCACGCCGCTGGTGCGGGAACATCAGCGCGCGCACGGCAGCCTGCGCGGCTACGAGCGGATGGCCCAGGTCCCCGCCGAGGCCGATCGGATCGGGCCCGACGAGGCCGCGTTCATCGGCGCGCGGGACAGCTTCTACCTGGCGACGGTCGGCGAGACCGGGTGGCCCTATATCCAGCATCGCGGCGGCGCACCGGGTTTCCTGCGGGTGCTCGATCCCCGGACCCTCGCCTTCGCCGATTTTCGTGGCAACAAGCAGTACATCAGCCGCGGCAATCTCGATCACGACGATCGGGTCTCACTGTTCCTCATGGATTACGCCGCGCAGGCGCGGATGAAGATCTTCGGGCGGGCGCGCGTGGTAGAGGGCGCCGACGACCCGGAACTGGTCGCCTCGCTCGCGGTCGACGGCTATCGCGCGCACGTCGAGCGGGCGGTGGTGATCGAGGTCGAGGCCTTCGACTGGAACTGCCGCCAGCACATTCCCGCGCTGTACCCGCGGGCCGCTGTCGCGGAGGCGATGGGCGTCCTGCGCGATCGGATCGCGGAGCTGGAAGCCGAGAACGCGCGCCTCCGAACGGATCTCGCCAGGGGCTGACCGCTGTCCCGGATCGGTCGTGGCCGAGGCATGCCCATCTGTAACCGTTAAAACCAATTTAGATAGTTAGGACGTGATGGGATGCGACGCGAGCATCTTGCCTGGGCCGGTCTGGCCGCGATGACCGTCTCCTTCGGCTTGAACTTCACCATGGGCGTGTTCTTCGCGCCCACCGCCGCCGCCTACGGCGTCTCGGCGACCGCGCTGGCCGTGGCCGCCGCGCTCGGCACCGCGGTGACGGGCCTCGCCCAGCAGGGCATCGGCAGGCTCCTCGACCTGCTCGGCCCGAAACTCGTTCTGATCGGCGGACTCTCGCTGATCTCGGGCAGCTATCTGGTGCTGGCCACGGTCACCGAGACCTGGCAGTTCGTCGCCGCTTACATGGTGCTCGGCGGACTCGGCTTCGCCGCCTCCTCCACGCTGACCGTCACCACCCTGCTCGGCCGGGCGCACGGCGCGCAGGCCGGACCGGCCATGGCCAGGGCCGCGATCGGGATCAACCTGGGGCAGCTGATCACACCGTGGGCCGCGACGGCGCTGTTCGACCCGATCGGCGTGCGCGGCACCTTCGCGCTGCTCGGCGCGATCGGATTGACCGCGACGGCGGTGTTGTGGCGATTGCTGCCGGCCGATCGGCGCGCGAATTCGCCTGCGGGCGCGGGGGAGTCGCTGGCGGATCGGTGGAAGGTGCTGGTGTCGTTCGGCTTCCACGCCGCCACCCTGTACGTCGTCGTGCTGATGCTGCCGAAACACGCTGTGGAACAGGGGTGGTCGGTGGCGGGTGCGGGCAGGCTCGTCGCGCTGGCCGCTCTGACGGCCGGTCTGACCTCAGCGGCCATGGTGCGCCTGCTGCGCAGTCATCCGCCGGAGAGCCTGCTGCGGGTGCTCTTCGTGGTGCGGCTGGTCGCGCTGGCGCCCGCGGTGTTCCTGCCGGGACCCGAGGTCCTCGTGCTCGTCGCCGTGCTGTTCGGCATCGCCTCGTTCCCGGTCATCCCGCTCACCATGGCGATCCTGTCGCGCGGTCTCGATCCCGCGCGCATGGGTCGCACCCTGGCTCCGGCCTGGGTGATCCACCAGCTCTCCGCCGCCGCCGGACTCGGCGTGGCCACCCTCGTCCACGCCGTCACCGACGGCTACCGCGGCTACTTCGCGCTCGCGCTGCTGTTCACCGTCGCCGCCGCCGCGCTGATCTCGCCGGTCCGCCCCCGCGTGCCGGTCACCGCCTGACGAAACACCCAACCAGAAAGAGAGATCCATCATGAACCAGATCCGCCACAACACCGTCCAGATCCAGGGGCAGTCCCTCTTCTATCGGGAGGCAGGCGACCCGAACGCGCCGACGATCGTGCTGCTGCACGGGTTCCCGACCAGCTCGGCCATGTTCCGCACACTGATCCCCGAACTCGCCGCCGACTATCACGTGATCGCCCCCGACCACCTCGGCTTCGGCCAGTCGGCGATGCCGTCGGTCGACGAATTCGACTACACCTTCGACCATCTCACCGAACTCACCCTCGGCCTGCTCGACACCCTCGGCGTCGACCGGTTCGCGCTCTACATCCAGGACTACGGCGCCCCCATCGGACTGCGCATCGCCTCGGCGCATCCCGAGCGGGTCACCGCCCTGGTCACCCAGAGCGGCAATGCCTATCTGGAGGGCTTCACCCCGTTCTGGGAGGTGCTGTTCGCGCACGCGAACGACCGGGCCACGCACGAGCCCGAGGTGCGCAAGCTGCTCACCCTCGACGCGACGAAATGGCAGTACACGCACGGTGTTCCGGCCGACCGGCTGGCGCTGGTCAGCCCGGACACCTGGACGCTGGATCAGGCGTACCTGGACCGTCCGGGCAACAAGGAGATCCAGCTCCAGCTGTTCGCCGACTACAAGAACAACCTCGACGGCTACCCGGCGTTCCAGAAGTACTTCGCCGAGCACCGCCCGCCGACGCTGATCGCCTGGGGTGAGCACGACGAGATCTTCGGCGCCGACGGCGCCCGCGCGTACCTGCGTGACCTGCCGGACGCCGAACTGCACCTGCTCGACGCGGGCCACTTCGCCCTGGAGACCCACGGACCGGAGATCGCCGCGCTCATCCGCGACTTCCTCGGCCGGGTGCTGCGCTGACCGGCGGACGGCCGGGTGTCCGCGCGACGCCCGGCCGTCACGGCATCGAGTACCCTGATCGGCGGTCTATCGGCGTAACGGGGGGAACATGCGGACAGGAATCGCTCGGGTGATCACGGCGGCCGCGGCGGCGTGCCTGGCGCTCACCAGTTCGGCCTGCGCCGAGGATCTGACCGACACGGCCGGTGTCGCGGTCGGCACACCGCGGGCGGATTTCTACGACCCACCGGCGGAATCGATTCCGGGACAGCACGGTTCGGTGATCCGCAGCCAGCCGCTGACCGGCGCGCGGGTGATCCCCGGGGCGCGCAATCACCTGACGCTGTACCGCTCGGTCGACGCGCAGGGAAAACCCGTCGCGGTCTCGGGAACGCTCGCGGTGCCGGAGGGCACGCCGCCCGCCGGTGGCTGGCCGCTGATCACCTGGGCGCCCGGCACCAGCGGGGTCGCCGACGTCTGCGCGCCCTCGCGCTCGAGCGGGTCCTCGCCGAGCATCGACGAGCAGGCCCGCTGGGTCGCCAAGGGGTACGCGGTGGCCAGGACCGACTACCAAGGCCTCGGCACGCCGGGGAACCACGGCTATCTGATCGGCGAGACCGAGCAGCGCGCGATGGCCGACCTGGCCACGGCCGCACGGGAAGTCGACGAGTCCGTCGGCGCGCGCTGGGTGGCGATGGGGCACTCGCAGGGCGGCCACGCGGCCCTGTTCGCGGCCGGCGCGGCGACGGCGTGGGCGCCGCACACCCCGCTGCTCGGCGCGGTCGCGCTGGCTCCCGTCTCGCACATCGCCGAGCAGGTGCGGATGGCGAAATGGACCGTGTCGAATCCGCTGGGCAAGCTCGGCACCGGCGATATCGCGCTGTTCGTGCCGCTGCTGGTGCGCGGCGCGCAGACCGTCACCGACATCGACCCGAGCCGCTTCCTCACCGACCGCGCCGTCGCCCTGCTGCCCAGCGCCGACACCGAATGCGTCGCGGGGCTGCGTGATCAGAGCAGGTGGGGCGGGCTCTCGACGCGCGAGGTGTTCAGCAAGGACGGTGACCTGTCCGGCTTGCTGCGGGTGCTCGACGACAACGATCCCAGCGGCGTGCGGTTCACCGCCCCGGTGCTGGTACTGCAAGGTCGCGACGACATGACGGTGCCGCTGAAGTCGACCGACGCCATGGTCGCCGAACAGCAGATGCGCGGCCAGACCGTGGACTACCGGAAGTACGACGGCACCGATCACAGCGAGATCATCGCCGCTTCCTTCGCCGACGCCCTCGGCTGGGTCGACAGCAGGTTCGGCATCACCCGCTGAGGCGATTACGCCGACAGCAGAAGAACCGGGTGTGTCGGCGCGCGAGTCCCTACCCTCGCAGTATGGGCGAGCACAACGGGTTGCGGGTGATTCCGGGCGGACGCGGCGACGGGCGGACGCGCCCCGAACCGCTCTGGCGGGAGGCGCTCGGTGACCGGCTGCGCGCGCTGCGGCTCGAGCAGCGCTCGACCCTGGTCGACACCGCAGGGCGGGCGGGGATATCCCCGCAGTACCTGTCCGAGGTCGAACGTGGCCGCAAGGAACCGTCGAGTGAGATGATCGCGGCGCTCGCCGGCGCCCTCGGGACCTCGCTGAGCGAGCTGGTCGCACAGGTGGCCGAGTCGATGCGACCGGTCGCCGCCCGCACGGTCGTCCTCGGCGGCGATCGCCGTGTGAGCCCGCACATGCGGCCCGCCCCGGTCCAGAACTTCACCGCCCCGAACGCGGTCCTGCTGGCAGCCTGACGAACCGCCCGGGTGGGTCCGCGCGCCCGGGCGATTTCCCGCGAAGGGGCAGTCCGTCGTCGGTGGATCGTGCGACCGGCAATTCCCGCGAAGCCGGTCGTCGCCGCGATCGGCGCCTCGGGGCCGTTCGGCTGGCTCAGCTGGTGCGGACGGCGTCGACGAGATTGCGCAGCAGGTCGACCAGGGCGCTCACCGGCATCTCCGGATCGATCGCGCGCTGCACACCGAGGCCGATGCCGAGCGAAAGCAGTTGCAGCGCCGCCTCTTCGGCGGGGATCGGCAGCTCGAAGCCCATCTCGTCGGCCTGCACCTGCACCAGCGAGCCGAGCATGGCGGTCAGTGATCGCCTGCGGATGGCCAGTTCGGCGCGAACCTCGGGCAGGTGCCGGGTGCTGGTCGCGAACTCGACTTCGAGCGCGGTCCAGCCGACATCGCCGATGTTCTCGTCGGCCCACCGGGCGAAGCTGTCGATCCGCGCGGCCATGGTGTCCTTCGCCATGATCGCCTCGGCCAGCGATTCCGCCCGCTCGCCGTGCACGACATCGATCACGGCCAGGCCGAGTTCGTGTTTGGTCGCGAAATTCGAGTAGACGGCGCCCTTGGAGAAGCCCGCCTCGGTGGCCACCTTCTCGAGTGAGGTGACGTTGTAGCCGTCGGCGAGGAAGAGCCGCTTGGCGGTCTCGACCAAACGCTCGCGGGTGAGTGCGTGCGACTCCTTACGTGTCATTCGGGCCACCGCCGAAGTCTAGCAAATTCGGGGTACCGCTGGAATTCAAATACCGATAGTATCCGAATCATGACTACACGACGACGTGGACTCGCCATCGGATGCGGTGGTGTCCTCGGCTTCGCCTGGACGGCGGTGGCGCTCGACGCCGTCGAGCAGGCGCTGCACTGGGACGCCCGCTCCGCCGACGTGCTGATCGGAACCTCCGCGGGTGCCGAGATCGTGGCCGCGCTCGGTGCGGGCCGCACGCCGGGCGATCTGCTCGCCGCGCTCGACGGCGCGCCCGCCGCCGATCCTGTCCTCGCCGCGCACGTAGCGGTCGACCCCGGCGCGATCCCGCCCCTGCCGCGGCTCGGCCTGCCCGGCCTCGGGCTGATCGGCGCCGGAGTGCGGCGCGGCTCGGCTTACACCGCGCTGGCGGGGATGCTGCCGGAGGGGCGCGGTGACGCGAACTGGTTGCGCGCCTTCGGCCGCGCGCTGACCCCGCGTGGCGGCTGGGTCGAGCATCCGGCGACCTGGCTGGTGGCCGCCGACGCGCGGACCGGCGAGCGGGTCGCGTTCGGATCGGCGTCGGCGCCACATGTCGACCTCGGCTCGGCCATCGCCGCGTCGTGGGGCATTCCCGGCTGGTTCCCGCCGGTGCCGATCGGCGGCCGGAAATTCGTCGACGGCGGCGCGGTCTCGTCGGTGTCGGCGGACCTGCTGGTGCCGCTCGAACTCGACGAGGTGGTGGTCGTGGCCCCGATGACCTCGGCGGGCGGCGCCCCCGCCACCGGGCTGAGCCGCGTCGAGCGGCTGCTGCGCGCCCAGATGACCAAGGGGCTCGACGCCGAAGTGGCCGCGCTGCGCGCGGCGGGTACGCGCGTGATCCGGGTCGAACCCGGCCCCGCCGAACTCGCGGCGATGGGCCCCAATTTCATGGATTCCACCCGGCGCCCGGCCACGTTGGCCGCGGCCCGCAGGACCGTGCCCGCCCGCGTCGCCGAGGCGATCCGGGCGTCCGTCCGCGAAGGAGAGAACGTATGAGCACCTACCACGAAGTGGTCGTGATCGGGGCGGGGATCTCGGGCATCTGCGCCGCGATCAAGCTCGCCGAGGCAGGCGTCGAGGACGTCGTGATCGTGGAGAAGGCCGAGACCTTCGGCGGTACCTGGCGCGCCAACACCTATCCCGGCTGTGCCTGCGACGTCCCGTCGGGTCTGTACTCGTTCTCGTTCGCGCCCAACAGCGAGTGGTCGCGGCTGTTCGCGACCCAGCCCGAGATCCTGGCCTACGTCGACGGGGTGGCCCGCGCGCACGGGCTCGCCGCCCGCACCCGGTTCGGTGTGGAGGTGTTCGGCTCGCGCTGGGACGACGCCGACCGACGCTGGCACCTCGACACCAGTGACGGCGCGCTGACGGCCCGTTTCGTCGTCTCCGCGGCCGGTCCGTGGAACGAGCCGCGCGTCCCCGACATCCCCGGCCTGGCCGAATTCCCCGGCGAGGTGTTCCATTCGGCGCGCTGGAACCACGACTACGACCTGCGCGGCAAGCGCGTCGCCGTGGTCGGGACCGGCGCGTCGGCGGTGCAGTTCGTGCCCGCCATCCAGCCCGAGGTCGCCCAGCTGCATCTGTTCCAGCGCACGGCGCAGTGGGTGCTGCCGAAACTCGACCATCCCGTCCCCCGCTTCGAGAAGCGCGTGATGCGGCGACTGCCGTTCGCGCACAAGGCCTTGCGTTCGGTGGAGTACGCCCTGATGGAGGGCCTCGGCGTAGCGTTCCGCCACCCGCGCCCGCTGATGCAGACGGTGCAGACGGTGGGCTCGGCGTATCTGCGCGCGGTGGTGCGTGATCCGGCGTTGCGGGCCAAGCTGACCCCCGACTATCTGCTCGGCTGCAAGCGGATCCTGTTCTCCAACAGCTACCTCCAGTCGCTGACGAAGGACAACGTCGACGTCCACGCGACCGCCGTCACCGAATTCCGCGGCAGCACCGTGGTCGGCGCCGACGGGACGGCCGCCGAGGTGGACGCCGTCATTCTCGGGACCGGATTCCACATCCTGGACACCCCGCTCGCCGACATCGTGCGTGGCGCCGACGGCCGGACCCTGGCGGAGCACTGGCAGGGCTCGCCCGAGGCCTACCTGGGCACCGTCACCACCGGGTTCCCGAACGCGTTCAGCGTGCTGGGCCCGAGTCTGGGCACCGGTCATTCCTCGGCCTTCGCGATTCTCGAGGCCCAGGTCGACCTGCTGGTTTCGGCGATCGCGAGCGCCCGGCGCCACGGCTGGGCGATCCTGGACGTGCGACCCGAGGTGCAGGCCCGCTACGTGGAGCAGGTGCAGGCGGCGCTGCAGGGCACCGTCTACAACGCGGGCGGCTGCCAGAGCTACTACCTGGACGCCAACGGCCGCAACAGTTTCAGCTGGCCGTGGTCGACCGGCACGCTGACCCGCCGGGTCAGTGCCTTCGATCCGGCCGATTTCACGATCACCCACGACGACGAGATGGCGGTCACCGCATGAGCTACCCACGGATCGACCTGAGCGGCGCATTGGTCGCGATCACCGGCGCCGCACGCGGCATCGGACTGGCCACCGCGCGGGCCTTCGTCGCCGAGGGCGCCCATGTCGCGCTCGGCGACCTCGACGAGGCGTTGGCCGTGCAGGCCGCCGCCGACCTCGGCGACCGGGCGATGGGCCACGTCCTCGACGTCACCGACAAGTCCTCGTACGCGGCGTTCCTCGATGCCGCCGCGGCGTGGCGCGGCCGCCCGCTCGACGTGCTGGTGAACAACGCGGGCGTGATGCCCAACGGCGCCTTTCTCGAGCAGTCCGACCGGATCGACCAGCTCACCATGGACGTCAATGTCTACGGCGTGATCCACGGCATGCGGCTGGCCCTGCCCGGCATGGTCGAGCGCGGTCGCGGCCACGTGGTGAACGTCGCCTCGCTGGCGGGCAAGTTCCCGCTCAAGGGCCTGGCCGTGTACAACGCCAGCAAGTACGCCGTGGTCGGGTTGACCGCGGCGACCCGCCTGGAGATGGACGCGACCGGCGTGAGCGTGAGCGCGGTGCTGCCCTCGGCGGTGCGCACCGAACTCAGCTCCGGCATCGACTACGGCATCCTGCCCGCCGTCGATCCCGAGGACATCGCCGACGCGGTGGTCCGCACCGTCAGGACCAGGGCGGCCGAGACCGCGGTCCCCGGGTACGTCGGACTCATGGCCAACGCGGCCGGACTGGTCCCGGAGTCGCTGCTGAAGGTCGTCCGCAAGGCCGCCAACGACGACGCCGCGATCTCCCGGGTCGACGACCGGGTGCGCCGCGTCTACCTGGACCGCATCGAGAAGCAGTGAGCTCGAACTGATGTCGGGCGCGCCCACCGTCGGGCGCGCCCGCGCTCACTCCCGTTCGTGCAGCACCTGGTCGACCAGGCCGTACTCGAGCGCGGTCTCGGCGGTGAACACCCGGTCGCGGTCGGTGTCGCGGCGCAGGGTCTCCGGTGTCTGGCCGGTGTGCTTGGACAGGATCGCCTCGATGGCCGCGCGCATCCGCACGATCTCGTCCGCCTGCAGGATCAGGTCGGGAATGGTGCCCTGGCCGCGGGTCGCGGGCTGGTGCAACACGATGCGCGTGTGCGGCAGCATCGATCGGTGCCCCGCCGCGCCGCCTGCCAGCAGCACGGCGCCCACCGCGATCGCCTGCCCGACGCAGGTCGTGTGCACCGGCGCCTTGATGAAACTCATGGTGTCGTAGACGGCGAGCATGGCCGACAGGTCGCCGCCCTCACAGTTGATGTAGAGGCTGATCGGCTGGCCGGGGCTGTCCGACTCCAGGTGCAGCAGCTGGGCGATGAGGGCGTTGGCGACGCCGGAGTCGATGGGGGTGCCCAGGTAGACGATGCGCTCGCTGAGCAGATGCGAGTAGATGTCGGTGATGCGTTCCCCGCCGCGATGCTGGGAGACGACGTTCGGGATGGTGTAGCTGGTCATCGGAGCTCCGTCCGGATCAAGGGCGCGGCAACGGCTTTCACGCCGAGATGCCGATGCGGTGGCGGTTGGGGATCACCTGGTCGAACGACTCGACGATGTGGTCGATGAAGCCGTACTCGCGGGCCTGGGCGGCGGTGAACCAGCGATCGTGCAGGGAGTCCTCGTAGACGCGCTCGAACGGCTGACCGGTGTCGGCGGCGATCAGGCCGAGCACGGTGTCGACGGTGTAGCGCAGGTCGTCGGCCTGCACCTCGACCTCGACCGCGCTGCCGCCGATCCCGGCCGAGCCCTGGTGCATGAGGATGCGGGCGTGCGGCATCGCGTAGCGGCGGCCCGGCGTGCCCGAGGACAGCAGGAACTGCCCGGCGCTGCACGCCAAACCGAGTGCCAGGGTGGACACCTCGCAGGGGACCAGCCGCATCACGTCGCGGATGGCGAGCATCGAGGGCACCGAGCCGCCGGGGGAGTGGATCCACAGCGAGATCCCCGCCTCCGGTGACTGGGCGGCCAGGGTGAGCATCTGGGTGATGAGCAGGGTGCCGTTGTCGTCGTCGAGCGCCCCGTCCAGGACCAGGATCCGGCGGCCGAACAGCTGCTCGCGCGCCCGCCAGCTGAACATCGGAGTCTTGTCGTCGTGTGCCATGTCTCCACGGTGCCGCGCCCGCACCGTCTTTCGCGCGCTTTGCTGCCGTCAGCGGATCCGCTCACAGCAGCAGGCGGCGCCGCACCGGCGGCGCCTGCGAGCAGCCGGAACGGCCGATGGCCCCGATCCGGGGGGATCGGGGCCATCGGTGACTGTGGCTACTTGGCGTCGAATTCCCGTGCGCGCAGCGAGCGTTCGATGCCGGCGCGGCCCTCCGAGACCAGGCGGTAGAGCGCGGGCGGGTGGTCACCGGCGAGGAACTCGTCGGCCTTGGCGACGGCGTCCTCGGTGATCGCCCAGTGCGGGTACAGGCCGACGACCACGGTCTGGGCCACCTCGCTCGAGCGACGCTCCCACACGGCGGGGATCTCGGCGAAGTACTTCTCCACGTACGGCGCGAGCAGCTCTGCCTGACCGACCGGGGCGAAGCCGCCGACGATGGCGCGGGCGGTGATGTTGGGAACCGAGTCGTCGCCCATCACGGTCTGCCACGCCCTGGCCTTCACCTCGGCGATCGGGCGCGCGGTGGAGGCGGCGGCCGCCTGCCGCTTGCCCGCGGCGGTCGGGTCACCGGCCAGCTCGGCGTCGATGGTCGGGGAGTCGAGACCGTCGGCGTCGATCTGCCCGGCCGCCGCCAGCGCGGTGACGATGCGCCAGCGCAGATCCGTGTCCACGGTGAGCCCGGCCAGGCCCGCCGAGGTCGGATCGCCGTCGAGCAGCTGGGCCAGCGCGCCGGTGTGGCGCGGCTCGAGCTTGGCGCCGGTGAGCGCGTTCACGAACGCGAGCTGATGATCCGAGCCCGGCACCGCGCCGCGAGCCAGTTCCAGCAGGCGGTCGGCGAATCCGGGCCAGCCCTCCTGCTCGGCCCACACCGGATCGGCGTAGCTCGAGATGGCGGTGGCCGCCTGCATGAGCAGCCGCTGCACCACGCCGATCTCGGACTCGGTGCCGATCCCGCGCTGCACCAGCGCGACGAAATCGCGGGCCTTGAGCTCGGCCTGGCGGGTCATCTCCCAGGCCGCCGACCAGGCCAGCGTGCGCGGCAGCGAGTCGGCGATGTCGCCGATGCGCTGCATGGCGACCTCGAGCGAATCGGGGTCGAGGCGCAGGGAGCAGTAGGTGAGGTCGTCGTCGTTCACCAGCACCAGCTGACCGCGCGCCACCCCGACCAGCTCGGGCACCTCGGTGCGCCCGGCGGCATCCAGGTCGATCTCCACGCGCTTGGTGCGCACCAGCTTGCCGTCGACGTCGTCGTACACGCCGACCGCGATCCGGTGCACGCGGTGCTCACCGGCGCCAGGCGCGGCGCCCTCCTGCACCACGGCGAAGCTCGAGAACGTGCCGTCGGGGGCGACGAGGAAATCGGGGCGCAGGATGTTGAGGCCGGTGGTCTTGAGCCACTGCGCGCCCCAATCGGAGAGGTCGCGGCCCGAGGCCTTCTCCAGCGCGGCCAGCAGATCGTCGAAGGTGGCGTTGCCGTAGGCGTGTTCGGCGAAGTAGTCGCGCAGACCGGCCAGGAAGGGCTGCAGCCCCACGTAGGCGACGAGCTGCTTGAGCACGCTGGCGCCCTTGGCATAGGTGATGCCGTCGAAGTTCACCTCCACCGCGTGCAGGTCGGGGATGTCGGCGGCGATCGGGTGGGTCGAGGGCAGCTGATCCTGGCGGTAGGCCCAGGACTTCTCCACGTTGGCGAAGGTGGTCCAGGCGCTGGTGTATTCGGTGGCCTCGGCCTGGCACAGCACCGAGGCGAAGGTCGCGAACGACTCGTTGAGCCACAGGTCGTCCCACCACTTCATGGTGACCAGGTCGCCGAACCACATGTGCGCCATCTCGTGCAGCACGGTCTCGGCGCGGCGCTCGTAGGACGCGCGGGTGACCTTGGACCGGAAGACGTAGTCCTCGAGGAAGGTGACCGCGCCCGCGTTCTCCATCGCGCCCGCGTTGAATTCCGGCACGAACAGCTGGTCGTACTTGCCGAAGGCGTAGGGCACGCCGAAGTTCTCGTGGTAGAAGCCGAAGCCCTGCTTGGTCTCGGTGAAGAGCCGCTCGGCGTCCATGTGCTCGGCCAGCGAGGCGCGGCAGAACAGGCCGAGCGGGATCTCGCCGTGCGAATCCTGGTACACGTCGGTCCATTTCGCGTACGGACCGGCGATCATCGCGACCAGGTAGGTGCTCATCTTCGGCGTGGTGGCGAAGGTGTGCCGGACCACGGCGCCGAGCTTGTGCTCCTCGGCGGTGGCGCCGTTGGACACCACCTGCCAGTCGGCGGGCGCGGTGGCCACGACATCGAAGGTGGCCTTGAGGTCGGGCTGGTCGAAGCAGGCGAACATCCGCTTGGCGTCGGCGGTCTCGAACTGCGAGTACAGATACACCTTGTCGTCGGCCGGGTCGACGAACCGGTGCAGACCCTCGCCGGTGTGCGAGTACTCGCAGTCGGCCTCGACGACGAGCTCGTTGGTGGCGGCCAGCTCCGGCAGCGCGATGCCGGTCGACTCGTCGTAGCCGCTCACGTCCAGCGGGGTGCCGTTGAGTACGGCCGAGCGGACGCGGGCGGCGACCAGGTCGATGAACGTGCTCGCGCCGGGAGTGGCGGTGAAGGTGACGGTGGTCGTGGAACCGAAGGTGTCCGACACCTCCGAACCGGCGCCGCGCGGCTGGTCGGTGAGGTCGAGTTCGATCCGGTAGTTCTGCACGGCCACGGTGGCCGCGCGTTCGACCGCCTGGTCGCGGGTGAGATTCGGGGCGGACATAGATCTCCTTCGTCGTCGACGAACACGGCACACTTCGGCGCGCAGGTGCTGCACCGGCGCGCGCGTCAGCGTCCACAATGCCACCTGCCGTCGTGCGCCGCTCACGAGTTTCCACCGGTGCCGCCGCGGCACCTCTCAGCGCACGGTGACCACCAGTTTCCCGAGCGTGCGATCCGTCTCCCCGAGCGCGTGCGCCTTCGCCGCCTCGGCCAAGGGGAACACCCCGGCGATGGTCGGACGCACCGTGCCCGCGGCGAGCAGGTCGGCGATCGCGGTCATCCCCGCGTGATTCGCCTCGACCAGCAGGGCGGCGAACCGGACGCCGTGCTCGGCCGCCGCGGCCCGCAGGTCGTCCGCGGCGCTCGGCAGGAGGGTCACCAGCAGTCCGCCGGGTCGCAGCGTGGGCAGCGACCGGCGCGGGTTCTCGCCGCCGAGCGTGTCGAGGACCACGTCGACGTCGCGCACCACGGTCGCGACGTCGACCTCCCGGTAGTCGATCAGCTCGTCCGCGCCGAGCGCGCGCAGATGCTCGTGCTTGCCCGCGCTCGCCGTGCCGATCACGTACGCGCCCCGCGACTTCGCGATCTGCACCGCCAGATGTCCCACGCCGCCGCCCGCCGCGTGGATCAGCACCCGCTGTCCCGCCTGGATGTCGGCGGTGTCGACCAGCGCCTGGTAGGCGGTGAGGGCGGCCAGTGGGGTCGCCCCGGCCACGATGTGGTCGACGTTGTCCGGCTTGCGGGCGAAGGCGCGTGCGGGCCCGGTGACGTACTCGGCCAGCGAACCGTGGCCGTGCGGATAGGGGAGCATCCCGAACACCTCGTCGCCGGGCGCGAACAGCGTCACCCCGAACCCGACGGCCTCGACCACACCGGAGACGTCCCAGCCCAGGACGAAAGGCGGTGCGGGCAGGAACAATCCGGGAAGCGCGCGGTGCTTCCAGTCGGTCGGGTTGAGGCCTGCGGCGTGCACCCGGACCAGGATCTGGCTCGGGCCGGGTTCGGGGCGGGGGAGTTCGACTTCGCGCAGGACCTCGGGTCCGCCGAGAGTGTCCTGACTGATGGCACGCATGGTGTGGGTCATGCCGTTCACGGTGCCAAGCGGCGCGGCGTCGGGAAATGGCATGAATGTCATCATCCGATAGAATCGTGCCATGCATCGTGTGGTGGTTCTCGCGCTCGACGGCGTCTATCCATTCGAACTCGGCACTCCGCAGCGCATCTTCGGCATGCTCGAGGATCGCTACGAGGTCATGACCTGCTCCGTCGACGGCGAGCCGGTGCGAACGTGCGCCGACTTCCGGATCGCCGTCGAGCACGGGCCGCAACTGCTGGCGACCGCCGACACCGTGGTGCTGCCCGCCAGCGACATCGCCGAGGCCACGGCCGGACTCGGCGCGGCGACCAGCGCCGCGCTCGCGTGGATCCGGCCCGGCACCCGGATCGTGTCCATCTGCACCGGCGCGTTCGTGCTGGCCGCCGCCGGCTTGCTCGACGGTCGCCCGGCCACCACGCACTGGCGGCTCGCCGACACCTTCCGGCGGCACTTTCCGCGGGTCCATCTCGATCCCGGCGTGCTGTTCGTCGACGACGGCGACGTGCTGACCTCCGCGGGCGCCGCGTCCGGGATCGACCTGTGCCTGCACATCGTGCGCGCCGATCACGGCAGCGCCGTGGCCAATCAGGTGGCGCGCCGCTGTGTGGTGCCGCCGTGGCGCGAAGGCGGACAGGCCCAGTACATCGACCAGCCCGTCCCCGATCCCGCGGCCGCGAGCACCGCCGCGACCCGGCACTGGGCGCTGGAACACCTCGAGCTGCCACTGACCATGGCCGAGCTGGCGGCGCACGCGCGGATGAGCCGGCGCACCTTCGCCCGCCGATTCGGTGACGAAGTGGGTATGAGCCCCGGCCGCTGGCTCACCCAGCAGCGGGTGGCCAGGGCCAGGCATCTGCTCGAGGCCAGTGAGTTGTCGGTCGAGCAGATCGCGAGCCGGGTCGGTTTCGCCACCGGAACCTCGCTGCGCCAGCACTTCCAGGCCGCCGTCGGCGTCGCCCCACTGGCCTACCGCCGCACCTTCCGCGTCGCCGACGCCGAGCGCGTGAGCGCCTGACCGCTCGACCCGGCCGGCCGGGCGCGATCCGGCGGACCCGCCGTCCCGGTCGCCGGAGGTCGCGGGCCGGGTGCGCGGCACACCCGTGCGACGGCGTGACGTCGGCACCTCGCCGGAATGTGACCGGCCTCGCGTCGCGGTGACCAGGCCGGATTCGGCGCCGGACCCGGCCGGTACAGTGCGTGCATACCGAGTATGTACGGCACCCCAGAATCGGAGGCTCGACGTTGAAGCATGTGCACGCCGGGAAAGTTCGTGACCTCTACGAGGACGGCGACACCCTGCTGCTCGTCGCGTCGGACCGCGTCTCGGTCTACGACGTGGTGCTGCCGACGCCGATTCCGGAGAAGGGCGCCCTGCTCACCCAGCTGTCGAACTGGTGGTTCGAGTACTTCACCGGCATCCCGAATCACGTGGTCTCGGCCACCGACGTGCCCGCCGAGTTCGCCGGTCGTGGCATCCGGGTCAAGCCGCTGAAGATGGTGCAGGTCGAGTGCATCGCGCGCGGCTACCTGACCGGTTCCGGGCTCAAGGAGTACCAGCGGTCCGGCACCGTCTCGGGCATCGCGCTGCCGCCCGGTCTGCGCGACGGCGACAAGTTGCCCGAGCCGATCTTCACCCCGTCCACCAAGGCGGCCGAGGGGCACGACGAGGCGATCAGCTTCGCCGACGTGGTGCACCAGGAGGGTCGCGAGGTCGCCGAGAAGCTGCGCGAGCTGACCCTCGAGATCTATTCGCGCGGCGCCGAGCACGCGGCGAAGGCGGGCGTCATCGTCGCCGACACCAAGGTCGAATTCGGTTGGGACGGAGACGTTCTCACCCTCGGTGACGAGGTGCTCACCTCCGACTCCTCCCGCTTCTGGCCCGCCGACGAGTGGGAGCCGGGCCGCGCCCAGCGCTCCTTCGACAAGCAGTTCGTGCGCGACTGGTCGACCTCCACCGGCTGGAACAAGGAATACCCCGGCCCGGAGATCCCCGCCGACGTGGTCGAGGCGACCCGCCGCAAGTACGAAGAGGCCTACGAGCGCATCACCGGCAACACCTGGACCAGCATCCCGGCGTGACGCGCGTTCCCGCGCCCCTCAGTGGACGGGCGCGGGAACATCCTTGACCGCGCAGATGTGGTCCATGTGCTGATTGCCCCACCGGCCGAGCGTGCTCAGCGCGGCGTTGAGCGAGACGCCCAGCTCGGTGAGTGAGTACTCCACCTTCGGTGGCACCTGCGGGTAGACCTCGCGGTGGATGATCCCGTCGTGCTCCAGCTCGCGCAGCTGCTGGATCAGCATCTTCTCGGTGACTCCCGGCACCAGTCGTTTCAGGTCGCCGAAGCGCTGCGTGCCGGTGGACAGGGCCCACAGGATCAACGCCTTCCATTTGCCGCCGACCACGTCGAGCGCGGCATCGATCCCGCAGGAGTACGGACGCTCTCGCTGTCTCATGTTCGCCTTACTTACTTTTTGGTGAGTATCCGACTTTATTGTCGGTTCTTGTGCAGTGTACCGCTACGGGCGAATCTGGGAGTGCGTCGCCGACCGGCGACGAGAGGTTCGAACCAAGGGGAAACATGACCAACTCTGCGACGGCCCAGCGGGTTTCGGTGCTCGGTCTCGGCGCGATGGGCACCGCGCTGGCGAAGGCGCTGCTCGCGGGCGGCCACCAGGTGACGGTGTGGAACCGCACCGCCGCCAAGGCCGAGGCGCTGGTGGACGCGGGCGCCGTGGCCGCCGCGACCGCCGAGGAGGCGTTCACCGCGGCCGACCTGGTGATCCTGTGCGTGCTCGACGACGCCTCGGTGCGCGAACACGTCGAGCCCGCGGCGGCGCGCCTGAGCGGCCGCACCGTGGTGAACCTGACCACCACCACGCCGGAGCAGGCGCGTGGGCTGGGGCGCTGGGCGGCCGAGCACGGCATCGCGCTGATCGACGGCGGCATCATGGCCGTCCCCGCGATGATCGGGACGCCGGGCGCGTTCGTGCTCTACAGCGGCGCGGCGGCGGAGTTCGAACGGTACCGGCAGGTGCTCGAACTGTTCGGCAAGGCCGAGTTCGTCGGCACCGATCTCGGCGCGGCCGCGATGTACGACGTCTCGATCCTCGGCGGCATGTACGCGATGTTCGCGGCGTTCCAGCAGGGCGGGCTGATGGTCCGCAGCGCGGGCGGTTCCGCGGCCCGGCTGGCCGAATTGATGACGCCCTTCCTGCAGGCGATGGCGACCCTGTTGGCCGCTGACGCCGTCGGGATCGATACGCCGGAGGAGTTCACTCAGGTGCAGAGCGACGAATTCACCGCCGCCGCCATCGATCTGATCGACAAGGCGGCGAGCGAATCCGGGCACCCCACCGAGCTTTTCGGGGTGTTGCGCCGGGCCCTCACCGGACTGTGAGGCGCGCGGACGCGCGGTGACTCGCGAGAGTCACCGCGCGCGTGCCGGATCAGGCGTCGACCAGTTCGGCGGCGAGGAACTCGTCGACATGGCCCTCGGCGGTCGCCACGAACGCGGCGTAGTGCGCCTCGCGCGCCGCGCCGGCGATGGCCTCGCCCACCTGGAAGTTGCCCGCCGCGTCGAGGGTCTGCGGCTGCTCCTCGGCATCGGGCAGCACCCGGACGCGGGAATCGGCGAACCCGGAGTAGTAGGCCAGCCCCTCGCTGAGCTGGGTCGCGAGCACCTGCTCCATGCCGGGGACGATCGCGTCGTCGGCGGTCGCGCCGGCCAGGCCGAGCCACAGGATGCGCTTGCCCGCCAGTCGGGGCTTGCTGCGGCCGTAGGCGAAACCGTAGTTCCAGACCCGATCGATCCAGCCCTTCATGATGGCGGGCACGCTCATCCAGTAGATCGGGAACACCGCGACGACGACGTCGGCGTCGAGGATCCGGCGCATGTGCGCCTCGGTCTCCTCGGCGTAGCGCTTGTCGCGGTTGCCCCAGTCGGGCTGGTCGGCCACGGTCATTCTGGGGTCGAAGTTCTCGGCGTGCAGGTCGAGCAGGTCGACGGTGTAGCCGGCGGCGGTGAGCCGGGCGACGGCCCGGCGCGCGATGTGGGCGGACAGGGAATCGGCGCGGTGGTGGGCGAGGACGACGAGCGCTGTGCGGGTGGCGGTTTCGTGCGGCACGGTGGGCTCCCTGATCGGTGGTGACGCGGGATCGTTCGTCCCGCACGATCCAGTCAACCGCGCGCACGGTGGACAATCTATGGGCGATCATCTCCTCTTGATAGGAGATCGTCTACCATGGTGCCATGGATCCGCTGAGTTCCCTGTTGAACGGCGTCCGTGCCGACGGTTCGGTCGTGGCCCACGCCGTTCTGCGCGCGCCGTGGACCATCCGCTTCGCCGATCGCGCCCCCCTGATCATGATGAGCGTCATCCGTGGTGGCGGCACCCTGGTGCTGGCCGACGGTTCGCGAACCCGGCTCGGGGCGGGCGACACGGCGCTCGTGCAGGCGGATCAGCCCTTCGAACTCACCGATGTCACCGGCGATTCGAGCAGGCCCGCCGTCGAATACGAGCTGTCCTGCTTCCTGCCCGACGGCTTCGGCGAGGCCGATCTCCAGTGCGCCACACCGGAACTGGTCGACGATGTCACCGAAGATCCTGCGGCGGAACAGGCTTCGCTGGTCGTCGGCGCCTACCGCGCCTCGGACCGGCGGCACGAGCGGCTGCTGCGCGCGCTGCCGCCGGTGATGGTGGTCGGCGGCGGCACCGAGGTGTGCGAGTGGCTCGAGCAGTCCGCCGCCGACGCGGTCCGGCTCAGCGCGGGATCGCAGGCCCTGATGGACCGGCTGATGGACTGGGCGCTGGTCTGCACCCTGCGCGATTGGCTCGCCCAGGACGCCGAGTGCGCCCCGAACTGGTATCGGGGGATGGCCGACCCGGTGGTCGGTCCGGCGCTGAAAGCCATCCACGCCAGGCCTTTTCAGCGCTGGACGGTGGCCGGCCTGGCAGCCGAGTCGGCGGTCTCGCGCGCGCTGTTCGCCCGGCGGTTCACCGAGGTGATGGGCGAACCGCCGCTGACCTACCTCACCGAATGGCGGATGGCCGAGGCCGAGGACCTGCTCGCCGATCCCGCGCGCAGCGTCGCGCAGGTGGCGACGACCGTCGGCTATTCCGACGCGTTCGGGTTCAGCGCGGCGTTCAAACGCTCGCGCGGCACCAGCCCGACCGAATTCCGTTCCGCGCTGGTCTAATTCCGGGGCGTGAGCAGCACGAGCGGGATCTCGCGGGTGGTCTTGGTCTGGTAGTCGCCGTAGCCTTTGTACGCGGCCACCACCCGCGGCCACAGCTGGGCGCGCTCCTCTGCCGTGGCGACGTGGGCCAGCATCGGCTTGCGCGGGCCCTGGGCCAGCGACACCTCGACCTCGGGGTTGTCGCGCAGGTTCAGGAACCAGGCCGGATGGGTCGGATCGCCGCCACGCGAGGCCACGACGACGATGGTGTCGCCGTCGATGATCGGCGTGGTCAGCATGACGGGACGCGGGGTGCCGGATTTGCGGCCGATGGTGGTGAGTTCGAGGGACGGCATCCCGAAGATCCGGTTGCCGATCCGGCCACCGGTGATCTTGAGCAGGGCACGGTGGACGCCGTTCATGGCCTTGAGCTGGAAATCGGTGGGCATGTCCGCAATCTACCCTCGCAGCGGGCCGCGCGCCCGGGTCAGTCGAGGTACTCGGCGAGGCGGCCGAGGAACGGACGCTGGCCCTTGCCGAGCTTCTCCGAGGCCGTGGTCAGGTCGAACCAGCAGGCCCGGTCGATCTCCGGGAACTCGCGCAGCCGGCCGGAGCGGGGCGGCCACTCCAATTCGAAGGTGCCGGGCACGATCTCGTCCGGATCCAGATCGCCCTCGACCGCCCACACGGTGAGGTTCTTGCGCTTGCCGCCGCTGCCGTAGCGCACATCGCCCAGGTCGACCCACGGGCCGTCCGGCACGGGCAGGCCGAGTTCCTCGGTGAACTCGCGTCGCGCCGCCACCCGCGGCAGTTCCTCGCCGAGCACGTACTGGCCCTTGGGGATCGACCACGCCGAGGCGTCCTTCTTGGCCCACAGCGGGCCGCCCATGTGCCCGAGCAGCACCTCGGTTCCGGCCGCCCCCCGGCGATAGACCAGCACCCCCGCGCTGAAAACTTCCGTCACGGCAGAGAGTCTGCCAGCAAGGCCGTCAGTCGAGCGCGTCGACGAAGCGGTCGAGCAGCCGGGCGAAGGCCACCCGGTCGGCGCCGGACCAACCGGTCATGGCCCGGTCGAAAGCGGCACGGCGGCGCTGGTGCGCGTGGGCGAGCACCTCGCGCCCGCGGTCGGTGAGTGCCAGCAGGGAGCGGCGGCCGTCGGTCTGGTCGGCTTCGCGCCGCAGGAAGCCGGCGGTGACGGCGGCGGCGACGAGCTTGCTCGCCCTGGGCTGGTCGACGGCCAGCGCGGCGGCCACGGTGGACACGGTGGGTGCGGTCGCGTCCTCGACGACATCGAGTACGTCGAAAGCCTGTCCACTCGGCTGATCCGCCCCCAGGATGCGCCTGGTCTGGCGCCGCCGGATGGCGATCATCGCCCGTTCGATCCGCTCGACCTCGTCCACGGCCACATGTTACCGTCAGGCATGTACATGTCATAGAACATGTAGTTGTAGAAAGGTATGTATACTCATGGCTGCGCGCAGATTGATCGGTTACCAGGTCAAACGCCTCGATCAGCTCATCGAGGCCACCTTCGACGGGGCGATCGACACCGCCGGGATGTCCCGCCGCGAATGGCAGACGTTGAACACCCTCGTCGGCGACCCCGGCGCCGACCTCGTCGATGCCCTGCGCCCGTTCTGGGAGACCACGGACGATTCCGTCGGAGCGGTCACCGACGCGCTGATCGCACACGGTTGGCTCACCCGCGAAGGGCACCGCTACGCGGTCACCGCCGAGGGGCGTGCGGCGCACGAGACCGCCCGGCACGCGGTGAGGGCCATCCGCCGTCGTATGGTCCACGGCATCGATGAGCGCGAATTCGCCGTTCTGACAGGCACTCTCGACACCATGATCGCGAATCTCGAATCGGCACCGTGATTCACCGGCGGACTCACGCGGTCGCGCGCAGGCGTGCCGCGCGCAGCAGCAGGTAGTCGCGCTCGGGCGTGCTCGCCGTCTGGCTCGCGGCCCGCTGGTATTCGGTGACGGCGGCGTCGTCCTCGCCCGCCATCTCACGCAGGTGGCCGCGCACGGCGGCGAGCCGGTGTGAGCGGGCCAGCGGCTCGGCGACCGTGTCGGCCACCGCGAGTCCGGCGGCGGGGCCGTGCACCATCGCGGTGGCCACCGCGCGGTTGAGGGTGACCATCGGATTCGGGGTGAGACGTTCGAGCATGGTGTAGAGCACGAGGATGCGCGGCCAGTCGGTGTCCTCGACGCGGGCGGCCTGGGCGTGCAGCCCGGCGATGGCGCCCTGGATCTGGTACGGCCCGGTCAAGCCGGCCGCCAGGGTCGCGGTGAGCAGGCGCAGGCCCTCGGTGATCTGGGCGCGGTCCCAGCGGGCGCGGTCCTGCTCGTGCAGCGGGATCAGCTCGCCGTGTGGACCGGAGCGCGCGGCGCGGCGCGCGTCGGACAGCAGCATCACCGCGAGCAGGCCGCTGACCTCCGGGTCGTCGGGCAGCAGGGCGTGCAGCGCGCGCGTCAGCCGGATGGCCTCGGCCGACAGGTCCGCCCGGCGCAGCCCCGCGCCCGCGGTGCTGGTGTGCCCCTCGGTGAAGATCACGTACAGCACCCGCAGGACGGCGTCGAGACGGGCGGTGTCGTGCGCCCCGTCGGCGAACGGACGCTCCGCCTCGGCCAGCCGCTTCTTCGCCCGCGAGATGCGTTGCGCCATGGTCGCTTCCGGCACCAGGAAGGCGGCGGCGATCTCGGCCGTGCTCAGGCCGCCGACCGCGCGCAGGGTCAGCGCGATCGCGCCCGCGGCGGGCAGGTCGGGGTGACAGCACAGGAAGTACAGCTCGAGGGTGTCGTCGTTGGCGCTCGCCTCGACGGGCACGTCCCTGACGAACACCGTGGTCTCCCTGCGCCGCCGCGCCACCTCGGCGCGGACCGCGTCGGCCATCCGGCGCTGGGCCACCTGGACGAGCCAGCCGCGCGGGTTCTCCGGCACGCCCTCGGTGCCCCACTGGGTCGCCGCCGCCAGCAGGGCGTCCTGCACCGCGTCCTCGGCCAGATCGAAATCGCCGAACCGGCGGACCAGCACACCGAGTACCTGTGGCGCCAGCGCGCGCAGCAGGTCCTCGGCGCCGGGGGCCAGGGTCCCGGTCACTCGGCGGGCGCGCTCATGCTTGCACCTCGCTGGCGCTCGGCTCCACCATGACCGCGATGGCGGCTGTGTTCTTGGCGCTCGCTTCGCTCGCTCATGACCGGGCGGACCTCGATGTATTCGCCGATGGGCGCGCCGCCGGGGCCCGGCGCCGCCGACGCCTGCGCGGCGATCTCGATCGCGCGCTCGGGGGAGTCGACGTCGACGATCCAGTACCCGGCCAGGAACTCCTTGGTCTCCGGGAACGGGCCGTCGGTCACCACCGGCGCCGAGCGACCGTCCGAGGAGACGATCAGCGCCTGCTCGGGTCCGGCCAGGCCCTGGGCGTCGACGAGTTCGCCCGCGGCGGCTAGCTGTTCACCCAGCGCCCGCTGGAAATCGATGTGGGCGGCGATGTCCTCGGGCGCCCACTCGTGGATCGGGACATCGCAGTGGGCGGTCGGGCCGTAGGTCTTCACCAGCATGTACTTCATGAGTGGCTCCTCGTTGTCGGTGCGCCCGGTGGCGCGCTCGCTGACAGGTCGGAGCCACCGGGCTCGCCTCGACACCTCCGCCGAGTGAACTGGATCACAGTGGAATGTCGGGGTCGGCCAGCCGGTCCGGGTCGACCGGCTCGCCGGACAGGATCAGCTGCTTGATCCGGTCGGTCACGTCCCAGACGTTGACGTTCATGCCCGCCCGCACCCGGTTGTCCGCGTCGAGCCAGAACGCCACGAACTCGCGTTCGCTCTGGTCACCGCGCACGACCACGCGCACGTCGTCGCCCCGGCCGACATAGCCGGTGTACTCCATGCCGATGTCGTACTGGTCGCTGAAGAAGTACGGCAGCCGGTCGTAGGTGGCGGGCTTGCCGAGCATGGTCAGGGCGGCCACCGCGGGCTGGTTGAGCGCCGTCGCCCAGTGCTCGACGCGCACCCGCCGACCCAGCACCGGGTGTTGCTGCTCGGCGATGTCACCGACCGCGACCACGTCGGGATCGCTGGTGCGCAGCGCCTCGTCGACCAGGACGCCGCCGTCCACCGCCAGCCCGGCGGCCACCGCGCCCTCGATATTGGGCTGCGCGCCGACCGCGACCAGCACCGCCTGCGCGGGGATCACCGTGCCGTCGCCGAGCTGGACGCCGGTCGCGACGCCGTCGTCGGTGAGGATCGCGTCGACCTTCGTGCCCGTGCGCAGGTCGACGCCGTGCGCGCGGTGCACGTCGGCGTAGAAGGCGCCCATCTCCGGACCGAGCACGCCGACCAGGGGTAGTTCCGCGGCCTCGAGCACCGTGACCTCGACATTCCTCGCCCGCGCCTGCGCGGCGACCTCGAGCCCGATCCAGCCCGCGCCGATGATCACCAGCTGCCGGTCGTCGCGCAGCACCTCGGCCAGGACGTCGGAATCGCCGATGGTGCGCAGCGTGTACACGTTCGGCGCGTCGGCGCCGGGGATCGGCAGGGTGCGCGGGCGCGAACCCGTGGCCAGGGCCAGCTTGTCGTAGCCCAGGGTGGACCCGTCGGGCAGCGTCACCGTGTGGGCACGCGGATCGAAAGCCGTCGCGGTGGTGCCCAACTGGAGGTCGATGTGGTGATCGCGGTACCAGGATGCCTGGTCGACGGTGAAATCGGGCAGCTGCTGGGTGCCGGCCAGATGCTGTTTGGACAGCGGGGGCCGCTCGTAGGGCAGCTCCTCCTCGGCGGCGAGCACCGTCACCAGGCCGTCGAAGTCGTTGGCGCGCAGAGCTTCGGCGAGCTTGGCGGCACCGAGCCCACCGCCGATGACGACGAAATGCTGATTCGAGCTCATGAACGGACTCCTTCTCGCGGGCGACCGGGACTCCTCGTCGTCGAGCCTAGTGCGCCACGGCCCGCGCGGGAACGATTCCGCGCGTGCCGCGGTTGCACCAACCGGCGGGGCATCGCGGCCTGCCCACTGTGACCCGAGAGGAACATGCTCGTGAGCGATCAAGCCACGAAGAAGGACGTCGTCGATTTCTGGTTCGATCCGCTGTGCCCGTGGTGCTGGATCACCTCACGCTGGATCCTCGAGGTCGAGCAGGTACGCGACATCGAGGCCAACTTCCACGTGATGAGCCTTTCGGTGCTCAACGAGGGCCGTGACCTGCCCGAGCAGTACCGCGAACTGATGTCGGTGGGCTGGGGCCCGGTCCGGGTCGCCATCGCGGCCGCGGAGAAGTACGGCGACGAGATCCTGCCCGCGCTCTACACCGCGCTGGGCACCCGCTTCCACAATCGGCGGGCCGAGTACGAGCGCGACAGCGCCGAAGCGACCTTCGCCGCGATCATCGACGACGCCCTGGCCGAACTGGATCTGCCCGCCGAGCTCGCGGCGGCCGCGGCCGACCCGGAATTCGATGCCGCGCTGCGCAAGAGCCACCACGCGGGCATGGACAAGGTGGGGCCCGACGTCGGCACCCCGACCATCCACGTCAACGGTGTCGCGTTCTTCGGTCCCGTGCTCTCGCGCATCCCGCGCGGCGAGGAAGCGGGCCGGGTCTTCGACGGCGTGGTCGCGCTCGCTTCCTACCCGCACTTCTTCGAACTCAAGCGCACGCGCACCGAAGAGCCCGTGTTCGATTAGCGGCCGGCGCCGCGGTTTTCGGCCTCGTGACCTCGCGCGGCGGCCGAAAACCGTGGCGGGTGGGTGTCAGCGCGGTGGCAGGGCAGGCGGACCGGTCTGGACGGGGTAGCCGGCCGGGGGCGGGATCATGCCCGGGTGGGGCGCGCTCGGCCGCCAGAACATCGGGCCGTGCCTGCTGCGGTCGCGCAGCGCCCACATCCGCCAGGTCAGTACGGGATGGCTGGCCATCGCGTTGACCAGCCAGACGAAGCCGCCCTTCTCGACGGCCGCGCGATCGGCCATCTCGTCGAAGCCGACCTGCGCGTTGAGATATTTGCCCGCGGCCAGCGTCCCCATCGCACCGGGCGCACCCTGGGGCCGATTGCAGAAGCCGTGGTTGTCGGCGGTGTACTCCTGGGCGCGGATCAGCGACGACCCGAGGATCGGCAACCACGGCGCCACGAACATGCCGAGCTGGCGCCAGTACGACACATGCCCCGCGGCGATGTGCCCCACCTCGTGGCCGATGATGAAGGCCAGCGCGTCGGGATCGCGCGCGGCGCCGCCGATCTCGAACAGGTCGCTGTAGACCACGACGAAGCGGCGGAACCCGTGCCCGGACGCGAACGCGTTGATCTGCCCGTTGCCGAGCACGACGTAGGCGTCGGGCACCTTGCTCATCCCGAACCGCGCCGCCGCCTCCTGCACCATCCGGTACCCCTCGGGGAACTGCGTCGGTGACATCTTCACGCCGTTGATCCGCTGAGTGGCGTAGTTGAGACCACGACCGATCCACAGCAGCACCGGCGCGAACATCAGCAGCAGCACGTACGGGCTGGTCAGGATCGACCCGTTGTCGATCGGCTGACCCTGTTCGTCGAGGACCGGTGCCGCGAACAACTCGACCAGCAGGATCAGCGTGACGAGCAGGTACGCGACCGCGGTGACCATGATCACCACCACGAGCAGCGGGACCTCCCACGCATGCCGCGCGGGCATCCCGAACGGCGACAGTCCACGCGGCTGACGCTGTGGCGGGATCGGCGGTCCGCCGGGCGGGTAGTGTCCCGGCGCCACCGGCGGATAGGGGCCGGGGTACTGCGGGACCGGCGCGTACGAACCGGTCGGCGCGACCGGGAAGCCCGCGGTCGGCGGGCCGGGCTGGGCCCAGGGTGACGGCGCTGGTCCCGGCTGCGCGGGCGGGGGAGGGGTGTCGTCGGTGCCCTTGTCCAGCGACGGCGCCGCGTCGGTGGGCCTGCCCGCATGCTCGGGCGGTGGACCTGCCGAATGCGGGGAATGCGGTTCGTGCGGGTGCATGAAACGACTCTAAAGGCGCCTGACACAATCGCAGCCATGCGCGTTTACCTGGGTGCCGACCATGCCGGTTTCGAACTGAAGAATCACGTCAAGGCCCATCTGCAGGAGGCCGGACACGAGGTCGTCGACTGCGGCGCCCTCGAATACGACGCTCTCGACGACTACCCCGCGTTCTGCATCGAGGCGGCCCGCCGCACCGTGGCCGACCCGGGCTCGCTCGGCCTGGTCTTCGGCGGCAGCGGCAACGGCGAGCAGATCGCCGCCAACAAGGTCCCCGGCGCCCGCTGTGCCCTGGCCTGGAGCGTCGAGACCGCCAAGCTGGCCCGCGAACACAACAACGCCCAGCTGATCGGCATCGGCGGCCGCATGCACACCACCGCGGAGGCGCTCGCCATCGTCGACGCCTTCCTCGCCCAGCCGTGGTCGGAGGAGCCGCGCCACCAGCGCCGCATCGACATCCTCGCCGACTACGAGAAGTCCGGCGAGGCCCCCGAGGTCCCCGCGTACTGAGTAAGCACTCCATGAGTGTCGGGAAGGGTGTGTTCCTTGCCTGAGGGGCACACCCTTCATCGCATCGCCCGCCTGCACCAGGAGCGGTTCTCCGGTGGCGCTGTGCGGATTTCGAGTCCGCAGGGCCGCTTCGCCGAGGGCGCCGCGCTGGTGGACGGGCGGGTGCTGGACCGGGCCGAGGCCGTCGGCAAGCATCTGCTGCACCACTACGACTCCGGGCTCACCGTGCACGTGCACCTCGGGTTGTACGGCACGTTCAGCGAGGCCGAGCTGCCGATGGGGCCGCCCGTCGGGCAGGTGCGCATGCGGATGATCGGCGCCGCCACCGAGTTCGGGACCGATCTGCGCGGGCCGACCGCGTGCGAGGTGCTCCACCCCGGCGAGGTCGACGCCCTGGTGGCGCGGCTGGGCGCGGACCCGCTGCGGCCCGATGCCGATCACGAACGCGCCGGTGCGCGAATCCGGCGGTCCCGCAGGGCGATCGGCGCGCTGCTGATGGACCAGTCGATCATCGCCGGCGTCGGTAATGTGTACCGCGCGGAAGTGCTGTTCCGCCACGGCATCTCACCGTTCCGGCCAGGTACCGCGATCACCGCCGCCGAATGGGACGCGCTGTGGGCCGATCTCGTCGACCTGATGCCGATCGGCGTGGCCACCGGCCGCATGCACGTCGTCCGGCCCGAACACGACACCGGTGCGCCGTCCTACGCCAAGGACCGCCCCCGCACCTATGTCTACCGTCGCCAGGGCGAACCCTGCCGCGTGTGCGCCACCCCGATCGTCCACAAGGTCATGGACGCCCGAAATCTGTTCTGGTGCCCCACCTGTCAGCCGCACTGACCGGCCGGGCCGGTGGTGCGCCGGGGGCGTCGAGTACCGCAGAGGACTGAGCCGGACCGCGAAGTGCAGGCTTCGCGATCCGACTCAGCCCGCGACCGCGGTTCCCAGTTCCGGGTCGCCCGATTCGGCGAGCGCGAAACGCCGCCCGCCCGCGGATTTCGCCGAATACATCGCGCGGTCGGCGCGACGCAGCAGGTCGGTGAAATCGCACGTCTTTCCCGGCGCGCAGAACGCCGTGCCCACGCTGGCCGACACCGGGACCGGCCCCGCGCTCGACCACACCGGGTCGCGCAGGGCGGCGACCACGCGGTGGGCCAGCTCGCCGAGGGTGTCCCGGCGCGGATTGGCCGCGACCACGAACTCGTCGCCGCCGTACCGGCAGATCACCGTGTCAGGCGGGCACACCTCGCGCAGCCGGTTGGCCAGTTCGACCAGGACCTCGTCGCCGATCGCGTGTCCGTAGCCATCGTTGATCTGCTTGAACCGATCCAGGTCGACCACCAGGACGCCGACGCCGCGGGTCGGGTCGGCCGCGAAGGCCCTGACTCGTTCCTGCAGCAGCGTGCGGTTGGCCAGATCGGTGAGCGCGTCGTGGGTCGCCTCGTGGCGCAAGCGGTGCTGCAGCGCGGCGATCTCCTGAACGCGCAGCGACACTTTCGCCGAGATGTTCTGTTCCTGTTGCGCGAGCGCGCGTTCCTGCAGCGCCTGCGCGTAGCTGTCGATGGCCTGGCTGGCCACCAGCGGCCAGCGGGTAGCGACCAGCGAACCCGGCACGCCGGAGGGGAAGCCGAGCAGCCAGCGGGTGGCGTGCGCCAGCATCCTGGTTCGTTCGAAGGGCGCCTCGGCCAGCCGCGCGCCGAGCATGCGCGCCTGCGGCACCGGGAACGGTTCGGTCCTGGCCAGGTGGAGCAGCCGCTCGACGATCTCGACGAGCACCGGCTCCAGCTGGTGCGGCGCCGTGGAGGAACCCGGTTCGGCGCACACCGCGCGAGCCCAGGCGCGGGCCATCGCGGCGACCGGTGGCTCGATGTGGACAGTCATCGAGATCACCGGCGGAAGGTGGCGACGGTCTTGCCACCTCGATCGTTCGCACTGCTACGCGGTTGAGTCCACCGAGTTCGGCACACGCTCACCGCCCCCTTTCCAGATACCCCCGTCCGGCAAAAAGGATCCTAGCAAGCCACCCGAGACCTAAAAGTCGCGATATAGAACGCGTTGCAGGCCTCTCGCGAATGGCGATCGGGTATGACATCGCTGCGGAAGCTCCGGCGTTACACATTTCCCGAAAAAATTTTGGGAGCACCGAAACGTGCAGCGTGTTGCCCGTCTCGCGGTGGGGGGCGTTGGTTCGCCATGCGGTTTCCTCCTGGCACGGGGGCTGATCGTGACGATGGTGCTCGATCCGTCACGCGCCATCTCATGGTGGCCTACGCGCCGCCCCCGCGGCAGGTTTTCAAGGAAAAAACTCCTATTTATTCCCCCGGTGGAGCGAGCGCCGGTTTCCCCCGAGACGCGTGCCCACCATCGTGTCCGCCGGCGGGATTCGGTGCATAGAGTCATTAGGCCCTAATCGGGCATCGTCCCGCGGGTGTCGTCACCGTGGGAGGGGTGCGTCGCCCGGCTCGCCCGGGGGCGGATTGGCGTTTCGCGCGCGGGATTCGGTACAGTCGTGGCGCACACGACATCGTGGCGATCCCATCGATGTCGTATGCCTGCGGGTGTAGTTCAATGGTAGAACCTCAGCCTTCCAAGCTGATGGTGCGGGTTCGATTCCCGTCACCCGCTCAAACACGAATTCCCTCGACGGCGTCGCAGCCTGCGAGGCCTCGGGGTGTAGCGCAGCTTGGTAGCGCATCCGCTTTGGGAGCGGAGGGTCGCAGGTTCAAATCCTGTCACCCCGACCATCATCACCTGTTCACCCGCGCGGCGGGCTGGGCGGCGCCTGCCCGTTCGGGGGTGGCGGTCCGCCGAAAACCCTCTGGCGCGAGCCGATTTCGTTGTTTCGCCACTCCTCGTGCCGCCAACTTTTACTGTTACCGCCGGTACTGATGTCGGGTGAGGGAGTGTGCGCGGTGGGTAGCTGGACGACGATCGCCGGAGCGGCTGCGGTCATGGCGGGAACACTCGTCGGCGGCGCGCCGGTCGCGGCGGGGGCACCGGCGGAGTGCGGCACCTCGCCCTGGGTGGGCAGCTGGATGGCCGCTCCCTCCGATTCGCTCAGTGCCGCCGACCCCGCGCTGATCCCGCAGCTGTCGGTGTCGGACCAGACCTATCGCGTTGTGATCACCCCGCACCGGGGCGGTTCCGTCGCGCGGGTCCATCTCACCAACCGGACCAGGCCCGTCTCGATGGACATCGGACATGTCACCGTGGCGCCGCAGACCGCGGGGGCGGCCGTGCGGGCGGATGCGCTGCGCACCGTCACCTTCGGCGGTGCGCGCGCGGTCAGCATCCCGGCATTCGGTGACGTGCTCAGCGACCCGATCGAACTCGAGGTCGACGCGTTCGCGCCGCTCGCGGTGAGCGTGCACGTGCCGGGTCTGGCGGTGCTGCCCACCGAACACTTCAACGGCAACGCCACCAGTTACTACAGCCTCCCGTTCGCCGGCGACAGCACCACCGATCCCGGCGGCGCCGCGTTGCGCCTGAGCACCACCGCCGTGCCGCTGGTCTCGGGACTGGACGTGCAGGCCGGGCCCGAGGTGGCGACGGTCGTGGCCTTCGGCGACTCGATCACCGACGGCTACGTCTCGGCCAACCTGCTCGGCACGCCCCAGGACCCCGGAGTGGTCGACCGCGATGTGCGCTACCCCGACTTCCTGCAGCGCCGCATCGACGCGGCGGGCCTGCCGTTCAGCGTGCTCAACGCGGGCATCTCCGGAAACCGGGTCACCCGGGACGGATTCATCCCGCAGTTCGGGCCCGCCGCGCAGGCCCGGCTGCAGCGGGACGTGATCGACAAGGCGGGGGTGACCGATGTGCTCGTCCTCGAGGGCATCAACGATCTCGGCATTCCGATCGGCGCGAGCTACGACGAGGTCGTCGCCGGGTATGTCCGCATCATCGATCGGCTGCACGCGGAAGGTCTGGCGGTGCATCTGGGGACACTGCTGCCCGCCGACAACGCCCTGGCCGACGGCATGCTCACCCTGCCCTACGCCGAACCGGTCCGGCAGCGGATCAACGCCTGGATCCGGAGCCAGCGCCTGTCCGACAGTGTGCTCGACTTCGACGCGGCCCTGCGCGATCCCGCCCGCCCCTCGGTGCTCGACGCGCGCTACGCGGGACCGGACAACCTGCACCCCAACGCGGCGGGCTATCGCGCGATGGCCGAGGCGATCGACCTCGCGGCGCTGCGCGGTTGCCGCTGAATCAGGCGCAGCGGAAACGGAATCCGGCCTCGGCCTCCTTGCCCACCGCCACCGTCACGCGCACCGGCGCCTCGTCGGCCAGTGCGCAGCCACCGGGCACCTTGGCGACCACGGCCTCGTAGCAGCCCGCGGGCAGCGTCGTGTCGGCCCGGCCGTCGGCGCCGCTGACCACGGTGGCGACCACCTGATTCGCGCCGCACGGTGTCACCGCGACATCGGCCCGGTTGACCGGCATCGGCTCGCGACCGGTGAAGGTGTGGATGGACAGGGTTCCGGAGCCGGGCGGTACCGGTTCGGCGGCCGCCACTCCGGCGCCGACCAGGGGACAGAGCACGGACAGTGCGAGCAATGTACGGCGCATGAACCTCTCCTCAACGGCGAGTCGGGTCGTCCGGTGCCGATGGTAAGCCCGTTCGGGCAGGTCGCGGCCGGTGGGCGCGGAGTGTCGAGTTGACGATTCGGCGACGATCCCGGCGCCGTCAGCCGGTCGGGGTGATGCCGGCGCGCTCACTCCAGACCTGCTCGGCGGGGACCGACAGCGTGCTCATCTCCGGATAGCGCAGCGCCGAGAGCGCGCCGCCGAACACCGCGCCGGTGTCCAGGCACAGCGTGTTGTTGACCCAGGTCAGTTCGGTGACCGGGGTGTGCCCGTACGCGACGGTCGCGGCGCCGCGGTAGTCCCTGGCCCAGTCGTAGCGGATGGGGAAGCCGTACTCGTCGTAGTCCCCGGTGGGGGAGCCGTAGAGCGCGAACGATCTGGCCCGCCCGGAGGTACTGCCGTGCAGGCTCTCCGGCAGCCCCGCGTGCGCCACCACCAGCCTGCCGCCGTCGAGCAGGTAGTGGCTCGGCAGCGCGTGCAGGAAAGCCCGGACGGTGCCGCGGAATTCGGCGTCCTCCTCGGCCAGCTGGGCCAGCGAGCGTTCCAGACCGTGCGCGATCCGCACGTTGCGGCCGTCGAGGGCGCGCACCAGCTTGTCGTCGTGATTCCCGGTGACGCACAGGGCGGTCCGCGCGGCGACCATGCCCATCACCAGGCGCAGCACCCCGGGAGTGTCGGGCCCGCGGTCGACGAGATCGCCCACGAACACCGCGGTCCTGGCCGCCGGATGGGTGGCGCCCACGGCGCGGCCGTGCTCGTCCCGGTCGAGGTGATAGCCGAGTTCGCCGAGCAGGGTGATCAACTCGCCGGCGCAGCCGTGCACATCGCCGATGACGTCGAACGGTCCGGTGAGGTCGCGGCGGTCGCGGGGGAGCGCGTCGAGGGGGCGGGGCTCGGTCATCGGGTCCATCGTCGTGCAGGCGCGGCCCGCGCCGCAACCGCGTTATGTCACCGCCGGGATCACGGCCTCGGGCCAGACCCAGTCCGCGACGACGGGAATGTCCTCGCCGTGCTCCCTGGTCCAGCGCCGCGCCGTCAGCCGGGCGTCGACCATCTCCTGGCGCAGCCCCGCCGCCCGCGCGCGCAGGCCGGGCACCCGGTCGATCACGTCGAGCACCAGGTGGAAGCGGTCCAGGTCGTTGAGCATGACCATGTCGAAGGGCGTGGTGGTCGTGCCCTTCTCCTTGTATCCGCGCACGTGCAGGTTGGCGTGATTGGCGCGCCGGTAGGTGAGCCGATGGACCAGCCAGGGATAGCCGTGGAAGGCGAAGATCACCGGGGCGTCGGTGGTGAACAGCGTGTCGAAATGCGCGTCGGAGAGCCCGTGCGGATGTTCCTCGGCGGGCAGCAGCCGCATCAGATCCACGACATTGATCACCCGCACCCGCAGCTCGGGCAGCCGATCGCGCAGGATCGCCGCAGCGGCCAGCGTCTCCAGGGTGGGGATGTCGCCCGCGCATGCCAGCACCACATCGGGCGTGCTGCCGAGCTCGTCGTGATGACAGGCCCATTCCCAGATCCCGACGCCGCGAGCGCAGTGCAGCGCGGCCTCGGACACCGAAAGCCAGTCGGGCCCCGGCTGTTTGCCCGCCACCACCACATTCGCGTAGTGCAGCGAACGCAGGCAGTGGTCGTAGGTGGACAGCAGGGTGTTGGCGTCCGGCGGCAGGTACACGCGCACGATCTCGGGGCTCTTGTTCGTCACCACGTCGAGGAAACCCGGGTCCTGGTGGGTGAATCCGTTGTGGTCCTGGCGCCATACGTGCGAGGTGAGCAGGTAGTTCAGGCTGGGGATCCGGCGTCGCCACGGCACCGCCAGGCTGGCGTCGAGCCACTTGGCGTGCTGGTTGAACATGGCGTCGACGATGTGGATGAACGCCTCGTAGCAGGTGAACACGCCGTGGCGGCCGGTCAGCAGATAGCCCTCGAGCAGGCCCTGGCACATGTGCTCGGAGAGCACCTCCACCGCGCGTCCACTCGTCGACAGGTCGACATCCCAGCGCCCGACCTCGGCCTGCCAGTCGCGGCCGGTCACCTCGAGGATGTCCTGCAGGCGATTGCTGACCAGCTCGTCGGGCGCGAAGGTGAGGAAGTTGCCGGGATTGCGCGCGGTCACATCACGCAGCCAGCCGCCGAGCACCCTGGTCGCCTCGTGCGTTCCCGCGCCGGGCCGTTCGACCTCGACGCCGTACTCGCGCCAGTCGGGCAGGTCGAGATCGCGGACCAGCAGGCCGCCGTTGGCCACCGGATCGAGGCTCATCGGCCGCTCGGGGATCTGGGCGAGCAGTTCGGGCACCGGCGCGCCGGTCTCGTCGAACAGTTCGTCGGGCCGATACGACCGCAGCCACTGTTCCAGCACGCGCCGGTGTTCGGGGTTGGTGCGGGCCGCGGGCAGCGGCACCTGGTGCGCGCGGAAGGTGCCCTCCACCCGTTCGCCGTCCACCACCGGGGGACAGGTCCAGCCCTTGGGCGTGTGCAGGACGATCATCGGCCAGCGGGGGCGGGAGGTGTCACCGTCTTCCCTGGCGGCGCGCTGGAACCGGGCGATCTGCGCCAGACAGCTGTCCATCGCGGCGGCCATGTCCTGATGCACCTGCGCGGGATCGGAGCCGGAGACCACGATCGGCTGGTATCCGTATCCGCGCAGCAACTCGACGAGCTCGGCCTCGGGGATGCGGGCGAAGATGGTCGGGTTGGCGATCTTGTACTCGTTGAGCGCCAGGATCGGCACGACGGCGCCGTCGCGGCCCGCGTTGAGGAACATGTTCGCGTGCCAGCTGCCCGCCAGCGGCCCGGTCTCGGCCTCGCCGTCGCCGATCACGCAGAACACGGTCAGGTCGGGATGGTCGAGCGCGGCACCGTAGGCGTGCAGCAGGCTGTAGCCCAGTTCGCCGCCCTCGTGGAAGGACCCGGGGGTCTCCGGCGCGCAGTGGCTTGGCACGCCACCGGGGAAGGAGAACTGGTGGAACAGCCTGCGCATGCCCGCCTCGTCGCGCGGGATGTCGCGGTAGAGCTCGGCGTAGGCGCCCTCCAGCCACGCGCAGGCGTTCGGGCCCGGCCCACCGTGCCCGGGGCCCGCCACGAACACGGCGTGCAGGCCGCGGTTCCGGATCACCCGATTCGCGTGCGCCCACACCAGATTCAGGCCGGGCACGGTGCCGAAATGTCCGAGCAGCCGCGGCTTGACGTCCTCGGCGCGCAGCGGTTCGCGCAGCAGCGGATTGCGCAGCAGATAGATCTGGCCGACCGACAGGTAGTTGGCCGCCCGCCACCACGTGTCGACCGCGACGAGCTCAGGACGGGTCAGTGGGCCCGGTGCCTCGGTGAGGACGTAGGGCTCGGGCGCGATGGTCTCGCCCTCACCGCCGCCCACGGTGTCGGCGGCGGTATCGCGTTCGAGATCGCTGGTCATCGCGGAACTCTCCTCGCCATCGGTGAGCTGCGGCGCCGCGCGCCGCGGGACATGCCCGTGGCGCCGTTCGACATCCGGAGCCACCGGTGCGGAAACGCACCGCCGAGCCTACCGCCGTGCCGGTACTCCGCGCCCCGCGCGCAGTCCATTACTGTGCGGGCCATGCATTCTCTCGGCAGGATTTTCGGCATCGGACTCGTCGCGGCCGCCGCGATCGCGACAGCGGCCTGCGGCTCGGACACCGACTCGGCGAGCACGTCGTCGTCGACGACCAGTGCCGCCGCGGGCGCGCCGACGGCGAGCAAGGGCCGCGAGTGCACCGCGGACGACATCAAGGTCGACGGCGGCTTCGGCGACGCGCCGGAGATCACCATCCCCGATTCGTGCGACCCGCCCAAGACACTGATCGTCAAGGACCTGGTGCCGGGCAACGGTCCCGGCGCGGCGGCAGGCCAGCCGCTGACCATGAACTACGCGCTGGTGACCTGGTCGGACAAGCAGACCCTGGACAGCTCCTTCAAGCGCGGCAAGCCGTTCGGCCTCACCCTCGGGGCCGGCCAGGTCATCGAGGGCTGGGACCAGGGCCTGCTCGGGGTCCAGCAGGGCGCCCGGCGCCTGCTGATCGTGCCGCCGGAGCTCGGCTACGGCTCGGGGGGCAACGGCGTCGCGCCGAACGAGACGCTGGTCTTCGTCACCGACGCGGTGCAGGTCGGCGGCTAGCCCGCCGGCTGGACAACCGCCGATTACACGACCGCAAAGCCGGTCAACTACCCTGGTCGGGATGCGTGCGCCGCACCGACCAAGGGCGCGTCGCCCCATGCGGGGACACCAACGAACTACGAACCAAGGAGCATGTCCGTGAAGAGCACCGTCGAGCAGCTGAGCCCGACCCGGGTCCGGATCAACGTCGAGGTGCCCTTCGAGGAGCTGAAGCCCGACTTCGACAAGGCGTACAAGGCGCTGGCCCAGCAGGTCCGCATCCCCGGCTTCCGTCCCGGCAAGGCCCCGGCCAAGCTGATCGAGACCCGCGTCGGCCGCGGCGCCGTGCTGGAGCAGGTCGTCAACGACGCGCTGCCCGCGCGCTACGCCGAGGCCGTGCAGGCCACCGAGGTGAAGGTCATCGGCCAGCCCGAGATCGAGATCACCAAGATCGAGGACGGCGACGAGCTGGCGTTCACCGCCGAGGTCGACGTGCGCCCCGAGATCGCGCTGCCGGACTACTCGGGCCTCGAGGTCACCGTCGACTCCTTCACCATCGAGGACGCCGACATCGAGCAGCAGCTCACCTCGCTGCGTCAGCGCTTCGGCACCCTCACCGGTGTCGAGCGCGCCGTGCAGGACGGCGACTTCGTGTCGATCGACCTCTCGGCCACCGTCGACGGCGAGGACGTCCCCGAGGCGGCCACCACCGGCCTGTCCCACGAGGTCGGTTCGGGTCAGCTGATCGAGGGCCTGGACGAGGCCGTCACCGGCCTGAAGGCGGGCGAGTCGGCCGAGTTCACCTCCACCCTGGTGGCGGGCGAGCACGCGGGCAAGGAAGCTGTCATCACCGTCACCGTGCAGTCGGTGAAGGAGCGCGAGCTGCCCGAGGCCGACGACGAGTTCGCCCAGCTGGCCAGTGAATTCGACACCATCGACGAGCTGAAGGAAGACCTGAAGGGCCGCGTCGAGCGCTCCAAGAAGGTCGAGCAGGCAGGCCAGATCCGCGACAAGGTGCTCGACACCCTGCTCGAGACCGTCGAGGTCCCGCTGCCCGAGGCCGTCGTCAAGGCCGAGGTCGACGCGGTGCTGCACGACGCCGTGCACGGCTTCGACCACGACGAGGCCAAGCTGGCCGAGGCGCTCGAGGCGCAGGGCTCCTCCCGCGAGGAGTTCGACAAGGACACCCAGGAAGCCGCCGAGAAGTCGGTGAAGACCCAGCTGCTGCTCGACGCCATCGCGGAGGCCGAGGGCACCCAGGTCGGCCAGCAGGAGCTGACCGAGCGGATCCTGTTCCAGGCCCAGCGCTACGGCATGTCTCCGGAGCAGTTCATCCAGCAGGTGCAGCAGGCCGGTCAGCTCGGCGCGGTGTTCGCCGACGTCCGCCGCGGCAAGGCGCTGGCCGGTGTCGTCGGTCAGGTGAAGGTCACCGACTCCGACGGCAACGTGGTCGACACCACCGAAATGTTCGGTGACCCCGCGGATTCCGCCGAGACCGAACAGGTCGAGGCCGCCGCCGAATAAGTTCTGAGATGCCGGTGTGACCGGTTCCCCGCATGGGGTGCTTGGATTGCGCTGTGAGCGAAGAAGGGCGGTACCGGGAGTTCGGTGCCGCCCTGCTTCGTTAGTGTTTGTGACGACGAACCGTAGGCCGTAAGCAATCGGTGAGAAGAGAAGGCAGGTATCCGTGACAATCAACCAGGCAGGGGTCATGACAGCCGCTACTGCTGGTCTCAACCTCAGTGATTCGGTGTACGAGCGGCTGCTGCGCGAGCGCATCATCTTCCTCGGCACCCAGGTCGACGATGACATCGCCAACAAGCTGTGCGCGCAGATCCTGCTGCTCTCGGCCGAGGATCCCACCAAGGACATCTCGCTCTACATCAACTCCCCGGGTGGCTCGGTCACCGCGGGTATGGCGATCTACGACACGATGCAGTTCGCCGAGTGCGACATCAAGACCGTCGCCATGGGCCTGGCCGCCTCGATGGGGCAGTTCCTGCTCACCGCGGGCACCCCGGGCAAGCGTTTCGCGCTGCCGCACACCCGGATCATGATGCACCAGCCGTCGGCGGGCATCGGTGGTTCGGCGGCCGACATCGCCATCATGGCCGAGCAGTTCGCGCACACCAAGCGTGAGCTCAACGAGCTGCAGGCCCAGCACACCGGCAAGTCCGTCGAGCAGGTCACCGAGGACGCGGACCGCGACCGCTGGTTCACGGCGAAGGAAGCCCTCGAGTACGGCTTCATCGACCACGTGGTCGCCCACGCGAACCAGGCGAAGTAGCGCCACCGCGCCCCACCCACTCGAGACAAGCTTGGAGACAAAGATGGCCAATCTGATCGACCCGCGCGGCCTCGGTGGCGCTGCCGCCGCGAATCCGCAGTCGCGCTACATCCTGCCGCAGTTCACCGAGCAGACGTCGTTCGGTGTCAAGACCTCGGACCCGTACAACAAGCTGTTCGAGGAGCGGATCATCTTCCTGGGCAACCAGGTCGACGACGTCTCGGCGAACGACATCATGGCGCAGCTGCTGGTGCTGGAGTCCCAGGACCCCGACCGCGACATCACCATGTACATCAACTCGCCCGGTGGCTCGTTCACCGCGCTGATGGCGATCTACGACACCATGCAGTACGTGCGCCCCGACGTGGTGACGGTCTGCCTCGGCCAGGCCGCCTCGGCCGCGGCCGTGCTGCTGGCCGCCGGTGCGCCGGGTAAGCGCGCCGCGCTGCCCAACGCCCGCGTGCTGATCCACCAGCCGTCCTCGGGCGGTGTGCAGGGCCAGGTGTCGGACCTCGAGATCGCGGCCGCCGAGATCGAGCGGATGCGCCGCCTGATGGAGGTCACCCTCTCGCGCCACACCGGCAAGACCGAGGAGCAGATCCGCAAGGACACCGACCGCGACAAGATCCTCACGGCCGAGGAGGCCAAGGACTACGGCATCGTCGATCAGGTCTTCGACTACCGGAAGCTCAGCGGACAGAAGTGACACGCCCGGGCCCGTCGCCTGATCTGGGCGGCGGGCCCACCTTTTTTCCACCGTGGGCCTCACAATGGTGAGAACCCGCACAACCCTTCACAGAAACATGCGCGAGTTGTCGACCTCTCTCGCGCACAGCAGGTACGGTCGACTCAGGGACCATTGCTCTGATTGACGGCACCGAAACGTATTTTCCGGCCCAATCGGGGACGACGGTCGCACTCGGACAAGGAAGTAGGGACCTACGAGATGGCGCGCATCGGAGACGGCGGCGATCTGCTCAAGTGCTCGTTCTGCGGAAAGAGCCAGAAGCAGGTCAAGAAGCTCATTGCGGGCCCCGGGGTCTATATCTGCGACGAGTGCATCGACCTCTGCAACGAGATCATCGAGGAAGAGCTGGCCGAGTCGAGCGAGGTGAAGCTCGACGAGCTGCCCAAGCCCTCGGAGATCCGGGACTTCCTGGAGAACTACGTCATCGGCCAGGACACGGCCAAGCGCACCCTCGCGGTGGCGGTGTACAACCACTACAAGCGCATCCAGGCCGGCGACAAGGGCCGCGACGCGCGCGGCGAGACCGTCGAGCTGGCCAAGTCGAACATCCTGATGCTCGGCCCCACCGGCTGCGGCAAGACCTACCTCGCGCAGACGCTGGCGAAGATGCTGAACGTGCCGTTCGCCATCGCCGACGCCACCGCGCTCACCGAGGCGGGCTACGTCGGTGAGGATGTCGAGAACATCCTGCTGAAGCTGATCCAGGCCGCCGACTACGACGTCAAGCGCGCCGAGACCGGCATCATCTACATCGACGAGGTCGACAAGATCGCCCGCAAGAGCGAGAACCCCTCGATCACCCGTGACGTCTCCGGCGAGGGTGTGCAGCAGGCGCTGCTGAAGATCCTGGAGGGCACCCAGGCGAGTGTGCCGCCGCAGGGTGGTCGCAAGCACCCGCACCAGGAGTTCATCCAGATCGACACCACCAACGTGCTGTTCATCGTGGCGGGCGCCTTCGCGGGCCTGGAGAAGATCATCTCCGACCGCACCGGGCACCGCGGGATCGGTTTCGGCGCCGAGGTCCGCTCCAAGGCCGAGGTCGACACCGACGACCACTTCGCCGACGTGATGCCCGAGGATCTGATCAAGTTCGGTCTGATCCCCGAGTTCATCGGCCGCCTGCCCGTCGTCGCCTCGGTGACGAACCTGGACAAGGACTCGCTGGTCAAGATCCTCTCGGAGCCGAAGAACGCCCTGGTCAAGCAGTACGTGCGGCTGTTCGAGATGGACGGTGTAGACCTGGAGTTCACCACCGACGCCCTCGAGGCCGTCGCGGACCAGGCGATCCTGCGCGGCACCGGCGCCCGCGGCCTGCGCGCCATCATGGAGGAAGTCCTGCTCCCGGTGATGTACGACATCCCCGGCCGCGACGACGTCGCCAAGGTGGTCGTCAACGCCGACACGGTCACCGAGAACGTCCTCCCGACGATCGTCCCCCGCAAGACCCAGCGCACCGAGCGCCGCGAGAAGTCGGCGTAGCGCACCCGCACGCGAGAAAGGCCCGTCCTCTCGGCTCAGTGCCGAAGCGGACGGGCCTTTTCGTGTGGCCGGACTAGTTCTCGCGGAAGGAGGGGGCGGCGGCGAGCATGTCTTCCTCCTCGTCGGCGGGGATGTCGGCGGAGGCGCGGGCGATGGCGGTGCTGTAGCGGGCGCTGGCGGCGTTGTGGATCATCAGGGCGACGCCGATCATCACCGGGGCCACGGCGTGGACCGCGGCGTCGTACCAGTTGCCCGAGCTCAGGTGCGGGTAGGTGTTGAGCGCGATGGTGAGGGTGAGCAGGAAGAGTTCGGCGACCAGGACCTGGGTGCGGTTGCCCATCACGCCCCACTCGGCGACGCGGGTGGTGCCGATCATGATGATGATCAGGCAGACGCTGATCATCGCCTCCAGGCCGAAACTGGCCCAGTAGAGCGGGTCGCCGGGGCCGCCGGGGGCGATGTTGTGCTGCACGTTCACCGCCGACCAGAGCATGCCCGCGATCACCACGCCCGCCAGCGCGCGCAGCGACCAGGTGCGGTGCTGGTAGAGCGAGGCCAGCCGGGCGCGCGGGTTCGATTCGCGGCGCTGTGCGGCCATGGCCTTGCGGGCCAGCATCAGGTCGGCCATCTCGGCCCGCTCCATGGCCGCCGTGGTCTCGCGCAGGCGGTCGGCATGGGTGGAGGCGGCCTTGATCTGCTTCCAGCGCTGATCGCGCTCGTAGGTGCGGATCTTCTCGGCCAGCTCCCGCTCGGCGCGCAACTCGTCCTCGGACAGCGCGTCGGTCAGCGCCGGGTCGGACTGGTACTCGATGCGCCGACGGGCGCGCTCCACCCGCACGGGCAGTGCGACGACCTCGTTATCGAGCGGGTGTTCCTCGCGCATCGCAACTCCAGACAGCTCAGGGTTCGCCGGGTCGCGTCATTCTTGCGCATCGCACCGTCGCGAGCACAACCGCGGGCCGAATTTCCCCGTCGCCATGGCGAGGCGGAAACCTCTGGCGCACAACTGTGTAGCTGTTTTCGCGGAGCACCGGGGACACGGTGACGATCGTCGGTGACGGTCGCGCCCGGGTTCGAGGAGCGTCGTTGATCCTCCGTGGTTCGCCGTTGAACCTTGATCCCGAGTGGTGCTTCTGCTGATGTGTCGCGCCCGGCGGGCCAGGTGTTACGTCCGTTTGGTCCGTCTTGCAGGGCGTTCACCCGTAACGACGGGCCCGGCGCGCAAAACTCATCGGCGTATCCTCGCGGTGTGTCGGACTGGTGCCGCCGTTCGGGTGCTGTTTACTCGGTCCGTCAATCAGATGTTCGAGTGACGAGTGGAAGCGGAGGAGACATGGCACTGCCTACGATGACCGCCGAACAGCGCACCGAGGCGTTGGCCAAAGCGGCTGCCGTGCGCAAGGCGCGCTCGGAACTGATCGGCAAGGTGAAGGAGGGCAAGGTCACCGTCGCCGATCTGCTCAAGAAGGCCGACAGCGACGACCTGGTCAAGAAGACCAAGGTGGCCGCGGTGATCAAGGCGTTGCCGGGCGTCGGTCCGGTGAAGGCGGCCAAGTTGATGGATCAGGCCGAGATCCCCGAGGATCGTCGTATCGGCGGGCTCGGTGCCCGCCAGCGCGCGGCGCTGCTCGACGCCCTCGAGGCCTGAGCCGACCAGCGATCCGACGCCCGTGGACGCACAGCGTGCACGCCACGGGCGTCGGGACAGTTCGGCCCCGGCAGGGGTTCAGACGCAGTAGGTGAGCAGGAAATCGTTGATCCGCAGGCGCCAGCCCGGCTGGAGCTCGATGGGCAGCGTGCCGACGCGCGACCAGCGCTCGGAATCGGGGGCGGCGAAGAACGTGCCGGAGGTGGCGGGGGCCTCCCGGACGAACACCTTGCCTCGCTCGGGGGCGACGAAGGCATGGACCCGGGAGACGAGCCGATCCCGTTCGATCAGGATCGGTGTGGCGGCGGCGGCCCGCACCGACTCGTCACCGGAGGGGTTGCGGCCGAGCACATAGGAGCGGTCCAGCGGATAGCTGAGCCCGTCCTCGGTGACCAGGGCGCCGCGCGGGCTGGTCTGCCCGGACTTTCCCAGCGCGACCGGCTCGGCCAGTTTCGCGGCGTCCAGCGCCTGTGACCAGGCCAGGGGAGCGCTGGTGGCGGGGGAGTTGCGCGGGCCGGTGCTGACGGTCTCGCCCTCGATCGTGGTGGGTCGCGCACCGGTGCTCACCGTTTCCCCGTCGGGGCTGCCCGCGTCGGCGGACGGCACGAATCCGGTGGCGGGGCCCGGCGACTCGGTGCTCACCTGCAGGCCGGCCGTGGGCGGGCGGGACCCGCCGTCCTCGGCACGCCCCGCGGGCGCGCGCAGCGCGCGGAACCCGGTGGCCTCGGTCGGCGCCGGTTCGTCGATGGTCTCCACGCGGCGCGGCGCCGGATTGCGCTTGCGGCCCATGGTGAGCACGAACCCGTTGCCGGTGACGATGCCGGCGCGCAGATCGGTACGGGGGTTGGCGCTGGTGGGATCGGCCATCTCGGCGCCGATCGCGATCCGGCGGACCGGTTCGCGGATGATCTCGTCGACCCAGGTGAAGGCGCGGTCGCCCGCCACCCTGCGGTTGCCCTCGGCGCCGGACACCTCGGCGATCACCGCGCCGCGCAACAGGATCAGCATCCCGTCGGCGGTGGGCGCGAGGACGCCGAACGGCGGCGGCGCCGACGCGCCGCCGAAGACGACACCGGCCAGGCGCTGGGCCAGGGCCGCGCCGGGCGCGGACGCCGCGGTGCTGAGTGCGACGGTCTCGACGGCGCCGAGTAGTCGATCGGTGGACGGGGTCTCCCCGGCGAGATAGATGACGACGTCGCCGAATCGGGCGACGATCCCGGTACCGGGCACGATGGCCACGGTAGACGAATGCGCGCGCATCACTGCCTCCTTGTCGGGCTGGCCTTTGCCAGCATAGATCCCCGCCGGGCCGGGGATGAGGGTTGTGCCCGCGAACAATGTTCGTGCCAAACGTCGTTCGTGGGCTGCGTATGATCGGCGCATGAACGCCGCACCCGTCAGTCGCCGGGCCAGACCGGCGAAGGCACCGCTGAGCCGCGAGGTCGTGCTCGAGACCGGTCTGCGCGTCCTCGACGCCGAAGGCATGGCCGGGCTCACCATGCGCCGGGTCGCCAAGGAGCTCGACACCGGCGCCGCCTCCCTCTACGTCTACGTCGCCAACCGCGACGACCTGATGACCGGCATGTTCGACCACGTCCTGTCCACCGTGCCGACGCCCACCGAGGGCGACTGGCGGGAGCGCCTGACCCTCCTCGTCGAGGACACCGTCGACGCGCTGGCCAGGCACGAGGGCCTCGCCCTCGTCGGGTTCGGCAGGATCCCGGCCACCGAGCACGCGCTCGTCCTCGTCGAGCAGTTGCTCGCGCTGCTGCGCGCGGGCGGGCTCGACCCGGCGACCGCGGCCTGGGCCGTCGACCTGATCTACCTGCATCTCACCGCCGCGGCCGCCGAACAGTCCGCCCACCACACGGGGGCAGGCGAGGCGCGCTACATCGCCGAGATCGGCCGCCGGTTCGACGCGTTGCCCGCCGAGCGCTACCCGACCCTGGTCGCGCTGCGCGCGCAGCTGCTCGGCGGGGACGGCGACGCCAGGGCCCGGTGGGCGCTGCGGGCGCTGCTCAACGGCGTGGTCGCCACCCCGGTGGGCGCGCGATGAAGCCGGAGACCACGCGGCCGCGGCTGCTCGGCGGCCCGATCCGGCCCGCCCGCGAGGACGACATCGAGCGGCTGCGCGAAATCGAGTGCCGTGCCGGCGCGCCGTTCGCCGAGATCGGGATGGTCGCGGTGGCCGAGGACGAACCACCGGCCGTCGAGACCCTGCGGGAGTACCTCGTCGCCGAGCGCGCCTGGGTGTGGCCGGACGAGACCGATCACCCGATCGGCTACCTGGTGCTCGGACTCGTCGACGGGCAGCCGCACATCGACCAGGTCTCCGTCGACCCGGCCCACAGCGGCCTGCGCGTCGGCAAACGCCTGATCGACCACGCCGTGCGCTGGGCGAAAGACCGTGGGCTGCACGAGATCACCCTCACCACCTTCACCGAGGTCCCGTGGAACGGCCCGTACTACGCGCGCCTCGGCTTCACCTACATTCCCGTCGGCGAGGAGACGCCCGAGCTGCGCGCGATCCGCGCCGCCGAGATCGCCCACGGCCTCGACGAATGGCCACGCGCCTGCATGCGCGCCGAGCTGGCCACGTGGATCGACGGCTGAAGCACGTCGCGGCGTAGTCGGGGCGGCTCGGCACAGTCGCCCGGCGCGCGCGAGGGCTGTGCGGGTCCACGCTGACTCGCGGTTTCGCGCGGGCCCGTGGGCCGGACGGTGTACGGGCGCCACCGAAAACGGCCCGGCGACTCGGTGGGTCAGCTGCTGACAGCGGACCGCGCGAAGGCCGCCTCCGCGGCCGGGAGGGCGGCGGCGCGGTCGGCGGGGACCAGGCCGATACGGGTGCGGCGGTCGAGCAGATCGTCGACGGTGAGCGCGCCCTCGTGGGTGATGGCGAAGTCGAACTCGGCGGCGGTGACGTCGATGCCGGGGGCGACGGGTTCGCGCAGGGTGGGATCGGCCAGCCACGCCGACACGATGTGGCCCGCCTCGCTGCCGTAGCGCTCGATGAGCACCGGCGGCGCGTCGATGCGGTCGCGGGCGGCCCCGGCGACGGCGCCGACCAGCGGCAACGTGGTGGTCCGGCACGGGCCCGCGGCCAGCCCGGCGTGCGCGACGGCCGCGTCGACGGCGTCCTGGGCCATCTGCCGATACGTGGTCAGCTTCCCGCCGACGACGGTGATCACGCCGTCGGGGGAGGTGAGCACCGCGTGCTCGCGGGAGATGTCGGCGGTGCTGTCCTCGGCGGTCTTCAGCAGGGGGCGCAGGCCGGCGAAGCGGCCGCGGATGTCGGCGCGGGTCAGCGGTTCCCGCAGAGCGGTGTTGATCGTGTCGAGCAGGAAGTCGATCTCGTCCTCGGTCGGCTGCGGCTCGTCGGGGATCGGGCCGGGGGCGTCCTCGTCGGTGAGGCCGAGGTAGACCCGGCCGTGCGCCGCCGGGAGCGCGAAGACGAACCGGCTGATGCTGCCGGGTACCGGGACCGTCAGCGCGGCGCTCAGGCCGCCGAACGCGGCGGCGTCGAACACCAGGTGGGTGCCGCGGCTGGGGCGCAGCTCGATACTGCGGTCGAGCTCGCCAGCCCAGACGCCGGTCGCGTTGAGCACGGCGCGGGCACGCACGGTCAGGGTCTCGCCGGTCGTGATGTCGCGCAGCTCGACCGAATCGCCGGTCGCGGCAACGGCTTCGACGCGGGTCAGCACCGTGGCGCCCGCGGCGGCGGCCGTGCGCGCCAGCGCGACCACCAGGCGCGCGTCGTCGACGAGCTGACCGTCCCAGGCCTGCAGGCCGCCGCGCAGCCCGGCCCGGCGCACCGTCGGCGCCAGGCGCAGCGCCTCCGCGGCGGTGACCCGGCGTGAGCGCGGCAGGGTGTCGGCGGAGGTGCGGGCCGCCACCCGCAGGGCGTCACCGGCGGCGAATCCCGCGCGGATGAGCGAACTCTGGGTGGGTTTGATCCCCGGCAGCAGCGGCACGAGCTGGGGGAGCGGGCGCACCAGATGCGGTGCGGTGGTGCGCAGCAGGACGCCGCGCTCGACGGCGCTCTCGTGCGCGATGCCGACCCGGCCGCTCGCGAGGTACCGCAGGCCGCCGTGCACCAGTTTCGAACTCCAGCGGCTGGTGCCGAACGCGAAATCGGCCCGTTCGACCAGCGCGACGCGCAGCCCGCGCGCGGCCGCGTCGAGCGCGGCGCCCGCGCCGGTGACGCCGCCGCCGATCACCAGCACGTCGACCTCGGGCCGTTCGCCGAGGGCGCGCAGTTCGGCGGCGCGGCGGGTGGCGTCGAGGGCGGAATTCGAATCAGGAGTCATCACAGTCCTTCTCGCGTAGCGGGAGCAGGTAACCCTCGATCGCCCTCGACAACTCCGCGTCGAACCGCGCACCGGCCAGCAGCGGCTCCACCGTGCCCGCGGACTGCACCGCGGACTGGGTGATGAGCAGCAACATGGTCGCCATCTGCTCGGCGTCACCGGCGCGGATGGACCCGTCCTCGTGGCCGAGGCGGATCGCGGCGGTGAACAGCTCGATGAGTGTGCGCTGGTTGCGTCCCAACCGGCCGAACACGTAGGTGAGCATCAGGTCGGTGTCGGTGCGGAAGATCTTGGCGAACACCGCGTTCGCCCTGATCGCCGCCGCGCCCGCCACGATGCCGCGCACCAGCCGGTCCCGGCCGAGGCCGACATCGGGCATCGTCTCGCCGACGATCGTGCGTAGTTCGCGCACGAGCAGTTCGGCGATGAGCGAGCCGGTGTCGGGCCAGCGGCGGTAGACCGTCGGCCTGCTGACGCCGGCGCGGCGGGCGACCTCGGTGAGCGTGGTGCGCCGGACGCCGAAATCGACGACGCAGGCCCGCGTGGCATCCAGGATCGCCACATCGGTGGGCGAGAGCTGCTCGGCGGTCTGGGTCGCGAGTTCGGTCATCGTGGCTTCACCCCGGGGTGTCGGCGACGCCCCGATCCGGCGTCGTGGTCGAGCTGGGACGCCCAAGGGTATCGAGCGGGCCAGCGGGGGCCTATCTGTTGGTTACTGCTTGACACTATATGTCAGAATGTAACGCATGGTCGAGATGCAACCCGAAAAGTCCGGCACCGCCACGGCGCGGCCGAGTATGGTGTGGGACGCCTGGGGTGTCCCCGCCGGACACCAGCCGCTGTCGGCGCAGATCCGCGGCCTGCTCACGCAGGTGTTCGGGATCTCGGGCGAGCCGGTGGCGCGTCGCGACGAGGGCGACGTGCCGCTGCGCCCCACCACTCTCACTCCGGCCACTCGCGCTGGTCTGGCCGCCATCGTGGGTGACGAACATCTCACCACCGCCGATGTCGACCGGCTGCGACACGCGGGCGGCAAGAGCACGCCCGATCTGCTGCGCCGCCGCGCCGACGGTCCGCAGGACGCGCCCGACGCCATCGTCTTCCCCGCCGATCACGCGCAGGTCCTCGCCCTGCTGGCCTACTGCACCGAGCACGGCGTCGCCGTGGTCCCGTTCGGCGGCGGCACGAGCGTGGTCGGCGGGCTCGACCCGGTGCGCGGGCGGTTCGCCACCGTCATCGCGCTCGATCTGCGCAGGCTCGACACGCTCACCGACGTCGACCCCGTCAGCGGCACCGCCACCCTCGGCGCCGGTCTCACCGGGCCGCAGGCCGAGGAACTGCTCGGCGCGCACGGGCTCTCGCTCGGGCACTTCCCGCAGAGCTTCGAATTCGCCACCATCGGCGGCTTCGCGGCGACCAGGTCCTCGGGGCAGGCCTCGGCGGGCTACGGCCGGTTCGACGACATGGTCGAGCGGCTGCGCGTCGCGACGCCGCAGGGCGCCGTCGAGCTCGGACGCGCCCCGGCCTCGGCGGCCGGTCCCGACCTGCGCGAGCTGTTCGTCGGCTCCGAAGGCACGCTCGGCATCATCACGGCGGTGACGGTGCGGGTGCATCCGGTGCCGGAAACCGTTGCGTACCAGGCCTGGTCATTCCCCGACTTCGCCACCGGCGCGGCCGCGCTGCGCGCGCTCGTGCAGACCGGCGCGGCGCCCACCGTGCTGCGCCTGTCCGACGAGGCCGAGACCGGCCTGAACCTGGCCCGCTCCGCCGATGTCGGCGGCGAGCCCGTCTCGGGCTGCCTGGCCATCACCACCTACGAGGGCACCGAGGCGCACGTCGCCGCCCGCGCGCTGGAGGCGAGCGGGCTGCTCGCCGCGGCAGGCGGCACCGCGCTCGGCGAGGCGCCCGCCCGGCAGTGGGAACACGGCCGCTTCGCCGCGCCCTACCTGCGCGACGCCCTGCTCGACGTCGGCGTGCTCTGCGAGACCCTGGAGACCGCCACCACCTGGGCGAATCTGGGCAACCTGAAGGTGAAGGTCACCGGCGCGCTCACCGACGCGCTCGGTACCCAGGGCACACCCGCCCTGGTGATGTGCCACATCTCGCACACCTATCCCACCGGTGCGTCGCTCTACTTCACCGTCGTGGCCAAGCAACTCGACGATCCGATCGCGCAGTGGCGGATCGCCAAGTCCGCGGCGGGCGACGCGATCGTCGCGGCGGGCGGGACCATCACCCATCACCACGCCGTCGGCGCCGACCACCGGCCGTGGATGTCGGCCGAGATCGGCGACCTGGGGGTGCGGGTGCTGCGCGCGGTGAAGCGTGAACTCGACCCCGCGGGCATCCTGAATCCTGGAAAGCTGGTGCCATGAGTGAACTTTCGGTGCGGCGGGTGCTCGTCGTCACGAACCCGTACTCGGGTGCCGGTCGTGGCGACGGCGTCGCCGACGCCGTCCTGGACCGGCTGCTGGCCCAGGGCGTCGAGGTGGCCGAGGTGCGGGCGCCGAGCGCGGCCGAATCGGTCGAGCAGGTCAGGGCGGCGGTGAGCAGCGAACTGCGCAGGCCCGACGCGGTGCTCTGCGTCGGCGGCGACGGGCTGATGAATGTGCTGCTCAACGCGGTCGCGCACAGTACGGTGCCGCTGGGCCTCGTGCCCGCCGGGACCGGCAACGACCTGGCCAGGGAGCTCGGCATCCCGACCGGCGACCCGAAGGCGGCCACCGACATCGTGCTGCGCGGCCGGGTCCGCCACATCGACCTGGGCCGGATCGAATCCACCTACGCCACACCCACCTGGTTCGCCACCGTCGTCGGCACCGGTTTCGACGCGCGAGTCACCCTGCGCGCCAACAAGATGCGCTATCCGCGCGGTCCGCTGCGCTATACCGTGGCGGCCGTGGCCGAGCTGATGCGCGGCTACACCCTGCCGTTCACCATCGAGCTGTCCGGCCTGGCGCCGGGCGCGTTGGACAACCCCGAGGGCGAGCACACGGTGATCCACACCGACGCCGTGATGGCCCCGATCGGCAACACCCGCACCTACGGCGGCGGCATGCTGGTGTGCCCCGACGCCCTCGCCGACGACGGCTACCTCGACGTCACGGTGGTCGGCGCGGTCTCCCGGCTCGAGATGGCGCGGCTGCTGCCAGCGCTCTCGGCGGGCAAGCGCATCGATCATCCGTCGACCAGGCGCTACCGCGCCCGCCGGATCACCGTCACCGCCGACGGCGGCTACGCCACGGCCGACGGCGAACCCGCGGGCATGCTGCCGGTCACGGTGCAGGCGATGCCCGGCGCGTTGACCGTGCTGGTGCCGTAGGGGACGGTGCCGTTCGGCCGGCCTCCGGCTCGGTGCCCGTCGTCTCGTGCGCCGAGCCCCGACTGTGAGGCACCGTTCGTGGCGTATCCGAGTGCCGGTGCCCGGGAGCGTCGGCTCAGGCCGGGTCGAAGGCGATGCGGTGGACGGCGCTGAGCGTCCGCCGGTCGACGATCGCCACCGAAGCCGCCGCCAGCGGCGCCGAGCCGGCCTCGCCCGCGTCGAGCGAGCGCATCATCCGGTCCCACCGGCGGCAGTGCGCGGTGAACGCCATGCTGTTCACGCGCCTGCCCCGGGTGATCTGGCCGTGCCTGGCCTGTGTGGCCGGGACATCGATCAGCACCATGTGCACTTCGCGGCGACCCTGCCCGGCCCACCGGACGATCAGCCTGCGGCTCCAGCCGAAGGTCGCGCAGTCGTGGATCGCCACCGGACCGTCGGCGGTGCGCAGGGCCGCGCGGATCGCGCGGTAGTGCGCGAAGTGGACCAGCGGTCGCCACAGCGGATACGGCACGGCGCCGAGTCGATGCCGAAGCCGGTTGCGGGTGTGATTCGAGTCGAGCACCAGCGCGCCCGAGGCGGTGCGTACCGGCCGCTCGGCGTCGGGGCCGACGGCGAAGAAGCGGTGTAACGCGGTCGACTTGCCCGCACCCGGCACGCCGGCGAACACGAGGACGCTGGTGGCGGGGTAGCGGAGTTCCTCGACCTCGCGGGGGCGGAGGTCGACCAGTGCCACCGGGGCCACGCTGCGGGACGGCGTGGCATGTGGTGCGGGAGTGGCTGCGGAATCGAGCGGGGGCGTCACCCTCTCCAGACTCCGGGAAAACGGACAATTCGGCAATCCGGGATATCCCTGATCTTCGCCGGAGTCGCAAGTCTCACAACAACTTCCGCGTGTCGTTTGTGCATGGCTGACAAACATTCGCCCGCCGGTGGTGAGAAACTGAGAATTGCCTATGGATTCCCCGGTCGCGTGCCGATCGCCGGTAGTATCGCAGGGGTAGACGGAGTCTTCGGTGTCCCTCATCCACCGAAGATTCCGTCTCTGTTTTTCTCCGGCGCGAGCCACCGGAGGCGGTGGTAAGTCGCGACGCGCGCGCCCCTTAGGATTGGGGCGTGACCAGCGCAGCCCCAGACAACTCGCGAAATCGTGCCGACGCCCTGCCCAAGAGCTGGAATCCCGGCGAGGTAGAGGCCGACCTGTACGAGGGCTGGGTAGCCGCCGGATATTTCGGCGCCGACGCGACCAGCGGCAAGCCCGCCTACTCGATCGTGCTGCCGCCGCCGAACGTCACCGGCACCCTGCACATGGGCCACGCCCTCGACCACACCCTCATGGACACCCTCACCCGCCGCAAGCGGATGCAGGGCTACGAGGTGCTGTGGCTGCCCGGCATGGATCACGCGGGCATCGCGACCCAGACCGTGGTGGAGAAGCAGCTCGCCGCCGACGGCAAGACCAAAGAGGATTTCGGCCGCGAGCTGTTCATCGACAAGGTGTGGGACTGGAAGCGTGAGTCCGGCGGCGCCATCCAGTGGCAGATGCGCGCGCTCGGCGACGGCGTCGACTGGAGCCGCGACCGCTTCACCATGGACGAGGGCCTCTCGCGCGCGGTCCGCACCATCTTCAAGCGCATGTACGACGCGGGCCTGATCTACCGGGCCGAGCGCCTGGTGAACTGGTCGCCGGTGCTCAAGACCGGTATCTCCGACCTCGAGGTGGACTACAAGGACGTCGAGGGCGAGCTGGTCTCGCTGCGCTACGGCTCGCTCGACGACAACGAGCCGCACGTCGTCGTCGCGACCACTCGCGTGGAGACGATGCTCGGTGACACCGCGGTGGCCGTGCACCCCGACGATCCGCGCTACGCCGCGATGATCGGCACCACCGTCTACCACCCGATCACCGGCCACCAGATCCCGATCATCGCCGACGACTACGTCGATCCCGAGTTCGGCACCGGCGCGGTGAAGATCACCCCCGCGCACGACCCCAACGACTTCGAGATGGGCCTGCGGCACAACCTGCCGATGCCGACGATCATGGACGAGGGTGGCCGGATCACCGGCACCGGAACCGAATTCGACGGCATGGACCGCTTCGAGGCTCGGGTGAAGGTGCGCGAGCGCCTGGCCGCCGAGGGCCGCGTGGTCGCCGAGAAGCGGCCGTACACGCACAGCGTCGGTCACTCCGAGCGCTCCGGCGAGCCGATCGAGCCGCGCCTGTCGATGCAGTGGTGGGTCAAGGTCGAGTCGCTGGCCAAGGCCGCCGGTGACGCCGTGCGCGACGGTGACGTGAAGATCCACCCGGCAAGCCAGGAACCGCGCTGGTTCGACTGGGTCGACAACATGCACGACTGGTGCATCTCGCGTCAGCTGTGGTGGGGTCACCGCATCCCGATCTGGTACGGCCCCGAGGGCGAGATCGTGTGCCTCGGCCCGGACGAGGAAGCGCCCGAGGGCTGGGTGCAGGACCCGGACGTGCTCGACACCTGGTTCTCCTCTGGCCTGTGGCCGTTCTCCACGATGGGCTGGCCCGAGGCCACCCCGGAGCTGGCGAAGTTCTATCCGACCAGCGTGCTCGTCACCGGCTACGACATCCTGTTCTTCTGGGTTGCCCGGATGATGATGTTCGGCATGTTCGTCAGCGACGACCCCGCGCTCACCACCGGTAAGGGTGGACAGAAGCAGGTGCCGTTCGAGGACGTCTTCCTGCACGGCCTCATCCGCGACCAGCACGGCAAGAAGATGTCGAAGTCGCGCGGCAACGGCATCGACCCGCTGGACTGGATCAACTCCTACGGCGCCGACGCGCTGCGCTTCACCCTGGCCCGCGGCGCCCAGCCCGGTGGTGACCTCTCGGTCGGCGAGCCGCACGCGCTGGCCTCGCGCAGCTTCGTCACCAAGCTGTTCAACGCCACCAAGTTCGCGCTGATGAACGGCGCGCGCTCGGGCGAGCTGCCCCCGCGCGAGACCCTCACAGACACCGACCGCTGGATCGTCGACCGGCTCGACGAGGTGCGCGCCGAGGTCGACGCCGCCTTCGACGCCTACGAATTCGGCAAGGCCTGCGAGGCGCTGTACCACTTCGCCTGGGACGAACTGTGTGACTGGTACCTGGAGCTGTCCAAGGTCCAGTTCGCCGAGTCCGACGCCCGCGCGGAGAGCACCGCGGTGGTGCTCGGCACCGTGCTCGACGCGGTGCTGCGGCTGCTGCACCCGGTGATCCCGTTCGTCACCGAGACCCTGTGGAAGGCGCTCACCGGCGGCGAGTCCGTGGTGGTCGCCCCGTGGCCCGCCGCGAGCGGGGTGTCCACCGACACGGTCGCCGCGCAGCGCGTCGCCGACACCCAGCGCCTGATCACCGAGATCCGCCGCTTCCGCAGCGACCAGGGCCTGGCCGACAAGCAGAAGGTGAAGGCCACCCTGGTCGGCCTAAACGAGGCCGGGCTCGGCGCGTTCGCCGGCTCGGTGGCCAACCTGGCCCGCCTGACCGAACCGGGTGCGGACTTCGCCACCACCGCCGAGGTGCAGGTCCGCCTGTCCGGCGCGACGGTCACCGTGCAGCTCGACACCTCCGGTGCCATCGACCTCGACGCCGAACGCCGCAGGCTGGAAAAGGATCTCGCGGTCGCGCAGAAGGACCTCGACACCACCACGGCCAAGCTCGGCAACGAGGCGTTCCTGGCCAAGGCGCCGCAGCACGTCGTCGACAAGATCACCGCCCGGCGCGATGTGGCCACGGCCGAAGTCGCGCGGATCGGCGCCCGGCTGGCGGAGCTGAGCGGCAAGTGAACGACGAGCCGGAGCCGCAGTACGAAGCCGACGACCGCCCGGCTCCGCTCGGTGCCGGGCCGTCACCGGTGGATCTGGCCGAGCTGGCGCTGGTCGAGGCCGAACTCGACAAGCGCTGGCCCGAGACCAAGATCGAGCCGTCGCTGACCAGGATCGCCACGCTGATGGATCTGCTCGGCAATCCGCAGCGCAACTACCCCGCGATCCACGTCGCCGGGACCAACGGCAAGACCTCGGTCACCCGGATGATCGACGCCCTGCTCACCGCCCTGCACCGGCGCACCGGCCGGATCACCAGCCCGCATCTGCAGCTGGCGACCGAGCGGATCAGCATCGACAACGCCCCGATCACCCCGGCCCGCTACGTGGAGACCTACCGCGAGCTCGAGCCCTACATAGGCATGATCGACCAGCAGTCCGCCGCCGCGGGCGGCCCGGCGATGAGCAAGTTCGAGGTGCTCACCGGCATGGCCTACGCCGCCTTCGCCGAGGCGCCGGTGGACGTGGCCGTCGTCGAGACCGGCATGGGCGGCACCTGGGACGCCACCAATGTGATCGACGGACAGGTCGCGGTGATCACCCCGATCGGCCTCGACCACGTCGAATACCTCGGTCCCGACCTGCCCTCGATCGCCGCGGAGAAGGCCGGGATCATCAAGCGCGCGCCCGAGGCGCTGGTGCCCGTCGACACCGTCGCGGTGATCGCCGAGCAGGAGCCCGAGGTCATGGACGTGCTGCTGCGCCGGGCCGTGGAGGCCGACGCGGCGGTGGCCCGCGAGGGTGCGGAGTTCCGGGTGCTGGAACGGGCCGTCGCCGTCGGTGGCCAGTTGCTGACGCTGCAGGGACTCGGCGGCGTGTACGACGAGATCTTCCTGCCGCTGCACGGGGAGCACCAGGCGCGCAACGCCTCGCTCGCGCTGGCCGCCGTCGAGGCGTTCTTCGGCGCGGGCGCGGATCGTCAGCTCGATGTCGATGCCATCCGCGCGGGCTTCGCGGGCGCGGCCAGCCCGGGGCGGATGGAACGGATGCGCAACGCGCCGACCATCTTCGTCGACGCGGCGCACAATCCCGCGGGCGCGCAGGCGCTGGCGAACACCCTCACCTCCGAGTTCGACTTCCGCAAGCTGGTCGCGGTCGTCGCGGTGCTCGCCGACAAGGACGCGGGCGGCATCCTGGACGCGCTGGAGCCCGTCTTCGACGAGATCGTGGTCACCAGCAACGGCTCGCCGCGCGCCATGGAGGTCGACCGGCTGGCCGACCTGGCCGTGCAGCGCTTCGGCGACGAGCGGGTGATCACCGCCGAGACCCTGCCCGACGCCCTGGAATCGGCGATCGCGCTGGCCGAGCAGGCCGGTGACGACGGCGACGTGATCTCGGGCGCCGGTGTGGTGGTGACGGGTTCGGTCGTCACCGCGGGCGCGGCCCGCGCTCTCTTCGGAAAGGCTCCGGCATGACTGATGTTCCACCGCCCGCCACCGACCCGTGGAAGGGTCTGCGCGGGGTCATGGCGGGCACCCTGGTCCTCGAGGCGATCGTGGTGCTGCTCGCGCTGCCGGTCGTGGCCGACGTGGGCGGCGGGATCACCTGGTTCTCCGGCACCTATCTCGTGGCGCTGTCGATCCTGATGATCCTGGGCGCGGGCCTGCAGCGGAAGCCGTGGGCGATCCCGTTCAACCTCGGGATGCAGCTGCTGTTGCTGGCGGGCACGTTCATCCACCTGTCCATCGGCGTCATCGGTCTGGTCTTCGCCGCGGTGTGGGCGTTCATCCTCATGTTGCGCGCGGATGTGCAGCGCCGGATGGACGCGGGGCTGCTGCCGAGCCAGCGGATGCGCCGGGAGAACTGACACGAGTTCGGCCCGCGGCGGCGCCGCCGGATAGAGTGTCGCCGTGACTGAGCAGACTTTGGTACTCATCAAGCCGGACGGCGTCTCCCGTGGCCTCGTCGGCGAGGTGCTCGCCCGCATCGAGCGCAAGGGCCTGACCCTGGCGGCCCTGGAGCTGAAGGCCGTGTCCGTCGAGCTCGCGAAGGAGCACTACGCCGAGCACGCCGAGCGCCCGTTCTTCGGTTCGCTCATCGAATTCATCACCTCGGGCCCGGTCGTCGCGGCCGTGCTGGAGGGTCCGCGCGCGATCGCGGCGTTCCGTCAGCTCGCCGGTGGCACCGACCCGGTAGAGAAGGCCACCCCGGGCACCATCCGCGGTGACTTCGGTCTGGAGACCCAGTTCAACCTCGTCCACGGTTCCGACTCGCCCGAGTCCGCCAAGCGCGAGATCGCGCTCTGGTTCCCGGAATTTCCTGCCTGATTCGCGCTGTACTCGCTCGTCGCGTCCGGTGCGGACGCGACGAGCTCGAGCGGTGCGGAGTTCGCCCGCGATGCGCCGATGGCGATCGCCGCGCGAACCGTATGGGATACTGACTACGGACGTGTTCGACGCCGATGCTCAAACAGGGCGGTTGGTGACAGCCTGTCGCGCAGGTACGCGACAGCGGTGACGGACATGACCGGATGACACCGCGGTTGGATGCCGATCATCGCTGCCACGGACGACCCTGTTGCTGGGGCCGCCCACACCGGCACGCTGGATGAGCGCTCGGAGCGCGGCGTCACGCCGTACAGCCAGGCGCCGCGTGACCGGTTGGCCCGCCAGAAGATCGATCGAGGTGCGACCGGACACGCGGGGCGAGACCAGATGACCCTCGTACCATCGGTACGAGGTGCACGGACGATGCCCCCGCGTCGGCCGCGTCACTCCCGTACCGGGGATGGACGCGCCCGGGGGCCCGAGGAGACTTCGTGGCCGATACAGAGCCGCTGGACACAACACAACAGGATGCCGATCAATTGCCGGAGCGAATTCGAGTTCATGCACTGGCCAAGCGGTTGGGAGTGACCAGCAAACGCATCCTGGCCAAACTGGCCGAACTGGGAGCCGAAGCGCGCAGCGTGCAATCCAACGTGGATCGCGCGGTCGCCGAGACGGTGCGCGACGCCATCGCCGCCGCCGACGCCGAGACCGGCGAATCCCCGGCATCCACCCCCGTGACGGCCGCGCCGCCGTCGTCCGCCCCCGTCGCCGAGCAGCCGGCCGACCCGACCACCGCGCCCGCGCCGATGTTCTCGGCGCCCGAGGTGGCGAGCACCGAAGGTGTCTTCGCCACGGCGCCGCACACCGACCTGTTCACCCACCGGCCCGCGGAGACTCCGGCCCCCGCCGAGCCGGTGACCTTCGAGGCGCCCGCCGTCGTGGCGCCGCTGTTCCTGCCGCCGGACGCCACCGCCGCCGAGGAGGCCCGCAAGCGCCGTCGTGCCGAGCGGACCAGCAAGCGGACCGAGGAGCCGGTCGAGGACGTCGAACCCGAGACCGAGCCCGAGTCCGCCGAGGACGACTCCGACAGCACCGGTGACAACGACGCCGACGGTCAGCCGCGTCGCCGCCGTCGTGGCCGTCGCGGTCGCGGTCGCGGCCGGGGCGAGCAGTCCGCCGACGGCGAGGACACCGACACCGAGGGCGCCGAGTCCGACGCCGACGAGGAGACCGCCGCGTCGGCCGAGTCGGCTACCGACGAGGCCGAGCAGGCCGAGGACACCGACTCCGACGACGAGGACGACACGCAGCCCGAGGGCGCGAGCCGTCGCCGTCGCCGTCGTCGCCGCCGCAAGGTCGGCGGGGACTCGGGCGAGGACGCCACGTCCGAGGACGATCCGCCGAACACCGTCGTGCACGAGCGCGAGCCGCGCAACAAGAGCCGTGGCCGCGCCGGCTCCGACGAGGTGCAGGGCATCTCCGGTTCCACCCGGCTCGAGGCCAAGCGCCAGCGCCGCCGCGACGGTCGCGAGGCCGGTCGCCGTCGTCCGCCGATCCTGACCGAGTCGGAGTTCCTGGCCCGCCGCGAGGCGGTCGACCGGGTGATGGTCGTGCGGGAGAAGGCCTTCGACGCCGCCGAGCACGCGGGTCACCAGACCACCACGCAGGTGGCGGTGCTCGAGGACAACATCCTGGTCGAGCATTTCGTCACCAGTTCCGGCCAGGCGTCGATGGTGGGCAACGTCTACCTCGGCAAGGTGCAGAACGTGCTGCCCAGCATGGAGGCGGCGTTCATCGACATCGGCCGCGGCCGCAACGGCGTGCTCTACGCCGGTGAGGTGAACTGGGAGGCCGCCGGTCTCGGCGGCAAGGAACGCAAGATCGAGCAGGCGCTCAAGCCGGGCGATCAGGTGCTGGTCCAGGTCTCCAAGGACCCGGTCGGGCACAAGGGCGCCCGTCTGACCACCCAGATCTCGCTCGCGGGCCGCTTCCTGGTGTACGTGCCGGGTGGCACCTCCACCGGGATCAGCCGCAAGCTGCCCGACACCGAGCGCAAGCGGCTCAAGGAGATCCTGCGCGAGATCGTGCCCGCCGACGCCGGTGTGATCATCCGCACCGCGTCCGAGGGTGTCAGCGAACCCGAGCTGGCGCGCGACGTCGAGCGGCTGCAGGCCACCTGGCGCACCATCGAGGAGGCTGCCAAGGGCTCGGCCAAGGACGCGCCCAAGGCCCTCTACGAGGAGCCGGATCTGCTGGTCAAGGTGATCCGCGACCTGTTCAACGAGGATTTCTCCCGGTTGGTCATCGAAGGCGACCGCGCCTGGAGCACCGTGGAGACCTACGTCCGCACCGTCGCGCCCGACCTGCTGCCGCGGGTCGACCGGCACGAGAACAACGGTGTCGACGTGTTCACGGCCTTCCGCATCGACGAGCAGCTGGCCAAGGCGCTCGACCGCAAGGTGTGGCTGCCCTCGGGCGGCACCCTGGTGATCGACCGCACCGAGGCGATGACCGTCGTCGACGTCAACACCGGCAAGTTCACCGGTTCGGGGTCGAGCAACCTGGAGGAGACCGTCACCAGGAACAACCTGGAGGCGGCCGAGGAGATCGTGCGCCAGATGCGGCTGCGCGACATCGGCGGCATGATCGTCGTCGACTTCATCGACATGGTGCTCGAGTCCAACCGCGACCTGGTGCTGCGCCGCCTCACCGAGGCGCTCGGCCGCGACCGCACCCGGCACCAGGTGTCGGAGGTGACCTCGCTCGGCCTGGTCCAGATGACCCGCAAGAAGCTGGGCACCGGTCTGGTCGAGGCGTTCTCCACCACCTGTGAGCACTGCCACGGCCGTGGCATCCTCGTGCACTCCTACCCGGTCGACGCCGGGTCGGGCGCCGACGAGCAGGCGGGCCGGGCCAAGGAGGGCGGTTCGCGCCGTCGCCGTGGCAAGGACAAGAGCGGTCAGGACAAGCCCGCCGCGGCCGCCCCGGCGACCAACGGCACTGCCCCCGCCGAGCACGGTGAGGAGGACATCGCGGTCAAGCGGGCCCACCCGGTCGCGCTCGCGATGGCCGCCCACCACGGCGAGGAAGGCGCGGAGCAGGCGGTCGAAACCGTCGAGCCCGAGGTCGTCGAGGAGGCGCCCGCCGAGCCGACGAGGTCGCGGTCACGCTCGCGGTCGCGTCGCGCGAGCCGGGCGGCCGCGCAGGCCGAGGCGCCGGTCGAGAGCCCCGCGCTGACCGGGGTGATCACCGCCGCGGACGAGTCCGTCGAGGCGGCACCGGAAGCCGAGGTGGCGGTCGAGGCCGCGGCCGAGCCGGAGCAGGTCGCCGAGCCGGAGCAGGCTGTCGAGCCGGAGCAGACGGTCGAGTCCGAGCAGGCTGTCGAACCGGAGCCGAGCGTGGAACCGGAGCAGGCCCCCGAGCCCGCCCCGGTCGCCGAGGAGCCCGCACGGGCGCCGCGGCGGCGCCGGGTGGCGCGCTCGACGGCGGCACCCAACGCCGACAGCGCGGGCGCGGTGTTCGTGCTCTCGGCGAGCGAGCAGCCGCCCGCGGCGGCCGTCGTCGACATCGCCGCGGAGCCGGTCGTCGTCCCCGAGCGCAAGCCGCGTCGCCGCGCGGTGGGCCGCCCCGCGGGCGCGCCTGCCGCCGACGGCAACTGATCCCCTGGTGCTCGCGGACGCGGCGATCGTCGCGCCCGCGAGCACCGATTCCGGTCTGACCGGCCGAATTGGGGGACGGGGTACCGTTCTGGTAACCTAGGTCGGTCGCTGCCCAGCGATTGGGCACCTGGCTGACCAGTCGGGTGATACCGCAGGCAAGTGACCGTTGCCCTTCCCGCCTTGTAGGCGAGGATGAGCCCCAGCCAAGAACCGCGTCGCGGCTGCGACGTGAAACGAGCACGACCAACGTGAGTGGAGGAAGCCGACCGATGGCAGCGTACGCAATCGTCAAGACCGGCGGAAAGCAGTACAAGGTCGCGGTCGGTGACCTGGTGAAGGTCGAGAAGATCGAGGGTGAGCCCGGCACCGCCGTGGCCCTGACCCCGGTTCTCGTCGTCGACGGCGCCGATCTGACCACCGACGCCGACAAGCTGGCCAAGATCTCCGTGGCCGCCGAGGTCGTCGACCAGACCAAGGGCCCGAAGATTCGGATCCACAAGTTCAAGAACAAGACCGGCTACCACAAGCGCCAGGGTCACCGTCAGCCGCTGACGGTCATCAAGGTCACCGGCATCAAGTAAGCATCCCGAGGAGACGAAGCAATGGCACATAAGAAGGGTGCATCCAGCTCCCGGAACGGTCGTGATTCGAACGCCCAGCGCCTCGGCGTGAAGCGCTTCGGTGGCCAGAAGGTCAGCGCGGGCGAGATCCTGGTCCGTCAGCGCGGAACCCACTTCCACCCCGGCGTGAACGTCGGTCGTGGCGGCGACGACACCCTGTTCGCCCTCGCGGCGGGTGCGGTCGAGTTCGGCACCAAGCGTGGCCGCAAGACCGTCAACATCGTCGTCCCGGAGCCGGCCCAGGCCTGACCGCCTGGAGCGTCAGCTCTACACGGACACCGGAGCGGGTCAGGGTGCAATCCCTGACCCGCTCCGTCGTGTTCGTGGACTCTTACCCCAGAAGACCGGACACCCTACCGAAATCGACCAGTCAGAAGGAGGAGGATCAACCCATGTCCAAATTCATCGACCGCGTCGTGCTGCATGTTCGTGCCGGTAGAGGTGGACACGGTTGCGCCTCGGTGCATCGTGAGAAGTTCAAGCCGCTCGGCGGCCCCGACGGTGGCAACGGTGGCAACGGCGGGGACGTGATCCTCGAGGTCGACGCCAACGTCCACACCCTGCTCGACTTCCATTTCCATCCGCACGCCAAGGCAGGCAACGGCAAGCCGGGCGAGGGTGGCAATCGCGACGGCAAAATGGGCGCTGACCTGGTGCTCAAGGTGCCCGACGGCACCGTGGTGGTCGACAAGGACGGCGAGATCGTCGTCGACCTGGTCGGTACCGGCAACAAGTTCGTCGTCGCCAAGGGCGGCCGCGGCGGCCTCGGCAACGCCTCGCTGGCGTCCAAGGCGCGCAAGGCGCCCGGCTTCGCGCTGCTCGGTGAAGAGGGCGAAGAGCTCGACCTGGTCCTGGAGCTGAAGTCGGTCGCCGACGTCGGCCTGGTCGGGTTCCCCTCGGCGGGCAAGTCCTCGCTGGTCTCGGTGCTCTCCGCCGCCAAGCCGAAGATCGCCGACTACCCGTTCACCACCCTGGTCCCGAACCTCGGCGTGGTGGCCAGCGGCGACACCACCTTCACCGTCGCCGACGTGCCCGGCCTGATCCCCGGCGCCAGCGACGGCCGCGGACTCGGCCTGGACTTCCTGCGCCACCTCGAGCGCTGCGCCGTGCTCGCCCACGTGGTGGACTGCGCCACCCTGGAACCCGGCCGCGATCCGGTCTCCGATGTCGACGCGCTCGAAGCCGAACTGGCCGCCTACAAGCCGGCCCTGGCCGGTGACGCGAGCCTCGGCGACCTGGCCGACCGCCCGCGCGTGGTCATCCTCAACAAGACCGACGTCCCCGACGCCGCCGAACTCGCCGAGATGGTGACGCCCGAGTTCACCGAACGCGGCTGGCCGGTCTTCGAGATCTCCGCCGTCAGCCGCGCCGGGCTGCGCCCGCTGACCTTCGCGCTGGCCGACATGGTCCGCCAGTATCGCGAAGATCACCCGAAAGCCGCCCCGAAGCGTCCGGTCATCCGGCCGATCGCGACCGACGAGTCCGGCTTCAGCGTGATCGCCGATCCGCAGGAGCCCGGCGGCTTCATCGTGCGCGGCACGCGGCCGGAGCGCTGGGTGCGCCAGACGCAGTTCGACAACGACGAAGCCGTCGGCTACCTGGCCGACCGGCTGGCCCGCCTCGGTGTCGAGGCCGAGCTGGTCAAGCAGGGGGCCGAGCCGGGCTGCTCGGTCACCATCGGTGACGTGTCGTTCGAATGGGAGCCGCAGGTCGCGGCAGGCGTCGACATCGTGCCGACCGGCCGCGGTACCGACGTGCGGCTGGAGAGCAACGAGCGGGTCGGCGCGGCCGAGCGCAAGCACGCCTCGCGGGCGCGGCGCGGGCTGCTCGACGAGAACGGGAAGTAGGGGTCCGGCCGTCCCGGCGCCGGTCGAAAACCGGTGTCGGCGACGGCCGTTCGATCGGCATACTGCGGTGGGTCTCCGGCGTTCGCCGGACGGAATCGACGGCGATCGCGGTGCAGGGAGTAGGGCAGATGCAGGTGAGTGCGGGTTCGGAGCGCAGTGCGGCGCGGCAGGCCATCGTGTCGGCGCGGGCCGTGGTGGTCAAGATCGGCTCCTCGGCGCTGACCAGCCTCGAGGGCGGTCTCGACACCGACCGGCTCGACCGGCTGGCCGACGCCGTCGAGGCGCGCATGCGCGCCGGATCGGATGTGGTGGTCGTGTCCTCGGGCGCGATCGGCGCCGGCATCGCCCCGCTCGGCCTCTCCCGCAGGCCCAAGGATCTCGCCACCAAGCAGGCCGCCGCCAGCGTCGGACAGCTCGCGCTCGCGCACGCCTGGGGCACCTCGTTCGCCCGCTACGACCGCACCGTCGGCCAGGTCCTGCTCTCCGCCGACGATTTCGCGCGCCGCGAGCACCACCGCAACGCCCAGCGCACCCTCGACCGGCTGCGTTCGCTCGGCGCGATCGCCGTGGTCAACGAGAACGACACGGTCGCCACCGAGGAGATCCGGTTCGGCGACAACGACCGGCTCGCCGCCCTCGTCGCGCACCTGGTCGGCGCCGACGCGCTGATCCTGCTCTCCGATGTCGCCGGCCTCTACGACGGTGACCCGCGCAAGGGTGCCGCCACTTTCATCCCCGAGGTGCGCAGCAGCGCCGACCTCGACGGTGTCATCGCCGGCAGCGGTGGCGCGCTCGGCACCGGCGGCATGGCCTCGAAGCTCTCGGCCGCGCGCCTGGCCGCCGACGCGGGCATTCCGGTCCTGCTGGCCTCGGCCGCCGACGCCGCGACCGCCCTGGCCGACGGCACCGTCGGCACGGCCTTCGCCGCCCGCCCGGTTCGCCTGTCCGGCCGCAAGTTCTGGGTCCGCCACGCGGCCGACACCCGCGGTTCGGTCCTGCTCGACGCGGGCGCCGTCGCCGCCGTCGCCGCCCGCCGCTCCCTGCTCGCCGCGGGCATCACCGGCGTCCGCGGCCGCTTCTTCGGCGGCGACGTGGTCGATCTGGTCAGCCCCGACAACCGCGTGATCGCCCGCGGCGTCATCGAATACGACAGCACCGAACTGTCCACCATGCTCGGCCGCTCCACCACCGAACTCCCGGACACCATGCAGCGCCCGGTCATCCACGCCGACGACCTGGTCAAGGTCTGATCGAGCCGAAGCTCGCCGATGGCGTGGTTCCGGTTGCGGGAGAGCGTCTGTCAGTCGGCGTGCAGGGCGAAGAACAGGAATCCGAGGAACCGCATGCCGGTGTGTTCGTCGTATCCGTCGGGGAAGAGCTCCCTGGCGCTCGGCAGCGCCGACGGTTCTCCGACGGCGTCGATGCGGAAGCCCGCCGCCGTGAACGCCTCGGTCATCGCGTGCAGCGGTCGGTCCCAGAAGGTCAGCTGGGCGGTCTGCCCGCCCATGGTCCATTCCTCGGTCCGCGCGCGAGTTCGGAAGTAGTTGGTCTCGTCCCCGGCCATCCGCTGTCCCAGGACGATCGCGAACGGGTGCTCGACCGAGACGAGCAGCCGGCCGCCGGGGCACAGCACACGCCGCAGCTCGCCCAGCGTGGGTCCCCAGTCCCGCAGGTAGTGCAGCACCAGGGACGCGACGATGTCGTCGAACGCGTCATCGGGAAACGGCAGCGGATCGGCCAGATCGCCGATGCGCAGGTCGGCGTCGGCGCCGAGTCGCAGTCGTGCCTGCTCGAGCATCCCCGCACTCGCGTCTACACCGGTCACTACGGCTCCGCGCGCACGCAGCGCGGCGAACAGCGCACCGGAGCCGCACCCGGCGTCGAGAATCCGCCGTCCGCTCACGTCCCGGCGAGCTCGAGCATCGCGGGCCGCTCATAATGCGCGTTCAGCAGGCTCTTCTCGTTCTCGGCGGTATAGCCTTCCGCCAAACTGTCGTAGGCGCTCGCTCGCTCCGAAGTCACACAGCAATCCTTACACGTGCGATTCCGCTGCGCCGTTCCGGTGAGAAGCCCAGCTTCTCGGCGAATAGGCTGCGTAGCAACGGGTTCGGCGACGAACAATGTCGTTCAGGTCTGTGCCGAGACCCCGGGACCCCAACCCGCTGGACCGTCGCCGCGCAGGAGGTGCGGGTCGCGTGTGCCCGAGGGATGGCTCTCGGTCCGTCGGTTGGACCGCCGCCGCGTGGGAGGGTCACCGCCGCGGGGGAATCACGCCTGGCTGATCCTGGTCGACGCCAGGCGGGGGAGGTGCGGGGGCGGAGGGGGGCTCCGCGCCGGGGATCGGGCCGGTGACGCCCGGCTGGCCGCCGGGGTCGGACATGTCCGGGGATCCCGGGAGGGGTGCCTGTGGAGCCGGGGCGTCGGGGACGCGCGGAGGTGCCACGGGCGGTTCCGGTTGGGGCGCGGGTTGTTCCGAGGTCGGGGCCTGGTGTTCGGGTGCGGGCGGCTCCGTGGTCCGGGGCGCTTGCTCGGGCGCCGGCTCCTGGCCTGACGGTGGCGCGGGCTGTGCCGACGGCGGTGCAGGCTGATCCGACGGCGCTGACTGCGGCGGCGCGGGTTGTTCCGGCGGCGCGGGTTGCGGTGCAGGCTGTTCCGATGGCGGCGCCGGTGCGGTCTGGTCCGATGGCGCTTGTTGCGGCGGTGCGGGTTGTTCCGACGGCACAGGCTGTGGCGCAGGCGGTTCTGATGGCGCTGGTTGTTCTGTTCGCGGGGCGGGCGCCTCTGAGGTCGGAGCGGGTGCCGGTGCCTGGTGCTCGGTGTGCGGGGGCGTCGGTGTGGTCGAGTCCTGTTGCACTGGTGGCTGTTCCGTGGCCGACGGAGTGGGCTCGGGAGACTGGATCGGCGGCGCGGGGGTGGTCGATGGCGGTTGATCCGTCGGCGCAGGGTTCTCGCCAGGGGCCTGGCTGGACGGCGAGGGGATGGTCGACGGTGGCTGGTTCGACGGGGCCGGGTTCTCGCCAGGAGGCGCCGGGGTCGGCGTATCGGACTGGTCGGTGGGAGAACTCGGCGGTGCGGGCGAGTCACTCTGTGGTGCACCGAGTTCCGGAGTGGAACCATTGCGCGAACCCTCTGCGGTAGGCGTTTCGCCCCCGGGGCCGGCCGGCAGTGCGGGCACGGCGGTCCCCGCCAGGGTGTAGGCCGGCTTGTAGATCATGTTCATCGCCAGCACCGCCTCCTGGCGCAGCGCCTCGGCCGCCATCTGGGCGTTGATCACGTGCGCCGCCTCGAGCAGCCGCGCGATGGTGCCGATCGGCCCGGCCCCACCGGGCGCGGCCACCGCGAACTTCACCGCCTCCGCGGCCGCGGCGACGGCGCCGAGCCGGGCGCCGACCTCGCCGAACACCATGGCCAGCTCGTCCATGGAGTCGGCGAAACCGCGGGTGCTCGCGAACACGGCGTCGGCGGCGTCGCCCGCCCAGCCGGCCTCCTCGATCACCCGATCCACGTTCGACCGCGCCAGCGGCATCGACGTGGTGAGCGCGGCGGCCGACTCCAGCCAGGCCATCGAGGCGCCGAGGATCTCGGCGGCGTCGATCTGCTGGGTGCGCGCGTAGATCTGTTCGTGCGGAACGGATTCGAAGTGTTCCATCGCGCTGATGTAGGTGGGGTCGGTGCCACTCATCAGCGCATCCTCGTCTCGACGGCGCGCAGCGCGGCGGCCGCGGCGGCATCGGCCTCGTCGAAGAGTCCACCGCTGAGCAGGAACGCCTCCTTCATCCGGAGCGCGGCCGCGATGTAGTGATCGAGGAGTTCGGCGGCATCGCGCGCCTTGTGCGCGAATCCGGCCTGCAGCTGCTGAGCGGAGACGAATCCGCCGAAACCGCCTGCCTCGGACGCTGTTTCGAGACGCTGACGCAATTGGGCGAGCTGGTCGGCCTGCTGTTCGTAGAGGTCGGCGCATCGACGCGCGGCCTCGGGTTCGAACTTCACCGTCCCCGCCGCCGCGGCGCTGCGGAACCGGGAGATCTCGGCTCTGCTGCTCTCGATCGTCATCGCGTCTCCCCTCCAGATCGTGCGTCGGTCTCCAGGCTAGCCGGAGCGTCTCGTATGCGAACTGTGCGCGGGCGCGAGCTTGCGTTGCAGCTGCGCCGCGAGCTGGCCGGGCGCGGCGGGCACCACGTGCACCGTCGCACCCGCCCGCAACAGATAGCGGCCGTCCCCGGCCACATCGATCCAGCTGTAGTGCACCGGCGGCGCGGGAGCGGGCCGGTCCAGGCCCGTCTCCACGCGGATGTGTCCCTCGGCGGTGTGCGGGCGGCGCAGCAACCGCTGGATCCGGGGGACGGCGGGATGGGCCGCGATCACCGTCTCCTCGTCGCGGACGGCGTCGGCGTCGGCCTCGCGCGCCGGCTCGCGGCCGGGCGGGGTGTCGGGCAGGCAGGCCGCGATCCTGGCACCGATCCCGGCGGTGTGGCCGATCGAAACCCGGACGCTGCCACCGTAATCGGGGCGCGTGCCGGGTTCCTGGACGACGAGCACCGCGTGGTCGAACACCGCACAGGCGAGCAGCCGGATCTCGCTGCCGGGCGTGTGCCCACCGCCGACAAGCACGATCCTGGCGTGCGGCGCGGCCATGATCCGCAGGCAGGCGGCGAGATCGGGGTCGCCGCCGCCGGGTAGTCGCTCGCGCAGCTGAGCGCGCAGGCGGGTGGCGTCGTGCTCGGTGCGCGGTGATTCCAGCACCCGGATCGGGAAGGGCATGCGGTCCTGGCCGGATTCCCGCCACACATGCGCGAACTCGTCAGCGCTGAAGGTCCATCGCATTGCCGATCCCATCCTTACCGAGCCAGGACGAGCACAGCCTAACCGGCTGGTCGGATTCCGGCGCATCGATCACCCCTTCCGGATGGAACCGCGATGAGTAGCGAGATGAGTATTTCGGCGGACGACCCACCGCGCCGGGGCTCCTACGTTCGGGACAGATCCGTCGAATGGAGGAGTCATGAGCTACGTCCAGATCACCGAGCACCCCGGTGTGGGGCTCGACCAGTACCGGGCGGTGCACGACGCGCTGGGCCCCGAGCCCGTGGAGGGCTGCCTGTCGCATGTCGTGGGTGAGTGTGACGGCGCCCTGACCATCGTCGACGTGTGGGAATCGCCCGACGCCGCCGACCGCTTCGCCGCCGAGCGGCTCTTCCCTGCCTTCGACCGGGTCGGCATCCGGCCGGGACCCGATGCCCGCGTGCGCGCCTTCGAGGCCGCCGTCCAGACCGCGGCACAGGGGTGAGCACCATGCGCGCACGCAGTCTCACCACCGCACTGGCCGCCGTCCTCGTCCTCGCCACCGCCGCGGCCTGCGGCGACGACTCCGAGGCGAAGACCTATTTCGGCGACGAACGGGCCCTCGGCAACGGCCAGATCCGCACCTTCGTCGCCACCGACGACGCGGGCACGCCCACCGAGGTCGGCCTGCGTATCCAGGAGTCGGCGCTCGAGGGCCTGCCGATGCCGGCCACCATGCCGGAGGGTCCGCCGCCTGCGAGCCCGCCGCTGGCACTGCCGAAGGAAGCGTCGGGCACGGTGATCAACCACCTGACCTTCGACTGGGTGCCGCACGGCCATCCGCCGGTCGGCATGTTCGACAAGCCGCACTTCGACGCGCACTTCTACTTCGTCGACGCCGCGACTGTGGCCGCCATCGACCCGAAGGACCCGGAGTTCCTGACCAAGGCCGCGCACTCACCGGACGCGAAGTACATGCCGGCGAACAACTCGACGCTGCCCGAACCGATCGAGGTGCAGGCGGTGCCGTGGATGGGTGTGCACTGGGTCGACATGTCCGCTCCGGTGGCGCCGGGGCAGTTCACCCAGACCCTGATCAACGGCGCGTGGGACGGGCAGTACATCTTCACCGAGCCGATGTTCACCAGGGAGTGGCTGCTGACCAAGCCCTCGTTCACCGGTGACATCCCGCAACCGCAGGCCTACCAGCACTCGACCAGGTACCCCACCACCTACTCGATCAGCTTCGACGACGAGGCGAAGGAGTACGTCGTCGCGGTCGGCGGACTCACCGAACGCACCGCTTCCTGACCCTTCTGTAGGCCCCTCACCTGCGAGTATGCTCGGATACTCGGAGGTGAGGCGTGATCACCGAGCTGATCGGACGCGAGTGGGAACTGGCCGATCTGCTGGCCCGGCTCGACGACGCGGCGCACGGCGCGCCGCAACTGGTGATCTGCACGGGCGAGGCGGGCGTCGGCAAGACCAGGCTCGTGGCCGAACTGGCCGGGCGCGCACGCGAGCGAGGGGTGCGCACCCTGTGGGCGCGTGCGCTGGAACTGCCCGATACGCCGCCGTTCTGGCTGTGGCGCCAGGCGCTCGGCTCCACCGCCCCTGCCCCCGGCGCCGACCGTGTCGCCCTGTTCGACGGCTTCGCGGCGGGCCTCGACGGCGCCGACGCGGGCGTGCTGCTGGTGATCGACGACATCCACTGGGCCGACGAGCCGTCGCTGCAGGCCCTGCTCTACGTGGTGCGCGCGCTGCGCGAGCGCCGGGTGATGGTGTGCGTCACCGAACGCGCCGACACGGCGGGCGTCGGCTGGTCGACGATCAAACCGGAACTTGTCCGCGAACCGGTGGCCACCTCGCTGATCCTGCGCGGTCTCTCGCCCGCGGAGTCGGCGCGGTGCCTGCGGCTGGAGGCCGGGCGCGCCCTGCCGGACAAGCTGGCGGGCGAGGCCTTCGACATGACCGGCGGCAACCCCTTCTACCTGCGTGAACTCGGCCGATCCCTGCGCGGCTCCACCGACGACGCGCTGCGCCTGCCGACCAGTCTGCGCGAGGTGGTGCGCGGCCGGATGTCGCCGCGCTCGGCCCGCATGCAAGAACTGCTGCGGGCGTCGTCGATCCTGGGGGAGCGGTTCGCCATCGCCGTCGCCGCCCGGCTGGTCGCCCGCTCGGCGGCGGAGTGCCTCGGCGCGGTCGACGAGGCGATCGAGGCGGGCCTGCTGGTGTGCGCCGAGGAGCCGGGCACGGTGCGGTTCGCGCACGCCCTGGTCCGCGCCGCCCTGCTCGACGGGTTGTCGCTGCAGCAGCGGGTGGTCCTGCACCAGCGGGCCGCGCTGGCCATCGAGGCGTTGTATCCCGATGCGGTGGAAGCGAATTCGGCTGCCCTGGCCTGGCACTGGGCGAACGCGGCGGTGACGGGCGCGCACGAGCCCGCGGTCCGCTGGGCGCGCCGCGCGGCCGACGCGGCGCTGCGGGAGCTGGCGTTCGAGGAGGCGGTGCGCCTCTACGGACTGGCCCTGACCCACGCCGCCGCCCTCGAACCGCTCGATCGGGGCAGGCTGCTGCTCCAGCGCGCCGCGGCCGCCGCCCGCGCCGGCGACCTCGCCACCGCCCGCGCCGACTGCTCGGCGGCGGAGGCGTTGGCGCGCAAGGCGGACGAGCCGGAACTGCAGGCCGAGGCCGCGCTGGTCCTCGAGCCGATCGGCGACCGCGGCTGGGACCGCGACATTGCCGACGCGTGCGCCGAGGCGCTCACCGCCGAGACCCTCCCCGAACCGCTGCGGGCCAGATTGCTGGCGAGGGCGACCGAGGCCGCGATCTACCTCGGCAATCTGGACGGTGTCGACGAATCCAGTCGCGCGGCACTGGATTCCGCCGATCGCAGCGCTGATCCCGCCGTCCTGGCCGCCGCGCTGCGGGCCAGGCAGCTGGCGTGCGCCGGGCCCGATCATCGCGCCGAACACCACGATCTGGCCGCCAGGATGATCGCCGCGGGCGAACTCGCGCACGATCCCGCCGTGGAGATGTGGGGCAGGCTGTGGCGTATCGACGCGCTCTGGGAGCAGGGCGATCTCGGGGCGATCACCGGCGAGCTGTCCTGTCTGGCCTGGTGCGCCGAACGCACCGGCGGCCCGATGGCCCGCTGGCATCTGCTCACCGCCGAAGCGGCGCTGGCTCAGGCGCGAGGCGAATTCGAGCACGCCGTCGACCGGGCCGACCGGGCGTACGCACTCGCGGCCACCCTCGGTCATCCCGCGGGCGCGGGCGCCCATCGGGCACTGCACGCCGTCGTCGGTCATCATCGCGGCCACCGCCGCGAAGCGTTGACACCGCCGCGCGCACCGCTGCGCGGTGAGGTCCGCAACCTGCTGTTCGCCGCACTCGGCACGGCCTTCCCGATGATCGACAGCGGGATGACGGTCGAAGCCGAACCGCTCTACCGCGGCCTCGGACGGCCGGAGAGATGGCCGATCCCCCCGTATTTCCTGCTCAACGTGCTGGCGGTGGGCGGTGCGGTGGCCGCCGCGCTCGGCATCCTCGACGACGTCGCCTACTTCCGCGCACGGCTGAGCCGCTACCGCGACGGCCACATCACCGGCGGTGGCGGCAACGCCCACTACCTGGGTCCGGTCACCCTGTGGACGGGGAGATTCGCTGCCGCGCTGGATGATCCGGACACCGCGCGGACCGAGCTACACGCCGCCGCGGGCACGGCCCGGGCGATCGGCGCGCCCGGCTTCGCGGTCGAGGCCGATTGCGCGCTGGCCGAACTGCTCGTCGACCACGGCGCCGTCGCCGAAGCGGTCCCGCTCGCCGCCGACGCGCTCCCGGCCGCCGACACGCTCGGCATGACACCGTGGTCGGATCGCCTGCGCGCGGTCGTCGCGCACGAGAAGGGCTGTGCCGCACTGACACCCAGGGAACGCGAGGTCGCCGAGCTGGTGGCGCGGGGACTCACCAATCGCGAGATCGCGGCCGCGCTGGTGCTGTCGGAACGCACCGCGCAGAACCACGTCCAGCACATTCTCACCAAGCTGGGCTTCGCCACCCGCAGCCAGATCGCGTCCTGGGTCAGCCGGGGCCGGATCGCTCAGTAGCCGCGTTCCGGTTCGATGATCGCGAGCAGCGGCTCCCCGGCGACGAACCGCGCGACATTCGCGCCGACGTGATCGGCGAAGGCCGCCAGCCGCAACTGTGGCGGGTTCGAATCGTGCGGTGTGATGATCGCGTTCGGCAACGTCCACAGCCGATGCCCGTCGGGCAGCGGCTCCGGGTCGGTCACGTCCAGGCCGGCGCCACCGATGACGCCCCGCGACAACGCGTCGACGAGCGCGTCGGTGTCGATCAGACTGCCGCGCGCCACATTGATCACCCACGACGACGGCCGCAGCCGGGCCAGCTCGTCGGCCCCGATGAGGTGCCGGGTCGCCGCGGTGGCGGGCGCCGCCACCACGACATGATCGGTGTGCGACCACACCCGGCTCACCTGCTCGGCGGGCACGGTCTCGACCTCGGCGGGGATCCCGGCGCCGGTCACCGGCCTGCCCGAGCGGTTCACCGCGATCACGTGCGCGCCCAGCGGCGCCAGCATCGGGATCAGCGCGCGCCCGATGCCGCCCGCGCCGAGGATGGTCACCGTCTTCCCGCGCAGCGACCCGACGTGCGGGAAGAACTCGCGCTGCTGCCAGGAGGTCGCCCGCAGGTGCTCGGGCAGGTACCGCACGCCGGCCAGCAGCAGCATCAGCGCGTGTTCGGCGACGCTGTGCGCGAAGGCGCCCGCTGCCGAGGTGAACGACACGTCGGGATGGGCGGCGAACACACCCGCGTCGAAGAAGTCCTCGATCCCGGCCGCGGGCAGCTGGACCCAGCGCAGCGCGGCGGGCAGGGTGGCGGGGAAGGCCGCCGGCGTTCCGGTCCAGATCAGCGCGTCGGCGTCGGCGAGCTCGCCGACTTTCGCGCCTGCTCCGACGATCGCTTTCTCGAGCAAGCGCGGGGACGGCTGCTCGGGGCCGATCGCGATCGTCGTCGCGGATTCCTGCACGAGGACCTCCTGGGGGTCAGCTGCTGCCCGGGTCGTACGGTGCGACCCGGCCGGGTGTCGTCGCCGCGGGTCACGCGGGCGGCGACATCGATTCTTCCTCTCGCTCCGCCTCACTCGTCGTCGAGGTCGACCGGCTCGTCGATGCCGTGCCGCTCGGCCAGCTCGAGCAGTGGCGCGAGGTCGAAGACCGCGTCGTCCATGTCCGCCTGGATGTCGCCGAGCTCGGCGTAGCGGGCGGGCACGGTCTCGATCGTGAAATCTCGGGGATGGATGTCGTCGATCTCGTCCCAGCGCACCGGCGTGGACACCGTGGCGGCCGGGTTGCCGCGCACCGAGTACGCGGCGGCGATGGTGTGGTCGCGGGCGTTCTGGTTGTAGTCGACGAACAGCTGGGCGGGGTCGCGGTCGCGGCGCCACCAGGCCGTCGTCACGTCCTCGGGCGCGCGGCGCTCGACCTCGCGCGCGAACGCCAGCGCGGCCCTGCGCACGTCCTTGAAACCGAACTCCGGCGCGATCCGCACGTACACGTGCAGCCCGGACCCGCCCGAGGTCTTGGGCCAGCCGACGGCGCCCAGCTCGTCGAGGACCTCGTGCACCACCCCGGCGACCCGCCGCACCCGGGTCCACGGACAGTCCGGCATCGGATCGAGGTCGATCCGCCACTCGTCGGGCGACTCGGTGTCGGCGGCGCGCGAATTCCACGGATGGAACTCGACCGTCGACATCTGCACGGCCCAGATCACGTCGGCCAGTTCGCGCACGCACAGCTCGTCGGCGTGCCTGCCGTAGCGCGGAAAGTACACGCGCACCGTCGATATCCAGTCCGGCGCGCCGCCGGGCAGCCGCTTCTGATGGACCTTCCCGCCCGGCAGGCCCTTGGGGAACCGGTGCAGCATGCACGGCCGGTCCCGCAGCGCGTTGACGATCCCGTCGCCCACGCTCAGGTAGTACCGCACCAGGTCGAGCTTGGTCGCGCCGAGCTCGGGGAAGTACACCCGGTCCGGATTGCTGACCCGCACCGTGCGCTCACCCACCGCCAGTTCGACCGCCGGAGTCGCAGACTTGGCCACCCGCGCAACGATAGCCGAGCGGGCCCGCTCCCGGTGGGGAGCGAGCCCGCGGTGCCGGTGTGTCAGCCGGGTACTACCTGCGGCTGCGCGCCGTGGGCGGCGTGTAGTGACTCTCGGCGTAGGAGTACTCCGCCCAGCGGCCCTCGGCGTCGTCGCCACCGTGCCCCGGCCACCACGCCCGGCGCCCGAGCAGCGCCGTGACCGCCGGGGTGAAGAACAGCGCCATCACGAAGGCGGCGATCGCGATGCCGACCGAGATCGCGAACCCCATCTGCGACAGGCTGCTGTTGCCTGCCAGCATCATCGAGGCGAAGGTGCCCGCCAGGATGAGCCCGGCCGCGGCGATCGTGGGCCCGGTGTGGCGCACCGCCAGCGCCGCCGCCTCGCGCGGCGTGTGGCCCGCCCGCGATTCCTCGCGCAGTCGCGCGACCATCAGGATGTTGTAGTCGGTGCCCAGCGCCACCACGAACAGGTACATGATCACCGGCAGCGTGAAGATCAGCCCGTGCTCACCCTGGAGCTGCTGGAACACCAGCACCGTCGCGCCGAGGGTCGCCGCGAAGCCGAGGAACACCGAGGCCATCAGGTACCAGGGCGCGACGAGGCTGCGCAGCAGCAGGGCCAGCACCAGCATGATCAGCACCGCCGCCACCGGGAACACGATCCGGTAGTCGTGGTTCATCGCGTCCTCGAAGTCGACGAACACCGCCGTCAGCCCGCCGACCGCCGCCGTGGCTCCCGCGGGCGCCGCCTGGTGGGCCCGCTCGCGCAGCGGACCGGCGACCGTGTCGAGCGCCGCGTCGGATTCCGGCGCGTGCGCCAGCGTCACCGGCAGATGCGCGATCATGCGGTCGGCCGACAACTGCGGCTGCCCGACCTGACCGACGCCGTCGACGCCGGTCAGCGCCGTGCGGTAGGTCGCGAGTTGGTCATCGGTGAGCGGCGACTCCGCCCGCACCAGCACATCGGAGGGCTGTGTGGCACCCGCGGGCATGCCCTTGAGCAGTTCGGTGGTGAAGGCCACCGACTCCGAGGTGTCGGTGCTCGACCCCGACGTCATGTCGAAGGTGGGATTGAACCCGAAGGCGAACACCCCGAGCGCCACCAGCACGCCGCCGGAGGCGACGGCGAACACCCCGGGCCGCCTGCCCATCGCCGCGCCGATCGCGCCGAACCGGGCGCCCCTCGGCTCGATCTGCCAGGCCTTGGACGGCCAGAACACCTTGGTGCCGAGCAGGGAGACGATCGCGGGCACCAGCGTCAGACCGGCCAGCAGCGCCACCGCGACCGCGATGGCCAGCGCCGGGCCCAGCGCCCGGAACATCCCGAGGCTCGACAGGGTCAGCGCCATGAACGCGATGATCACCGCGGCCGCCGCCGAGGTCACGGCCTCGCCGACCCGCGCGACGGCGTTGACCATCGCGGCCTTCGGATCGTCACCGGCGCGCAGGCGCTCCCGGTACCGGAACATCAGGAACAGGATGTAGTCGGTGCCGACACCGAAGAGCACCACCAGCAGAATCGAGTTCACCGAGGTGTCGATCTCGAGGTCGAAAGCCTTGGCCGCCATGGCGATCAGGCCGCCGACGGTGCTCGAGATGGCGCCGATGGTGAGCACCGGCAGCAGCGCGATGACCGGGCTGCGGAAGATCACCAGCAGCAACACCAGGATCAGCACGATCGTGGCGATGCCGATGATCGCCATGCCCTTCTCGCCCTGCTCGGTCTGATCCAGGGTCTGCGCCGCCGTTCCGGTGACGCCCGCCTTCAGGCCGGTGTCACCGATCTGCTCCTTCAGGTGCTCGCGCAGGCTCCGCACAGCCTCGCCCTGGGTCTTGTCCGAGGCGTCGGTGGGCTTGGCCATCTGTACCGCGATGACCTGGACCAGGCGGTTCTCCGAGGGCGGAGTCACCTGGATGCCGGTGACACCCTTGATGTTCCGTTCGGTCAGCGCGGCAGCGGCGGCGCTCACAGTCGCCGAGTCGGTGTCGCTCAGCGGGCCGCCGTCGGCGCGGACCGCCACGATCAGCGCGGCGGGCGCGGCACTCTGCGGAAAGGCCTGCTCCTGCAACTTCATCGCCTGGATGGACTCGTAATGCGAAGGCAGGAAGGCGGATTGGTCGGTGGTCGCGGTGAGCGCGGGCGCCGTGGACAGCACGGCGACGATCGCGATCACCCACAGCCCGATCACTTTCCATGGGTGGTGGACGACGACGCGCCCCAGTCTGGCGAACATGGTGGAGGTCCTTTCCGGGCCTATTTCCGATATCTCCATGCGCATATGGGCATGGGTATTCGACCGGCGAGCCCCAGTAGCTGCTCGTCGTCACGGGTCTGTCTGCGATGGTGCGGCGGCTGCGTGCCGCCGTAACTCACTATAAGTAGATGTATACGTATAGAGCAAGAGGCAAAAAGTCCGCACGGACTCGACTCCGTGCGGACCGCGGGCCTGCGGCGCGAACCTACAGTTCGTACACCCCGAACGCCCGGTTCTGGATGCACATCGGCATCACATGGACCTGCTCGGTCCACTCGAACTTGGCCGCCGCCTCGACGGTTCCGCGCTCGTCGACGCACACGCTGGCGGTGCCCGGCATGGTCAGCGGGTTCAGCACGGCCAGCGGGATCCCGGCGTGGATGTTGCTGTAGAGGCCGCCGCTGAAGCACAGTGGCGTGATCGCGATGCCGCGACGCGCGCTCTCCCGGTCGGCGGCGGCCTGGGCGCCCGGCACGCCGTTGCAGTCGAGCGGGTTCTCGTTCGAGGCCTGCGCGGGGGCGATGAGAAGGGTGAATCCGGCCGCACAGCCCGCGGCGACGGCCATCAGGGATCGAGCAAATGAGGTCCTGGTCATAGCCGCATTGAAGCACTGGTCGCCGGTCGGACACACAATCGCAATCGGCGTGTCGGGCGCGATCAGCGCGGGCGGGCCTCCAGCACACAGTCCGGCGCCGCCGTCGGCACCGTCCGCAGCAGCGTGAAACCGCCGCGCGCGAGCAACTCGCGGAACTGCGCCTCGGTGCGTTCGTGGCCACCGTCGGTGTTGACCAGCATCTCCAGGTCGATGAACTTGCCGGGGTGCGGACGCTGATGATCGGGCAGCACCAGCTCGATCACCAGCAGCCGCGCGGCCGGGTCCATCGCCGCGTGGATCGTGCGCAGAATCTGCTCGGCCTTGGCGTCGGACCAGTCGTGCAGGATGTGTTTGAGCAGGTAGGCGTCCCCGCCGGGCGGCACCTCCTCGAAGAACGAGCCGGCCCGCGCCGCGCAGCGCCCCGTCAGTCCGTGTGCCGCGAGATCGGCGTCCAGGCCGGCGACCACGTCGGGCAGGTCGAACACGATGCCCTCGGCGTCCGGGGCGCGGCCGAGGATCTCCACCAGCAGGCTGCCGCGTCCACCGCCCACGTCCACCAGCGTGTCGAAGCGACCGAAATCGTAGGCGGCCAGCAGCGGTTCGATGGACAGCGTGCTCACGCTGGTCATCGCGCGGTCGAACAGGTCACCGATCTCGCGGTGCGTCGCGGCGTATTCGAAGAAGCTCGCGCCGTCGAGCGCGGGACCGACGGCTTCGCCACTGCGCACCGCGTCGGTCAGATGGGTCCAGTGGTTGCGGTGGTACGGCGAACCGAAGAACAGCGACGTGTCGCGCAGCGTCACCGGGCCGTCGGAGCGCAGTGCCTCGCCCATCCGGGTGAGCCCGTAGGAACCGTCGCGGTGCTGGGCGAACACCCCGAAACTGACCAGCAGGCGCATCAGCCTGCGCACGCCGTCCTCGTCGGCGCCCACCGCCGCGGCCAGCGCGGCCGCGTCGCGCCTGCCGCGGGCCAGCTGGTCGGCGATACCGAGTTCGGCCGCCGCGCTGATCGCCTGGGAGAGGAATCCGGCGATCTGTAGCTCGAGCAGCGCGATGTGACCGGGGACCAGCCGGCGGTGCAGGACCGCGAGTGCGTCGCGCACCCGTTCGACCGCTCGCAGGACCAGGGTGGGCGGTGCCTTCTTCGGTGCTGCGGACGTCATGACGACTCCATCGTCGGCCGGTCTACCTGCACGGACGCAGCGAAGTTTACGGGAATCGCGCGGCGGCCGGGTCAGGTCGGGGTCGCCAGGGCGAACGGCAGCACCGCGTCCGCCCCGCTGGTGCGCAGGGCGTGCGCGGCGACCGTCATCGTCCAGCCGGTGTCGGTGAGGGTGTCGACGAGCAGGATCGGCCCGGTGACGTGGGTGAGGTCGGGAACCTCCCACGAGTCGAACAGCCCGGCCACCCGGTGCGCCGAATTGGCCGCCGAGACCGGCGGCCGGTCGGGGCGGTTGTGCAGGATGCCGAGGTTGTCCAAGCGCCCCACCTGGGCCAGCCGCGCGGCCAGACTGGCGGTGAGCTGGGGATAGCGTGGCGATTCCAGTGCGAGCACGGAGGTCGGGCGGGCGGACCAGTTCCAGTCGCGCAGCACCGCGATACAGGCGTCGAACACCGCGTCGGGCACCGGGGCGTCGGGTCCGTCGAGCAGCGCGCGCAGACGCTGTCCCCAGCCGAGATCGGTGAGCCTGCCCAGCACACGGCCGGTCTCGGCGCCGTCGGTGATCTTGCCGGACAGCGGGACGCCGAGTTTCGCCATGCCCGTCGGCCACTGCTTGCGCGGCGCCAGATCCAGGCCGGGGCGATCGAGCCTGGCCCTGGTGGCGTCGACGGTGGCCGTGTCGACGGTGGTGTCGGGTGTGGTGCCGGTGCAGTTGTCGCAGCGTCCGCAGTCGGGCGTCGCGGCGTCGAGGGCGCCGAGGCCCGGATCGTCGAGCTGGCGGCGCAGGAAGGTCATCCGGCAGGCGGTGGTCGCCTGGTAGTCGATCATCGCCTGCTGCTCGGCGTCACGGGCTGCGGCGAGGCGTTCGTAGCGTTCGGTGTCGTAGGTCCACGGCTCGCCGGTGGACAGCCAGCCGCCACGGACCCGGCGCACCGCGCCGTCCACGTCGAGCACCTTGAGCACCATCTCCAGCCGCGAGCGGTTCAGCTCGACGAGGGGCTCGAGCGCGATCGTCGACATCGGCCGCTCGGTGTCGAGCGCGGCCAGCACCGCGCGCACGATGTGCTCGCGCGGGAACGCCACGGAGGCGAAGTAGCTCCAGATCCGCGCGTCCTCGGCGCCGGGCAGCAGCACCACCTCGGCGCGCTCGGTGCCACGGCCGGCGCGGCCCACCTGCTGGTAGTAGGCGATGGGGGAGGAGGGCGCGCCCACGTGCGCCACGAAACCCAGGTCGGGCTTGTCGAAGCCCATGCCGAGCGCCGAGGTCGCGATGAGCGCCTTGACCTCGTTGTTCAGCAGTGCCGCTTCGAGCACCTCGCGTTCGGCGGGATCGGTCTGGCCGGTGTAGGCGGCGACGGTGTGGCCATGGGTGTTCAGCACGTCGGCCAGGTCGTGCGCGGCGGCCACGGTGAGGCAGTAGATGATGCCCGACCCGGGCATCCGGTCCAGGTGCCCGGCCAGCCAGGCCGTGCGCCGTACCGCGTCGTCGAAGCGCACCACCGACAGGTGCAGCGACTCGCGGTCGAGCGTGCCGCGCAGCACCAGCGTGTCGGTGCCGATCTGCCCGGCCACATCGGTGACAACGCGATCGTTGGCGGTCGCGGTGGTGGCCAGCACCGGGACATCGGAGCCGAGATCGGCGATCAGGGTGCGGATGCGCCGGTAATCGGGCCGGAAATCGTGCCCCCAGTCCGACACGCAGTGGGCCTCGTCGATCACCACCAGGCCCGCGTCGGCGGCCAGCCGCGGCAGCACCTGATCACGGAAGTCCGGGTTGTTGAGCCGTTCCGGGCTCACCAGCAACACGTCGACAACGCCGTCGGCCACCCGCTGATGGATCTCGTCCCACTCGGTGACATTGCCCGAATTGATCGTGTCGGCCACGACCCCGGCCCGCTCGGCCGCCGACACCTGGTTGCGCATCAGCGCCAGCAGCGGCGACACGATCACCGTCGGCCCCCGCCCCGCGCGCCGCAGCAGTTTCGCCGCGATGAAGTACACCGCCGATTTGCCCCAGCCGGTGCGCTGCACCACCAGCGCCCGTTGCCGCCGCACCACCAGCGCCTCGATCGCGGTCCACTGGTCCTCGCGCAGCCGCGCGGCGGGCCCGGCGAGTTCACGCAACAGCTCCTCGGCGCGTTCGCGCAGGTCAGGAGCCGTCAGGTCGAGCACGTCGTTCCCGGTCGCTGAGGTCATGGGAACCATCGTGCCCGATGCCACCGACAAGCAGGCGCCCCGCCGAAACCCCTGGTCACGCGCGTCGCGCATTCGGTCGGCGAAAACCACGGTGGGCGAGGACAATAGGGGCCGGGTACCGATCGGAGGGGGACCGCCATGGCCAACAGATTCGATCCGCCTGCGGGCTGGACCCCACCGGGCTCGCAGTTCCAGACCAGTTCCACGGTCTCGCGCACGGTGGTCGGCGCGTTCCTCGCGGTGATCGTCACACCGATCGGGATCGCCCTCGCCGCGCACGGCGCCCTCGACACCAGCCGCTGGGTGATCCTCGGTGACGCCGCCGACCGATTCGGCTCGGCCGCCCAGATCATCGGCGGCGGCCTGCTGCTCCTGCTGGTGAGCGCGCTGGCCGGGTTCACCCCGGCGGCGACGATCCTGGCCGGGCTGGTGTGGGGCGTGCTGCCCGGGCTGATCTACTTCGTGTCGCCGGAGAGCACGTGGCGGCTGGTGGGGGATCTGCCGCTGATGACCGACGAGCTGCACATCGCGCTCAACTCGTGGATCACCAGCGGCTTCACCTTCGTGCTCGGCCTGCTGCTCGTCGGCGCCGGTGTGGCGGGCACCCTGCGCCGGCGGTGAGTCAGCCCTTCACACACAGCACCTGACGCAGCGTCGCCACCACATCGACCAGGTCGGCCTGCGCGGCGATCACCTCGTCGATGTCCTTGTAGGCGGCCGGGATCTCGTCGACCACGCCCGCGTCCTTGCGCGACTCCACGCCCTCGGTCTGCGCGACGAGGTCGGCGACCGTGTACTGCTTCTTGGCCGCCGTCCGGCTCAGCCGGCGGCCCGCGCCGTGCGAGGCCGACTGGAACGAGGCCGGATTTCCCTTGCCGCGCACCACATACGACCGCGTCCCCATCGATCCGGGAATCAGCGCCAGATCACCGGCGCCTGCGCGGACCGCGCCCTTGCGGGTCACCAGCATCGGCACCCCGTCGATGACCTCCTCCGCCACGTAGTTGTGGTGGCACGAGATCGGCGCGTCGAAACGCACCTCGCGGTCGGCGAATTCGTCGCGCACGGCCCGGCAGACCAGCGACAGCATCACCGCGCGATTGCGCGCGGCGTACTCCTGCGCCCAGGTGAGGTCGCGCCGGTAGGCCGCCATCTCGGGCGTCCCGGCGAGGAACACCGCCAGGTCGCGGTCGGGCAGCGACTGGTTGTGCGCCAGCCCGCGCGCGATCGCCATGTGCCGCTCCGCCAGCTCCTTGCCGATGTTGCGCGACCCGGAGTGCAGCAGAATCCACACCGCGTCGTCCTGGTCCAGGCAGATCTCGATGAAGTGATTGCCGCCGCCGAGCGAGCCGATCTGCTTGTGCGCCTTGGACTCCAGCGACGACACGCCCGGGTGCAGCTCACCGAACTCGCGCCAGAACCGCTCCCAGCCCTTCGTGCGCGCCGACTGCCCGTGGGAACCGGCGTGCAGTGCCGTGACGTTCACGGCCTCCTTGTGCGCGTTGAACCCGACCGGCACGGCCCGCTCGATCCGCGACCGCAGCGAGCGCAGGTCGTCGGGCAGATCCGCCGCCGTCAGCCCGGTCTTCACGCTCTCCATGCCGCAGCCGATGTCGACGCCGACCGCGGCGGGCGCGACCGCGTCCCGCATGGCGATGACCGACCCCACCGTCGCGCCTTTGCCGAGGTGCACATCGGGCATCACGCGCAGTCCGTACACCCATTCCAGCTCGGCGATGTTGCGGAGCTGGCGCAGCGCGGACTGCTCGATCTCGTGCTCTTCTGCCCACATGAGCGTCTGCGCCCTCGTACCGCGCAGCTCGACGGGAAACATGGTCGGTCCTTTCCTTGATGTACCACCAACGGTAGGGACCTCGACCCTCGCAGCGCACCTGAATTTCGGCCTGTTCCGGCCCACGGCCCGGGCCGGCGGCGCGGCTCGACGGTTGCCGGGAGCTCGGACGACGTCGCCTCGTCGCGGCCGGTCGTCGTCGGCGCGACGTGGGTTCCGGGTGGTGGCGCAGGGCGCGGCCGGTGCGGTCACCCCCGCGCGAGCGCGCGTTCGATCGTCGCCCGGTCCGGGATCGACGAACTCGCGCCGAGGCGGGTCGTGGCCACGGCACCGGCGGCATTCGCCCAGCGCACCGCCGTGTGCGGCCCGGCCGCCCAGGTGGCGACGAGTGCGCCGGTGAAGGCGTCACCCGCGCCGGTGGTGTCGACGACATCGACCCGGCGGCCGGGGACAGTCGACTCGCCTCCGCCGGGGGCGCGATACACCGCCCCCGCGCCGCCGAGGGTCCTCACCACATGTGGGACGTCGCGCAGTTCGGCGGAATAGCGTTCGGCCTCCAGCGAATTCACGACGGCCAGGTCCACGTCGGCCCACAGTTCGGCCGGAAGTGGCTGGACGGGCGAGGGATTCAGAGCGACGACGGTGCCCGACGAGCGCGCGTGCCGGGCGGCCGCGGCGACCGTGGCGAGCGGAATCTCCAGCTGGCACAGCAGGATGTCGGCCGCGGCGATGGCGGCGAGCTCGTCGCCGGTCAGGTCGGTCACCCGGCCGTTGGCGCCGGCCACGACGATGATGGTGTTCTCGCCGGTCTCGTCGACCACGATGGTCGCCACTCCGCTCGGGCCGCCGACGGTGCGCGTCAGCCCGGTGTCCACGCCTGCGTCGTTCAACGTCGAGCGCAAGGTGGCGCCGAACGCGTCCGCACCGACCGCGCCGAGGAAGCGCACCGTCGCACCTGACCGTGCCGCCGCGATCGCCTGATTGGCGCCCTTGCCGCCGGGCACGGTCGTGAACCCGGACCCGAGCACTGTTTCGCCGGGTTCCGGCCTGCGGTCGGTCGTGGTGACCAGGTCCATGTTGACGCTGCCCAGTACGACGACGGTCTGCTCGGCGCGGGAATCCATGCTCGAAACGTAGCGATCGCGAGGCACCGCTGGCGAGTCCCGTTGCGCCCGGGTCTCCGGTTCGGTGTCGCCGTCGCCCCGAGGCCGGGACGGCGATTGTCGCTGCGTCGTGTCCACCCGTTTCGTCGGTGCCTGCCGGTACGGTCCGTCGGCCGCCGCCTGCCGTTTCGATCGCCCGTCCACAGGCGCTCCGTGGACGATGTTCCGGTGGCGCGAAACCTGTGGACAACCCGGTCCCGCCGCCGGTCGGAGCCGTATTCGGGGATGCGGGTGGCGTCGAGCGGCCGAGCCGGACTGCGTAGGCTGGTGCCCATGACGGTAGAAGTGACCCCCGAGCTCGACATCCGCGCAGCGGTGCACGACGCCGCCCGCAGGGCTCGCGTCGCGTCCCGCGTGCTGGCTCAGCTCACCACGGCGCAGAAGAACGACGCACTGCACGCGGCGGCCGACGCCCTGCTCGCCGCCGCCGACCGCGTGCTCGCGGCCAACGAGGCCGATATCGAGGCCGCGCGGGCCGCGGGCACCGAGGAGAACCTGCTCGACCGGCTGCGGCTGACCAAGGCCCGCGTCGACGGCATCGCCTCCGGCCTGCGCCAGGTGGCCGGGCTGCCGGATCCGGTCGGCGTGGTCGTGCGCGGCTCCACGCTGCCCAACGGCCTCGAGATCCGCCAGACCAGGGTGCCGCTCGGCGTCGTCGGCATGGTGTACGAGGCCCGGCCCAATGTCACCGTCGACGCGTTCGGTCTCGCCCTCAAGTCGGGCAACGCCGCCCTGCTGCGCGGCTCCTCCTCGGCGGCGAACTCCAATGCCACCCTGGTCGAGGTGCTGCGCGAAGCCCTTGTGGCCCAGGACATCCCGGCCGACGCGGTGCAGCTGCTGCCCAGCCACGACCGTTCCAGCGTCACCCACCTCATCCAGGCCCGCGGCCTGGTCGACGTGGTCATCCCGCGCGGTGGCGCCGGCCTGATCAACGCGGTGGTGCGCGACGCCCAGGTGCCCACCATCGAAACCGGCACCGGCAACTGCCACGTCTACGTGCACTCCGCCGCCGACCTCGACATGGCCGAGGCCATCGTCCTCAACGCCAAGACCCGCCGCCCCAGCGTGTGCAACGCCGCCGAGACCCTGCTGATCGACGCGGCCGTCGCCGACACCGCGCTGCCGAGGCTGAGCAAGGCGCTCACCGACGCCGGCGTCACCATCCACGGCAACCTGCCCGGCCAGGTGCCCGCCACCGATGCCGACTGGGGCGAGGAATACCTCACGATGGACATCGCCCTCGAGGTCGTCGACGGTCTCGACGCGGCCGTCGAGCACATCAACACCTGGGGCACCGGCCACACCGAGGCCATCGTCACCGCCGACCTGGCCGCCGCCAGGGAGTTCACCACTCGCGTCGACGCGGCCGCGGTGATGGTCAACGCGTCCACGGCGTTCACCGACGGCGAGCAGTTCGGCTTCGGCGCCGAGATCGGTATCTCCACCCAGAAGCTGCATGCGCGCGGCCCGATGGCACTGCCCGAACTCACCTCCACCAAGTGGATCGTGTGGGGCGACGGCCAGACTCGGCCGGTGTGACCGTGACACTGGTAGAGGAACCGATCTTCACCTCGGTCGACGACGTCATCACCCGCCTGGCCACCACCGGCTACCTCGCCGACAAGGCCACGGCCACCTCGGTCTTCCTGGCCGACCGCCTCGGCAAGCCGCTGCTCATCGAGGGGCCTGCCGGTGTCGGCAAGACCGAGCTTTCGCGGGCGGTCGCGCAGGTCGCGGGGGCCGAGCTGGTCCGCTTGCAGTGCTACGAGGGCGTCGACGAGGCACGCGCGCTCTACGAGTGGAACCACGCCAAGCAGATCCTGCGGATCCAGGCGTCGAGTGAGAACGACTGGGCCGAAACCAAAGCCGACGTCTTCACCGAGGAGTTCCTGCTCGCGCGTCCACTGCTCACCGCCATCCGGCGCAGTGAGCCGACGGTCCTGCTGATCGACGAGACCGACAAGGCCGATGTCGAGATCGAGGGCCTGCTGCTCGAGGTGCTCAGCGATTTCGCGGTGACCGTGCCGGAACTGGGCACCATCACCGCCACCAGGAAGCCGTTCGTGGTGCTCACCTCGAACGCCACCCGTGAACTCTCCGAGGCGCTCAAACGCCGCTGCCTGTACCTACACCTGGACTTCCCGGACGAAGACCTCGAGCGGCGCATCCTGGCCAGCCGCGTCCCCGAGCTGTCGGCCGCGGTGGGTGAGCAGCTGGTGCGGATCGTGCACGTCCTGCGCGGCATGCAGCTCAAGAAGCTGCCGTCGGTGGCGGAGTCGATCGACTGGGGCCACACCCTGCTGGCCCTCGGCGCCGAGGATCTGGACGACGCGACCGTGCGCGCCACCCTCGGCGTCGTGCTCAAGCACCGCAGCGACCACCAGCGCGCGCTGGCCGAGCTGAAGCTGGCGTGAGATGAGCGCGCCCGCCCCGCACGGACTCGGTGGGCACGTCGCCGGGTTCGTGGCGGCGCTGCGTGCCCGTGGCGTCCCGGTGGGGCCGTCGGAGACGGTCGACGCGGGCCGCGTGATCACGGTGCTCGACCTGCTCGATCGCGAGTCGGTGCGGGAGGGGCTGGCATGCGCGCTGCTGCGCCGCCCGACCCATCGCGCCACCTTCGACGGGCTGTTCGATCTGTGGTTCCCGGTCGCGGTGGGCGAGCGCAGCGCGTCGTCCCCCGAGGTGCCGCGCACCCCGGACGGGAAGGTCGACCTGCCCGCGCTGCGTGAACAGCTGGCCGAACTGCTGACCGCCGAGGACAGCGGCCCCCAGCTGCAACTGCTGGCCGGGCAGATCGTCGAGCAGCTGGGGCAGTACCAGTCGGCACGCGGCCCCTCGTTCTCGGCGTATCAGGCGCTCAAGGACCTCGCGCCACAGACGCTGCTGTCGCGGGTGCTGGCCGGTCTCGGGCTGCCGCCCGATGCGAGCGATCGCGATACCGAGGTCGCCCAGCGCCTGGTCCGGGAGCGGATCGCGGGCTTCCGCCGGAGCGTGGAAGCCGAGACCAACCGCCGCGTCGCCGAGCAGATCGGGCGTGAGCGGGTCGCCACCTACGGCGTCGCCCGCCAGGCCGAGGACGCCGACTTCCTGCGCGCCTCCGAGCGCGAACTGGCCGAGCTGCGGCGCGGCACCCAGCGCCTGGCCCGGATCCTCGCCTCGCGACTCGCGGTGCGGCGCAAGCGTGCTCGCCGGGGGGAGATCGACCTGCGCAAGACGCTGCGCGCGTCGATGTCGACCGGCGGCGTGCCGATCGACCTGGTGAACCGCAAGCCACGCCCCGGCCGCCCGGAACTGGTGCTGCTGTGCGACATCTCGGGCTCGGTCGCCGGGTTCAGCAACTTCACCCTGCTGCTCGTGAGCGCGTTGCGTGAGCAGTTCTCCCGCGTGCGGATCTTCGCCTTCGTCGACCGCACCGACGAGGTCACCGGTTTCTTCGACCCGCACGCCGGCCTCGACGACGTCTTGACCAGGATCTTCACCGAATCCCGGATCATCGACGCCGACGGGCACTCCGACTACGGTCAGGCGCTGACCACCTTCGCCGACAATTTCGCCGACGCCGTCACCAGCCGCAGTTCGCTGCTGGTCCTCGGCGACGGCCGCACCAACTACCGCAATCCGCAACTGGACATCCTGCGGCAGCTGGTCGACACCGCCCGGCACGCGCACTGGCTCAACCCCGAACCGCGCAACCTGTGGGGCAGTGGCGATTCGGCGGCCCGCGAGTACGGCGAGGTGATCGAGATGCACGAATGCCGGTCCGCCCGACAGCTCACCGAAGTGGTCTCGCGGCTGTTGCCCGTCTGAAGGAGCAGGGGAATGAGCGACGATCTGCTGGCCTACTGCCTGGCCAAACCCGGTGCCTGGCAGGACGAACCCTGGGAGGGTGATGTCGTGGCCAAGGTGGGCGACAAGATCTTCGCCTTCCTCGGCACCGGCGCCTCCATCGGTCTCAAATGCGGTCGCGACCGTGCCGAGGCCGACGAACTGGTGCTGATCTACCCGGACGACGTGAGCGCGTCCGCCTACATCGGCCGCTACGGCTGGAACAGCATCACCGTGGATGGTGCCGTCCCACCCGACGAGCTGCGCGAACTGATCGACGCCTCCTACGACGCGGTCGTCGCCAAGCTCCCGAAATCCAAGCGGCCCTGACGGCTTCAGCGAACGTTAAGCCGCTCGAAGGCAGCGCCCACCAAGATCACCGCCATGCTGGCAGGGGCGTCGCGCGGCGACGAGCGGTCCGATCGGACCTCGGTGGTGGGGGAGGCCCGCTCGCGACGAGCCGGCGCGAGCGGGTCCCGGTCCGCTCGGTGAACGACCCGCTCAGCGACGAGAGCTTCCCCGACACTCCTGCCTCCGGTGCCGAGAGCCGCCCGGCGACCTGGCCGGAGCCTCGTCAGGTGCCCGCGAGTGTCGCGGCGGCCGAGGGGAACGACGGATCGGGCGTGCCCGACGGAGCCGGTGGATCACCCGTCGAGGGTGGTGCGTTCGATGTGCACCAGTGGTGGAACACCTGGCAGTCCGTGCCGCCGGGCCCGATCGCCGCACACGCCGTGGCAGCGCCGCCGGAGGCCGGACCGCCCGCGGTGCCGGACGGGTCCGGCGCGCGCGTGGCACGGCGGCTGGCCGAGCTCGCGGCGGTTCGGCTCGCGGAGGCGCCGGGCGCGGCGGAGGAGCAGCTGCGGCGGGCACTCGTCGTCGGGTACGGCGAACTGGCACCGCGGGAGCAGGCGCAGCTGCGCAGCCGGCTGGTCACCGCGATCGCCGCCCAGCCCGACCGCGATCGCGACCTCGCGCGCGCGGCCGCCGCGGCCGCCGCGTGCTGGCACCCGATCTCGGCGGCCGACGCCGCGCATCTGTGGCTCGTGGCGGGCCGGGCCTGGCATCGGGCAGGCGAGGACGCCGAAGCCGTCACCGCCTTCGAACGAGTCCTGCTCGGCGGGCAGGTGGCCTACCCGCCGGGTGAACTCGCGCAGGTGCGGGCCGAGTTCGCCGAGGCGCTGATCCGCTCGCGCCGGTACCGGCAGGCGGCGTGGCAGTACACCGAGGCGGCCCGGCTGCTCGCCCGCTCGCCCGCCGACCGGCGCAGGCACGCCGATCTGGTGTGGTCGGCGGCGGTGGCGCGCGAATGCTGTGGTCAGGAGTCCGCCGCGCTCGGCGGCTACCTGCGGGCGGCCGGGCTGTGGGGAGAGCTGGGCAAGATCGTGCCGCGCGCCCGGTGCCTGCGGGCGGCGGCGTGGCTGCAGCTACGCGGCCCGCACGGCCGGATTCGCGGGCCGTGGTGGGTCACCATGAACGCGCTGCTGACCGAACTCAACCAGCTGCACCTCGCCGACCCGGCCGTCCACATCGCCACCGAGCTCGACCGCACGCGCGGCCAGTTCGCGCAGATGTGCGCCCAGGCCGCCGGACGTCGCGCCGGTCAGACATGGTCCGGTCCGAGCGAGGGGCGCGATCCCCGTTAAGCTCGGACCTCATGCACGACACAGCTCGGCCGCGCCGCAAGCTCGGCGTCATGGGCGGCACCTTCGACCCCGTTCACCACGGCCACCTGGTCGCGGCGAGCGAGGTCGCGAACCGGTTCGAGCTCGACGAAGTCATCTTCGTGCCGACCGGACAGCCGTGGCAGAAGGCGAACAAGCAGGTGAGTCCCGCCGAGGACCGCTACCTCATGACCGTCATCGCCACCGCGTCCAATCCCAGGTTCTCGGTCAGCCGGGCCGATATCGAGCGCAACAAGGTCACCTACACGGTCGACACCCTGCGCGAGATGCAGAGCGCCCATCCCGACGCCGAGCTGTACTTCATCACCGGTGCGGACGCGCTGGCCAACATCCTGACATGGCAGGATTGGACCGAACTGTTCGAACTGGCGAAGTTCGTCGGGGTGAGCCGTCCGGGGTACGAGCTGAACACCGACCATCTCGAGGAGCATCTGCGGGACTATCCCGCCGACGCCGTGACGATGATCGAGATCCCCGCGCTGGCCATCTCGTCGAGCGAATGCCGCCGCCGCGCCGCGGAGGGTCGGCCGGTCTGGTACCTCGTCCCCGACGGCGTGGTGCAGTACATATCGAAGCGGCACCTGTATGGGCCCGCAGAAACGGAAGGTAAGGCATGAGTGCCACCGCGGAAGCGGTCGAGATGGCCAAGGTCGCCGCACTCGCGGCCGACGACAAGCTGGCCACCGATGTCGTCGTCCTCGACGTGTCCGAGCAGCTGGTGATCACCGATTGCTTCGTGATCGCCTCGGCGCCCAACGAGCGCCAGGTCAACGCGATCGTCGACAATGTCGAGGAGAAGCTGCGCGCGGCCGGGCACAAGCCGGTCCGTCGCGAGGGGACCCGCGAGGGCCGCTGGGCGCTGCTCGATTACGTCGACATCGTCGTGCACATCCAACACAACGACGAGCGCAATTTCTATGCGCTGGAGCGGCTGTGGCGTGACTGCCCGACCGTCCCCGTCGACGGTATCGCCGCACCGGCGGCTCCGGCCGCCGCCGACGCACAGGTAGAGGGCGACACCGAGTGAGCAAGTACGCCCATGTGCGCACGCTGATCCTGTTGCGGCACGGGCAGACCGAATGGAACGCGGCCGACCGGATGCAGGGGCAGATCGACACCGATCTCACCGAGCTGGGCAGGCAGCAGGCCAAAGAGGCCGCGCGCGAGCTGATCTCGCGCAACGCGATCGCCATCCACGCCTCCGATCTGCGTCGCGCCAAGGAGACCGCGCAGGCGCTCGGCGACCTCAGCGACCTGCCGGTGATCACCGACACCCGGCTGCGTGAGACCCACCTGGGCGACTGGGAGGGGCTGACCCACCTCGAGGTCGACGCCGACTACCCCGGCGCCCGGGTGCAGTGGCGGCTCGACGCCACCTATCGCCCGCCCGGCGGCGAGAGCAAACTCGAGGTCGGGGCGCGGGCCCTGCCCGTGGTGCGCGAACTGTACAACGACCGGCAGGATTGGCCCGGCCGGACTATCATCCTGGTGGCGCACGGCGGGCTGATCGCGGCCCTGACGGCCGCGTTGCTGGATCTGCCCCCGGCGAACTGGCCTGCCCTCGGTGGGCTGGCCAACACGAGCTGGGTGCAGCTGTCCAGCCACGGCCCGGACATCGATACACCCGGCTGGCGCCTCGATGTTTGGAACGCAGCGGCGAAGGTAGCTCCCGATGTCCTCTGAAGAGCCCGTCCGATCGGTACCGGACGAACTGTTCCAGCAGGTGACGGCCAAGGCCGGACGGCAATTGCCGGACGCGCTGTTCGGTCCGCCGCCCGCTCGCCCCGCACGCGCCGAGCGTGAGGAGCCCATCCGTTCGGTACCGGACGAACTCTTCAAGCAGGTCACCGCGCGCAGCGAACGTTCGCTGCCCGATGCCCTGTTCGGCCCGACCCCCGCGCCGGTCGCGGCCGAGTCCGACACCGCCGAGCCGACGGCCGCGGACACGGCTTCCGGCGAGGCGAGCGGGTCCTCCGACGACGGCGATGCCGACGGCGACGAGGACCAAGCGGCGAGCGCGCAGACCTCGGCCGAGGTCACCGAGCAGGATTCCGACCCTGCCGACGTGGCGGGTTCGGCTGTCGCGCAGCCGGATACCGACGAGGTAGGCGAGGCGGCGGGTGCGGCGCCGGCCGCTGACCCCGAGTCGGCCGTCTCGTCGGGCACGGGCGCCCCGGTACCCACGTTCGACGCGGATTCGCCTGCGCCGCAGGAAGTCCCGCCCGGCGGTGCGGAAACTGGGCACACCGTGGCGAACGACGTGACCGGAGGAGTCGATCGGGACGAGCCCGCGGCCACCTCCGGCAACGACCTCGCCACTGCGGCCGGTCGTGCCGCTGCGTCCACCGAGGTCGCCGAGTCGATCGGCACCGCGCCGGAAACCTCCGCGGTGGGAACGGCCGCCGCCTCCGCTACTGCCGAATCCGGTGTGGCCGAAGCGGATATCCGCAATGCCGCCGAGCCTACGGACCCAGCGGCCGTCGACGCGCCCGCGCCGGAAGCCGAGGCCTTGTCGACGGCGGGCGGCGGCGCCGAAGCGGGTGCGCCGCCTGCGCAGACCGCTGCGCCCACTCAGGACTCGCCCGCGGGCACCACGGCGGAGGTCGCACTCGTAGCCGAGGCGCCGAGCCCGGTGTCGTCCGCGTCCCCCCGGCCGGTTCTGCTCGTGATCGCCGATTCGCTGGCGTACTACGGCCCCAAGGGCGGTCTGCCCGCCGACGATCCGCGGATCTGGCCGAATATGGTGGCCGCGGAACTGGATTGGGATGTCGAGCTGATCGCCCGGATCGGGTGGACCTGCCGCGACGCCTACTGGGCGCTCATCGGTGACCCCCGGGTCTGGGCCGCGGTGCCCCGCGCCGGGGCGGTCGTGTTCGCCGTCGGCGGCATGGACACCCTGCCGTCGCCGCTGCCCACCGCGCTGCGGGAACTGATCCGCTACATCCGCCCGCCGAAGCTGCGGCGCGGCGTGCGCGCCTCCTACAACTGGCTGCAGCCGAAGCTGTCGAAACTGGGTCGCCCCGTGGCACTTCCGCCGCGCGTGAGTGTCGACTACCTGGAGCAGTCGCGCGAGGCGCTCAATCATCTGCGTCCGGAGCTGCCCGTGGTCGCGGTGCTGCCGTCGGTGCACAAGTGCGATGCCTACGGGCGGGTGCACCGTGGCCGCGCGCGTGCGGTCAAGGCGCTGCGGGCGTGGTCGGGCCGGACCGCGGTGCCGCTGGTCGATCTGGGTGAAGCGGTGCGCGACGACATCGAGTCGGGTGCGGCGAATCCGGACGGTATCCATTGGGGCTGGGCCGGGCACGCGGCGGTGGCGACGGCGATGACCAAGGCGCTGCAGGAGGTCAGGTAGTCCGTGGCCGTTGTGGTGGTCACCGATTCGGCGTCCGGGCTGTCGGCCGATGTCGTCGCCGAGCTCGGTATCGAAGTGGTGCCGTTGCACGTGCTCGTCGGTGATCGGCAGATCCGGGAAGGCGTCGATCCCATCGAGATCGACTACTCGACCGACTCCGTCAGCACCTCGGCGGCCTCGCCCGGTGAACTTCGCGAGGCCTACGAGCGGGCGCTGAGGCACAGCGACGGTGACGGCGTCGTCGCCATCCACCTCTCGCGCACGCTGTCGGCGACCTGGGAGTCCGGTCGCCAGGCGGTGCGCGACATGGGCGCGGAAGACCGTGTGCGCCTGGTGGATTCGCTGGGCGCCGGCTTGGCCACCGGCCTGCCGGTGCTCGCCGCGGCGCGCCGGGCCAGGGCGGGCGAGGCGCTGGACGCGGTCTACGAGCGCGCGGTGGCCGCGGCGGCTCGCGCGCGCACCTTCATCCTGGTGAACCGCACCGAACAGTTGCGCAAGGGCGGCCGGTTGAGCAGCGCCGCGGCCTTCTTCGGCAGTGAACTGGTGACGAAACCACTGCTGCACCTGGTCGAGGGCAAGCTGGAATTGCGCGAGAAGGTGCGCACCAGGTCGCGGGCTTACGCGAAGCTGGTCGCCGCGGCCGTGGACGCCGCCGGGGGCGAGGGCGCGGCGCTGGGTGTGCAGCACCTGGGCGCCGCCGAGGCGGCGGAGAACATCGCCGCCCAACTGCGCGAACAGGTTCCGGATGTCGAGGAACTGCACGTCACCGAGTTCGGTCCCACGCTGGGCGTGCATCTCGGTGTCGGCGCGCTCGGTGTCCTCGTCGTCCCCGGCGGATGCGCGTGAGCAGGCGCGCCGCGTGGACGTCGCTGACGCGCCGGGAACCTGCGCCGACACCCTGACGCCCGCTGGCTCTACGATGCCCCGGTGACCGGTTACGACGACTTCGACTTTCCCGACACCTCGCACCTGCCGCCGCGCAGGCAACACATTCTCGCGGTGATCCGGGATTCGGTGCTCGCGCACGGCTATCCGCCCAGCGCCAGGGAGATCGCCGACGCTGTCGGCCTGCGGTCCACGTCGACGGTCTCCAAGCATCTGAAAGCGTTGGAGGAGGACGGATTCCTGCGCCGCGGCGCCGCGATGACCCGCCCGATCGATGTGCGGCTGTTCCTCCGAGACACCCCGGGCGTGCAGTCCGAGGCCTCGGTCACCGTGCCGGTGGTCGGCGACATCGCGGCGGGCACCCCGATCCTGGCCGAGCAGAACCCCGACGACCTGCTCACCCTGCCCCGCGAACTCGTCGGCCGCGGTGAGGTTTTCGGCCTGCGCGTGCGCGGTGACTCGATGATCGACGCCGCCATCTGCGACGGCGACCTCGTGATCGTCCGCAGTCAGCGCGAGGCGAACACCGGTGACATCGTGGCCGCCATGATCGGCGAGGAAGCCACCGTGAAGGTCTTCCGCCGCCGCAACGGCCATGTTCTGCTGGAGCCACGCAACCCCGCGTACTCCGTCATCGACGGTGACGAGGCCACCATCCTCGGCAGAGTCGTCTCGGTCATGCGCCGCCTCTGAACCCCGTGGCGTCACGCCGGGCCGAACCAGTCCAGGAACTGACCGTGTGGCCCGGCGTACGCCACCGGCTCCCCGTCCACCGCGACCACCATCCGCGCGGCGGTCGTCTCGTCGCGCGGTAGCCGATCGGCGAACTCGGGGAGAATGCCCACACCTTCCTGCGAGACCCAATGACACGGCAGCTCCCGTACGGTCGTGACGAACTTCTGCCGCGCCGGCAGCGGCAGGTAGGTGAGTACCGCGCTGTGGAACACGACGACCGTGCTGTCGCTGGGCGCGGCCGCGACCAGTTCGCCGATCCGGTCGGTCAGGTCCCCCGTCACCAGGTGCGGCGGGTCCGCGGCCGCGATCGCGGCGACCGCGCGCAGTCTGGCGATCCGGTCGTGCTGTCCGGGCCAGACGAGCGCTTCCAGCCACTCGCGATCCCGGGCATCGGCCATGTCCAGCGGGTTCAGGTCTACGCCCGCCCGGTGGACCACCTCCGGCGGTCGTGTGGGGATCGGCGCCGGCCCGGAGACCTCGCACGACAATCGCACCGGTGCCGGGCCGTCGACGGGATCCACGAGGACGTCCCCGTAGCGATAGCTCAGCCGGTCAGGAAACAGGCACAGCCCCGCCGACGCACCGGCTTCGATCAGTGACAGGGGTCCGGGGAACCGGGCGAACACGGGCAACAACGTCGCCGAGCGCCCGGCTTCGTTCGTCTGGGTGCGTCTGCTCGCCGCCGTCGCGGCGATCGCGGGCCAGCGGGCGAGCAGCTGTTCCCGGAATTCGCCATAGGTCTCCGCGGTCGCGCCGTGCACCCGCGCGGCGGCCAGGATCAGATTCGGCTGCTGTTTGCCGGTGGGGAGCTGGCCGATCAAGGCGAGCACGGTGTCGTCGTCGGCGATGTCGGCGGCCCGCTGTTCGTAGCACGGCGAATTGCCGCGTGCCTCGCGGTGGGCGAAGTCGAGGAAGCGACGGCGCAGGTCCATGCGGCCATTCGTAGGCGGTCGCGGGCCAGGGGCGCACGGTATTCGATCAGCTGTGGTCGATCTGTTGTCGTCGTTCACGGCAGGAGGTACAGGCGCTCGTTGGGCAGGCGGGGCAGCCCGTGGCACGGTCGGGAATCGACGGCGACCGAGCACGGTCTCTTGGCCGCGATGTCCTGGACGAAGGCGAGGGCCGCGGTCCGGCACGCCACGAATTCCATGCGGACGGAAGTGAATTGCACGAGCACGCGGATGTCGGGCTCGTCGGGGCGCGGTGAGCGTCCACGAAGCGGTGCGGCGGAGTGTCGTCGGGCGATGCACGCGGCGAGGATTCCGCGGGGGCGGTTCGTGGTGACAGTGGAACTCCGGGTGTCGATGGCATTGGGCATGGGCGCACCGTAAGCGAGCGAGCGAACACACTCGGGATTCGTTGGTGTGCCTGACCGGCAGTTGTCCACAGGCTAGGTGTTGTCCACAGGTTCGATCGAACCGCAGGTCGCCTGCGGTTTCGCGGTGGGTGCGGGTCGTAGCTTCGGTGGCATGTCACGACACGAAGAGCACGAGCGGGTACGGCAGCGGCTGGGTGGTCTCGCGGTACGCGACCAAGCCGGGTCGGGGTCGATGCGTAGTGGGCCGGATCGCGCCGGGGCGCGCGGCGGCCGCGATACCGAAGGACGTTGGGACGACGAGGAACTCCCGCCGGGGGAGGTGCAATCGCCCGGCTGGCTCGATACCGGAGGCGGGCCGCGCGGGCTGCAACGCTTGGTACCCGAGCGGTTCCGGGCGGCACGCGTCGACCCGGGGCGACCGGGTGCTTTAGTCCTGGCGCTCGTAGGGGTGGTCGCGGTGGTGTTCACGGGCGTGCTGGTGCTGCGCGACCAGCCGACCCAGCAGTCCGTGCCGCCGGTGCCGGTGGTCCGCGCGGAACCCATCGCCGCCCGCGGTGAGCCGGCCACCACCGTCGCGGCGGCCGGTGGTTCGGCACCGGCCACGAGCTCGGAAGTCGTTGTCAGCGTGATGGGTCTGGTCGAACGTCCCGGCCTGCACCGGCTCCCCGCCGGCGCCCGGATCGCCGACGCGATCGACCTCGCCGGCGGCGCCCGCGACGGCGCCGACCTGGCCGGTCTCAACCTGGCCCAGCGCCTGGCCGACGGCGATCAGGTCGTCATCGGTGCGACCGACCCCGGGTCGCCCGTCCCGCGCCTCGGCAGCAGCATGATCAGCGCGGGCGGCAGCACACCCCGCCCGGCGAACGTCGGCGGCGCGGCGGGCGACACCAGCGCCACGCCTTCGAAAACCGGTGCGGCGCAGGATGCTAAGCGCGTCAATCTGAATACGGCGACAGAGGCCGAACTCGACGCACTCCCCGGCGTCGGCCCCGTGACCGCGAAGGCGATCCTCACCTGGCGATCGACCAACGGCAAGTTCACCGATGTCACCCAGCTCGGCGAAGTCGACGGCATCGGTCCAGCACGCCTCGCCCGGCTTCGCGACCTGGTCACGACGTGACCGCGGCACCGCGGGGACGACCCGCCGAGCGGGAGCGCGGTATCGACAGGACAGCCGATTTCGCGGACGATGCCGACCACATCGGCGTCGTGACTGGTGGCGCGGCTGACAGCGGACCCGGCGCGGCCGCGAGGAAGTTCCTCCCTTGCTATCCGGACTGCGTCGAACACTCGTACAGCAGTGTGGAATTCGGGTGCTTCGGCCTGATGTCGGTTCTCGGGCGTCACGGAGCGGGCGGGGTCGCCGCGGATGCCGGGCCGGTCGACGGATGAGGGCGGTGCGCGAAGACGAGCGCGTGGAGGGGCAGCGGCAGGTTCTCGACATGCGGCTGGTGCCCGCGGCGGTGGGCTGTTGGATGGCGACGATCGTCGCGGTGTCGATGGGATGGGTCGCCGGCGTGGTGCTCGCGGCCGGCGCGGTGGTGCTCGCGCTCGGTCTGTGGGCGGTGGTGTTGTGGGCGGTCGCGCACGAGCGGGAGCGGTGGCGGGTGGTCGCGGTCGCGGGGCTGGCGACGATGGTGTTGTCGGCCGGGTTCGCGGCCGCGGGCGCCTGGCGGGAGCATCATGTGGGGGCGCATCCCTTGCGGGAGTCGTTCGGGCAGTCGGTGACCGTGCTGGCGGCTGTCACCGACGACCCGAAACCGATGCGTGCGGGCGGATTCGGTGGCCAGCGCCGATGGATCGTGCACGCGGGGCTGCGCGAGTTCGGGAGCGGGACCGCGACGACCAGTGCGGGCGGCGCGATCGTCGTCCTCGCGAGCGGTGATGCGTGGGCGGAGCTGACTCCGGGACAGGTCATCCGGTTCCGCGCGCGGGTGAGCGAGCCGCACCGCGCGGATCTCACCGTGGCCACCCTGAACGCCCTGGCCGACCCGGCCCGCCACGGCGAACCCCCGTGGTGGCAGCGGGTGGCCGCGGGGATACGTGCCGATCTCGCCGCCGCCGCGGCGCGCGCACTGCCACCCGATGCGGCGGGCCTGCTGCCCGCTCTCGTGGTCGGGGACACGTCCGCCCTCTCCGACGAGGTACGTGACTCGTTCGAAACAGCGGGGTTGCAGCATCTGTGCGTGGTGAGCGGTGCGAACTTCACCATCCTGCTGACGGCGCTGCTGGCCTTGACCCGCCTGCTCACGGCTGGTCCCCGGGCCAGCGCGGCGGCCGCCGCCGGTGTGGTCGTGGTGTTCATCGTTCTCGCACGGCCCGACCCGAGTGTTCTGCGCGCCGCCGCGATGGGTTCGGTCACCGTGTTGGCGCTGCTCACCGGTCGCCGCAAACAGGCCCTCCCCGCTTTGGGTGCTGCGGTGATCGGATTGCTCGCTGTGGCACCGCGATTGGCGGTGAGCGCCGGGTTCGCGCTCTCGGTGCTGGCGACGGCCGGGCTGATCCTGCTGGCGCCGAGCTGGGCCGACTGGCTGCGCGCTCGCGGGTGGTGGCGGGCACCGGCGGAGATCGTGGCGGTCTCGGCGGGCGCGTTCGTCGTCACCCTGCCGCTCATGGTCGGGCTGTCCGGGCGGGTGAGTCTGGTGGCGATCGTCGCGAACGGCCTCGTCGCGCCGGTGGTCGGCGTGATCACGGTGCTCGGTGCGGTGGGTGCGGTCGTCGCCTGCCTGTGGAGTGCCGCGGCGGTCCCGGTGCTGTGGTGCGCGCGGCCGCCCCTGTGGTGGTTGCTCTCGGTGGCCGATCGGATGGCGGCGATCCCCGGTGCCTCGCTGACGGTGCCGTCCGGTGTCGGTGCGGGACTCGTCGCCACCGCCGTCGTGATCGTCGTGGTGGCGGCGTTGCGCTGGGCGAAGACGCGGCGGCTGCTGGCCGTCGGCGTGCTCGGCGTCGCGATAGTCCTTGTGCCGGTTCGGCTGTGGCATCCGGGGTGGCCACCCGACGGCTGGATCCTCGCCATGTGCGATGTCGGTCAAGGCGACGGACTGGCTCTGTCCGTCGGTCCCGGCGCCGCGGTCGTCATCGACACCGGCCCCGACCCGCGCGCCATGCGCCGCTGCCTGGACCGCCTGCGCATCGACACCATCCCCCTGCTCGTCCTCACCCACCCCCACGCCGACCACATCGACGGACTCGCGGGCGCCGTCCGCGGCCGCACCGCCGACGCCATCGCCACCGCCCCAGGCGAACTCAGGACCAGCGGCGGCACCCCGACCTGCCCCGCAACACCGACAGCACCTTCCCCGAACCATCCCGCCCCACCGCCCCCGCCCGTGTCGGACACCGTGCGCCCACTCCCGGCCGCCGACGTCGCCGCGCGCATCGCGCCGACGGCCGCTGGAAGCACCGCCCCGGTGCCACGCCCGGCCGCCGACGTCGCCGCGCGCATCGCGCCGAGGGCCGCCGGAATCACCGCGCCGGTGCCACGCCCGGCCGCGGCGGCCTCACCGATAACGAACGACAGCACGCCGGCTGAGGACCCTGCGCAGACTCAGCCGGGCGTTGTCCCAACCCGAACCGCGAGACCGTTGGCACCGGCCGACGACGCGGCGTCGCGGGTCGGTTTCACCAGCCCGTACGACGCCGTGGTGTACGCCGCCGGAACACGGACCGAGGTGCGGCGCGATGCGTGCCATGGCGGCGCAGAGACTGGAACGGAGTCGGGCTTCGAATCGGAGACCGCGCTGCACCGGCACGGGCACCGAGAGGATTCCGGTGGGGTAGAGCGAGTGGTCGATCTCGCGGAGTCCGAGCGGATTCCGCTGATCGAGCTTCACGCAGGACTCGAATTGCACTTCGGTGCGGTGGAATTGGCGGTGTTGGGGCCCAGCGGTGACGCTCCGTCCTCGTTCGCCTTGGACGGAGCCAACGACCGGTCACTGGTACTGCGAGCGCGGACGGGCGTCGGCACGATCCTGTTCACCGGTGACATCGAGGAAGCGGCCCAGACGCGGCTCCTCGACCAGGACCTCCGCGCCGACATCCTCAAGATTCCGCACCACGGATCCCGGACCACCACTCCGGCATTCCTCCGCGCGGTCCATCCGCGGCTCGCCCTGATCAGCGCGGGAGCGGACAATACCTTCGGTCACCCCCACCCCGCCATCACGACCGCACTGGACGCGCTGGGCGCCACCGTCGCGCGCACCGACCGGCACGGCGACGTGATCGTGTTCGGCACCGCCGCCGACCTGCGAACCGTCACGTCCCGACGGCGGCATCCCCGGTGCGGCCACGAACCTTCGATGCCGTCCGGATGGGCGTCGACGAAGGCCCCGTGTGCATTGTCGAAGGACGGGAGGTCACGACAACGACGGGCAGGCGGGAACCGGGCCACCGCTGGTTCACCACTGCGAACACGGAACCGGCACGCGCTCCGCGGGTCTGTCGGCGCGCGAACGTAGGATCGCCTGGTGAGCGAAAGCCCTGCCCCGGTGCATCTGGTTCTCGGTGACGAGGAGCTGCTGGTCGAACGCGCGGTCGCGCAGGTGATCGGTCAGGTGCGTGCCGGCGCGCCCGATCCGGAGGCGGTGCCGGTCGACCGGTTGCGCGCGGGCGATGCGAGCACGGCCGAACTCGCCGAGCTGCTGAGTCCGTCACTGTTCGCCGAGGACCGGGTGATCGTGCTCGAATCGGCCGCCGAGGCGGGCAAGGACGCCGTCGCCGTCATCACCGAGGCGGCGGCCGACCCGCCCGCGGGCGTGGTGCTGCTGGTGCTGCACTCCGGCGGTGGCCGGGCGAAAGCGCTGGCTCCCGCGCTGCAGAAACAGGGTGCCGTGGTCCACGAGTGCGCCAAGCTCACCAAGGCCGCCGAACGGATGGAGTTCGTGCGCGCCGAGTTCCGCGCCGTCGGGGTGAAGGTCCCGGCCGACGTGGTCCAGATCCTGATCGAGTCGGTCGGTTCCGAACTGCGCGAACTGGCAGCGGCCTGTTCCCAGTTGGTGGCCGACACCGGCGGCAAGGTCGACGCGAACGCGGTGCGCCGCTACTACTCCGGCCGGGCCGAGGTGACCGGCTTCGACGTCGCCGAACTCGCGGTGGCCGGTGATCGTCCCGCCGCGATGGAGGCGCTGCGCTGGGCCACCGACCGCGGCGTCCCGCACGTGCTGCTGGCCGATGCCCTCGCCGACTCGGTGCACACCATCGCCCGCGTCGGCTCGGCGGGCCGCGGCGACCCGTTCAAGCTCGCCCAGCAACTCGGCATGCCGCCCTGGAAGGTCAAGAAGGCCCAGGCGCAAGCCCGCGGCTGGAACCCCGCCACCATCGGCACCGCACTCCAGGTCGTGGCCACCCTCAACGCCGACGTCAAGGGCGGCGCCGCCGACGCCACCTACGCCGTCGAACACGCCCTGTCCCGCATCCTGGACCTGCGCGCCGCGAATTGACCGCCACCCTGCCCACGCCGCACGGCCCCTGACGCGGTCCCCGTCGTCGGGGTCCTACGCGCCGCCGAATCGAAACCCGATCGCGATATCCGACGGCTATCACTCCTGGCAGAGTTGATCATGACATGGACGAGCCGGGCGGTGGCCGGGATGCGGTGCGCGGGCGGGGCCGACGCACCGGGTCAGGCGTGGGCCGGTGGGTGCGAGGGATCGGCAGGGGGGTCGCGGCGGGATTGTCCGCAGCGGTGGTGGCGGTGACCGCCTACGGATGGTCGACCGCGGGCAGTTTCGACACCGGCTTCTCGCGATCACGGGCACTGGAGGACGACGCACCGCATTCCCTCGGGGGTGACCTGAACATCCTGCTGATCGGCCTCGACACCCGCCGCGACCAGAACGGCGAGGAACTGCCGCGCGAGGTGCTCGACCAACTGCACGCCGGCGACGGCGACGAGGGCGGATACAACGCCAATACGCTGATCCTGGTGCACATCCCGGCCGCCATGGACAGAATCGTCGCGGTCTCGATCCCGCGCGACAACTACGTCCCCGTCACCGGTATCCCCGGCTACACCCACGCCAAGATCAAGGAGACCTACGGGCTGAAGAAGCAGGCCGTGCAGGACCAGCTGATCGCGCGCGGCGAAACCGATCCGCGCCCGCTGGAACAGGCGGGCAGGGAGGCAGGCCGGGCCTCCACCGTCAAGGCCGTGCGGGACCTCACCGGGGTGCCGATCGACCGGTTCGCGGAGGTGACCCTCGCCGGCTTCTACGATCTGGCCGCCGCGCTGGGCGGGGTGGAGGTGTGCCTGAACAACCCGGTGCGCGATCTCGAGTTCTCCGGCGCCGATTTCCCCGCGGGCCGCCAGCGCCTCGACCCCGCGCAGGCGCTGGCCTTCGTGCGGCAGCGGCACGGGCTGGAACACGGCGATCTGGACCGCACCCACCGGCAGCAGGCGTTCCTCACCTCGGTGGCCCGGCAACTGCGCGGCGCGGGCACACTCACCGATCCGGGCAGGCTGAACGCGCTCATGGCCGTGGCCCACCGCAACATCGTGCTCTCCGACGGCTGGAACATGACCGAATTCGTCCGCACGCTCGGTCGCGCCGAGGATCCGCAGATCGAATTCCGGACCCTGCCGATCCTGCGCTACGACGTGATCAACGGTCAGGACGTGAACATCATCGACCGGACGGCGATCCGCCGGGAGGTCGCCACGGCCTTCGGCCTGCCGGTGCCGACCTCCCGCGCGTACTCCACGGGCCGTCCGACGACCAGCAGCACCGGCGCGAGTGCGCCGCCCTCGGGAACCCCGGACGCGGGCAGGCCGGTGCGCACCGATCTCACCTCCGGGCAGGTTCCCTGCGTGAACTGACTACTCGCCGACGAGGGACAGCTGCTCGTCGTCGTCCTCGCCGTCCTCGTAGCGGCCTTCCCACTCGTCGTAGAGCGGGACCTCGTCCTCGCGGGTGACGATCCACGCGGCAGCGAGACCGCCGTCCTCGTCGGGCACCATCACGTTCTCGATCTTGAGGCCGATCCCCAGGATCTCCGCGGCGCGGATCACCTCGGCCAGGTCGTCGCCTCGTACCACCGTCTGATTCGCGTACACCGTCAACATGCGCGGAATGGTAGCCGACGACAAAAGCCGCCGTGGTCATCGAGGCCACGGCGGCTGCGTCTTGCGAAGTCGTGCTGAGCGGGTACCAGGCCCGCTCCGATCAGATCTTGTTCAGAGCCAGCGCGAGCGCGGACTTCTTGTTGGCCGCCTGGTTGGCGTGGATGACGCCCTTGGACGCGGCCTTGTCGAGCTTGCGGCTCGCGAACTGCAGCTGCTCGGCAGCCTTTTCCTTGTCACCGCTGGCGGCAGCTTCACGGAAGTTGCGGATCGCGGTGCGCAGCGCGGACTTGACCGACTGGTTGCGCTTGCGCGCCGCCTCGTTGGTACGGATCCGCTTCATCTGGGACTTGATGTTGGCCACGCCTGTATCCTCTGGTTTCCTGTCGCTGGGTGGTATGTCTTGAAAGCTCGTCGGGCGCGCGCCCACGATGCAGCAGATGGTGCTGAACTACGGGTAACACCGCGCCGAAGATCGAGGTTACCAGCTCGGCACCGAGCGACGAAATCGGGCATCGGACGACGGCGCGGTCGCGCCGCCGAATTTCACCCGTTTCAGGTGATGCGAGAAATTTACCTGTGTCTCACACGACCCAACCCCTGGGTGATGCACAGTTTTTCCCATGACCTCCACCACAGCGCCGGGTACGGCTCGATCCGCGTCACCGGCGTTGGTGAGAACGAACGGGCATGCCACGACCACCCACACCGGCCTGTTCGAGGGCTACGGCCCAGGCCGCTTCGCCGAGGCGTTCGACGAGATGTTCGACGCGGCGGGCCGGGTCCGCGCCCCGTACAAGGGCATTCACGCCGCGATGGCGGCCAACGACGTCGACGACCTGGCCAAACGCTCCGACGCGCTGGACCGGGCCTTCATCGACCAGGGCATCACCTTCTCGCTCTCGGGACAGGAGCGGCCCTTCCCGTTGGACCTGGTGCCGCGGGTCATCGCGGCCGCGGAGTGGACCAAGCTCGAACGCGGCATCAAGCAGCGGGTCACCGCGCTGGAGCTGTTCCTGGCCGACGTGTACGGCGAGCAGAACATCCTGCGCGATCAGGTGATACCCAAGCGGCTGGTCACCTCGTGTGAACACTTCCATCGCGAGGCCGCCGGGCTGGTCCCGCCGAACGGGGTGCGCATCCACGTCTCCGGCATCGACCTGGTGCGCGACGAACGCGGCGACTTCCGGGTGCTGGAGGACAACCTGCGCTCGCCCTCCGGGGTGTCCTATGTGATGGAGAACCGGCGCACGATGGCGCGGGTCTTCCCCGACCTGTTCTCCTCGCACCGGGTGCGGGCGGTCGGCGACTATCCCGGCCACCTGCTGCGCGCCCTGCGTGCCTCCGCGGCGCCCAACGAGGCCGATCCGACCGTGGTCGTGCTCACCCCCGGGGTGCACAACTCGGCCTATTTCGAGCATTCGCTGCTGGCCAGGCAGATGGGGGTGGAGCTGGTCGAGGGCCGCGACCTGTTCTGCCGCGACAATGTCGTCTACATGCGCACGACCGCAGGCGAACGGCAGGTCGACGTGATCTACCGGCGCATCGACGACACCTTCCTCGACCCCATGCACTTCCGGCCGGACTCCGTGCTCGGCGTGGCCGGGGTGCTCAACGCCGCCCGCGCGGGCAATGTGGTGATCTCGAGCGCGGTGGGCAACGGGGTCGGCGACGACAAGCTCATCTACACCTACGTGCCGACGATCATCGAGTACTACCTCGGCGAGAAGCCGATCCTGCCCAATGTCGACACCTTCCGCTGCTGGCTCGACGACGAACGCGAGGAAGTGCTCGACCGCGTCGCCGAACTGGTGGTCAAACCGGTCGAGGGCTCGGGCGGGTACGGCATCGTGATCGGCCCCGACGCGACGCCGCGCGAGCTGGAGGCGGTCCGGCGCAAGGTCAAGGCCGATCCGCGGGGCTGGATCGCGCAGCCGGTGGTGCAGTTGTCGACCGTGCCGACCAAGATCGGCAACGAGCTCGTGCCGCGCCACGTGGACCTGCGGCCCTTCGCGGTCAACGACGGTGACGACATCTGGGTGTTACCCGGCGGGCTGACGCGGGTGGCGCTCCCGGAGGGCTCGCTGGTGGTGAACTCCAGTCAGGGCGGCGGCAGCAAGGACACCTGGGTGCTGGCCGGACGTTCGGGCCCGGTCGACCGGGAGCTGGCCGGACCGGAGCTGGTGAGCGACCCGCCGCAGGCCGACTCGTTCGAGCTCGGTCGCGAGCTCAGCGCCCCGCAGGCGAATCAGCAACAGCAGCAACAACAACAGACGCAGCGGCTGATCGGGGACTGAACACATGCTTGCTCGCAACGCCGAATCCCTCTACTGGATCGGCCGATACGTCGAGCGCGCCGACGACACCGCGCGCATTCTCGACGTCGCCGTGCACCAGCTGCTCGAGGACGCCACCGTCGACGCCGACCGCACCTCCCGGGTCCTGCTGAAGGTGCTCGGCATCGAACCACCCGACGGCCTGCGCCTGGACGTGTGGTCGGTGACGGATCTGGTCGCCTTCAGCCACGATCACGGCGTCTCCATCAGCGACTCCATCGGCAAGGCGCGCGAGAACGCCCGCGGCGCACGCGAAGTCACCTCCAGCGAGATGTGGGAGTGCCTCAACGCCACCTACAACGGGCTCGCCGCGGCGGAGAAGGCCGCGCGTGGGCTCGGCCCGCACGAGTTCTTCTCCTACATCAAGGACCGGGCCGCGATGTTCACCGGCCTGACCGACTCCACCCTCTCGCGCGACGACGGCTACCGGTTCCTGCTGCTCGGCCGGTCCATCGAGCGCGTGGACATGATGGTGCGGCTGCTGCTCTCGCGCGCGGGCGACCGCACCTCCTCGCCCGCCTGGGTGACCGTGCTGCGCTCGGCGGGCGCCCACGACACCTACCTGCGCACCCACCGCGGCGCGCTGGATGCGGCCAGGGTCGCCGAATTCATCCTGATCGACCGGCTCTTCCCGCGCTCGGTGTTCCACACCCTGCGCGTCGCCGAGGACTGCCTGACCGAACTCGACCAGCGGCCCGGCAGCCGCGTCGGCGCCAGGCACGAGGCACAGCGGGTGCTCGGCCGGGCCCGCAGCGAACTCGAGTTCCTCCCGCCCGGCGTGCTGCTGGAGGACCTGCAGAGCCGCCTGCTCGCGCTGCAGAAGTCGTGCCGCGAGGTGAGCGAGGCCGTGTCGCGCCAGTATTTCCACGCCGCGCCGTGGGTGGCGTGGACCGATGTGCGCAGCAGCTCGGACGTGCGCGTCCAGGTGGAGGGGGAACTGTGAGCTGGCGGATCAGGGTGGTGCACACCACCGGATATGTCTACGACGCGCCGGTGACGCGCTCGTTCAACGAGGCCAGGCTCACGCCGCGCGCGGACAGCAGGCAGAACGTGATCCTCAATCGCGTCGAAACCGTCCCTGCCACCAGGTCGTATCGCTACACCGACTACTGGGGCACCGCGGTCACCGCGTTCGACCTGCACGCACCGCACACCGAATTGGAGGTGACCGGGTCCTCGGTGGTGGAGACCGAGCCGTTCGCCGAACCGCCGGGCGAAGCCGGCTGGGAGGAGCTGCGCGGCGGCCGGATCGTCGACCGGTTCGACGAAATGCTCAGCCCCACCGCGTACGTGCCGCGTGACCGCAAGCTCGCCACCATCGCCCGCCAGCTCTCCCGGGGCGAGGAGCCCGCCAAGGCGGTGGTGCGCGCGGCCGAATGGGTGCACAAGGAGATGGACTACATCGCGGGCACCACCTCGGTGCACACCTCGGCGCTCGAGGCGTTCGCGGAGCGGCGCGGGGTGTGCCAGGACTACGCGCATCTGACGCTGGTGTTGTTGCGCAGCATGGGTATTCCGAGTCGCTATGTCTCCGGATACCTGCATCCGAAACCGGGCGCGGAGATCGGGGAGACGGTCGCCGGGCAGTCCCACGCCTGGATCGAGGCGTGGACGGGGCAGTGGTGGGGGTACGACCCGACCAACAATCTCGCCGTCAACGAGCAGCACGTGTCCGTCGGCGTCGGGCGCGATTACGCGGATGTACCACCACTGAAGGGGGTGTTCTCGGGCGGTGGCTCGACAGACCTCGAGGTCGTTGTAGAGGTGACCCGCCTCGCGTAATGTCCATTTCGCTCGTGCGGACCCCGCTCGCCGCGGGGATGAATCCTCTCGGAGAGGTGGTAGCCGATGTCGCCCACTGCACAGGAACTCGTCGAACCCGAAGTCGTCCCCGAGCCCAAGAAGTGGGCGGCCGAGGGGTTGGGCACGTTCATTCTCGTGATCTGTGGTGTGGGCACCGCGGTGCTCGCCGGGGATCGGGTCGGCGCGCTCGGTATCGCCCTGGCCTTCGGGCTGTCGCTGGTGTTCCTCGTCTACGCGATCGGCCCGATCTCGGGCTGCCATGTGAATCCGGCGGTCACCCTCGGCCAGTTGTTGCTCGGGCGCATCTCCGCGGTCGCCGCGGCCGGCTACGTGATCGCGCAGCTCGTCGGCGCCTTCCTGGCGGGACTGGTGCTGTTCGCGCTGGCGAAGAACCTGCCCGCCTACGACCGCCCGGTGGACGGGCTCGGTGCCAACGGCTGGGGCGCGCACAGCCCGGCGGCGGTGACCGGCCCGCTCGGCGAGGTGGTCGTACAGAACGGGTACGGCATGGCCGCGATGATCATCATCGAGGTGATGCTCACCGGACTGCTGGTCTTCGTGGTGCTGGCCTCCACCGACCAGATCTCCGACGTCCCGCTGGCCGGACTGTCGATCGGCGTCACCTACGCGGTGATCCACCTCGTCTCGATCCCGGTCGACAACACCTCGGTCAACCCCGCCCGCAGCCTGGGCGTGGCGCCCTATCAGGACGGCGCGATGGGGCAGGTGTGGGCGTTCGTGGTGTTCCCGCTGATCGGCGGCGTGCTCGGTGCGCTGGTCTACGGCCTGATCTTCGGCCGGTCCAGGGACGTGCTGAGCTAGACCCGCGACGACGGAACCCCGACCCGGCCCGCGCCGGATCGGGGTTCCGTGCTGTTCAGCTCCACTGGTATTCGGCGACCAACCGGTGCGCGACCAGGTCGAAGGTCTTGCGCTCGACGATCGCGCCCTCGCGCCGGATACCGTCCTCCGGCACGTCGAGCACCCGGTCCAGCCGCACCCAGCTGGGGCGTCCGTCGTGGTCCCACGGGCCCGACCCGATCCCGACCCAGTTGCGGTCGTGCGCGCGTTCGGCTTTGGACGACAGCATCAGCCCGAGCAGGGTCTTGCGATCGCGCCCGACGACCAGCACCGGCCGGTCCTTGCCGTTGGTGGGGTCCTCCTCGAACGGCACCCAGGTCCACACGATCTCCCCGGGATCGGCGCGTCCGTCGAGTTGCGGGCAGTAGACGATCTGCCGGGCGCGGTGGGCCGTCGGTACCGGCGTCGAGGCGGTCGGACGGACCGCGACGGTGGGTTCGGGCTTGGCCGCCAGCGCCCCCACCAGTTTCTCGAGCAGCCTCGGGCCCTGCTTGCGCACGATCTTCGGCCCCTGCTCCTTGGCGATGACGCCGAGTTGCTTGCCGAGAGTGTTCCAACTGCTGGCCATCCCTGAAATATAACGGTGCGCGGCGCTTCGGTGCACCGGTGACAGAGCCGCGGATCCGGCCATGGGACGATGGACCCAGTTCGCCGATACCCCTCGAGGAGTGGAGTGGCTTCCAGTTTTGCCGATACGACGTTCACCGATCCGTCCCGGATCCGGAACTTCTGCATCATCGCGCACATCGACCATGGCAAATCGACCCTGGCCGACCGGATGCTGCAGCTCACCGGTGTGGTCGAGGAGCGGGCGATGCGTGCCCAGTACCTGGACCGGATGGACATCGAGCGCGAGCGCGGCATCACCATCAAGGCCCAGAACGTGCGCCTGCCGTGGAGTGTCGACGGCGAGGAGTTCGTCCTGCACATGATCGACACGCCGGGCCACGTCGACTTCACCTACGAGGTGTCGCGTGCGCTCGAGGCGTGTGAGGGTGCGATCCTGCTGGTCGACGCCGCCCAGGGCATCGAGGCGCAGACGCTGGCGAACCTGTACCTGGCGATGGAACGCGACCTCGTGATCATCCCGGTGCTGAACAAGATCGACCTGCCCGCCGCCGACCCGGACCGCTACGCCGCCGAGATCGCGCACATCGTCGGCTGCGAGCCCGACGACGTGCTGCGGGTCTCGGGTAAGACCGGTGTCGGCGTCGACGCGCTGCTCGACAAGGTGATCGCCGAGGTCCCGCCGCCGGTCGGCGACGCCGACGCGCCTGCCCGCGCGCTGATCTTCGACTCGGTCTACGACACCTACCGCGGCGTGGTCACCTACGTGCGTGTGGTCGACGGCAAGCTCACCCCGCGCCAGAAGATCAAGATGATGTCCACCGGCGCGCAGCACGAGCTGCTCGAGATCGGCATCGTCTCGCCCGAACCCAAGCCCACGCAGGGTCTCGGCGTCGGCGAGGTGGGTTACCTGATCACCGGCGTGAAGGACGTGCGCCAGTCCAAGGTCGGTGACACCGTCACCTCCGCCCGCGACGGCGCGGCCTCGGCGCTGGCCGGCTATCAGGAACCGCGGCCGATGGTCTACTCGGGCCTGTACCCGGTCGACGGCTCCGACTACCCGGACCTGCGTGACGCGCTGGACAAGCTGCAGCTCAACGACGCCGCCCTGACCTACGTGCCCGAGACCTCGGTGGCGCTCGGTTTCGGTTTCCGCTGCGGCTTCCTCGGTCTGCTGCACATGGAGATCACCCGCGAGCGGCTGCAGCGCGAGTTCGGCCTCGACCTCATCTCGACCGCGCCGAACGTGATCTACCGCGTGGTCATGGAGGACGGCGCCGAGCACGTCGTCACCAACCCGTCCTACTGGCCCGAGGGCAAGGTGCGCCAGACCTTCGAGCCGATCACCAAGTGCACGGTGATCGCGCCGAGCGAGTTCGTCGGCACCATCATGGAGCTGTGCCAGAGCCGCCGCGGCGAGTTGCTCGGCATGGACTATCTGTCGGAGACCCGTGTGGAGATGCGCTACACGCTGCCGATGGCCGAGATCATCTTCGACTTCTTCGACTCGCTGAAGTCGCGCACCCGCGGCTACGCCTCGCTCGACTACGAGGAGGCGGGCGAGCAGTCGTCCGCGCTGGTGAAGGTCGACATCCTGCTCCAGGGCGAGGCTGTCGACGCGTTCAGTGCCATCGTGCACAAGGACGCCGCCCAGGCCTACGGCAACAAGATGACCACCAAGCTGCGCGAACTCATTCCGCGTCAGCAGTTCGAGGTGCCCATCCAGGCCGCGATCGGCTCGAAGATCATCGCCCGCGAGAACATCCGCGCCATCCGCAAGGACGTGCTCGCCAAGTGCTACGGCGGTGACATCAGCCGTAAGCGCAAGCTGCTCGAGAAGCAGAAGGAGGGCAAGAAGCGCATGAAGACCATCGGCCGGGTCGACGTGCCGCAGGAGGCCTTCGTGGCCGCGCTGTCCTCCGATGCCGCCTCGGACAAGCCGAAGGGCAAGTAGCTCAGTCCGGTTCGGCGGCGACGCGCACCAGCAGGCGCGTCCCGCCGAGCGGGCTCTCGGTGAGTTCGGCCGTGCCGCCGTGCAATTCGGCCTGTTGTCGCACGAGGGCGAGGCCGAGCCCGGAACCGGGTGAACCGGGACTTTTGGCGAACCGGTCGAACGCGGTGGGGGACAGGTGTTCCGGGACTCCGGTGCCGTTGTCGTCGATGGTGATGGTGATGCCGCCGTCGTCGGCGCGCGCGGCGACCGCGATCTCGGTGGCGTGCCCGTGCAGGACCGCGTTGGCGACGGCATTGCCGACGATCAGCAGGATGCCGCCGGGCAGGCCCGTCATCGGGACGGGTTCGCAGGCCGTGAGGCTGATGTCGACGCCGGGCCGTGCCCGGCGGGCGTTCTGGACGGCCCGATCGAGCGTCTCGCACAACTCGAACGGTTCGAACGCGCCGCGATCGGTGAGCTCGCCGACGGCGAGGCGCTCCAGATCGTCGAGCGTGCGCTCGATCTGACCCTGCGCGGCCAGCACATCGGCGAGCACGGCCCCGCGCTGGTCGGCGGGCAGCTCGGCGCCGGCGAGGACCTGCAGATCGGTGCGCATGGCGGTGAGCGGAGTGCGCAGTTCGTGCGCGCAGACGGCCGCGAAATCGCGGGCGCCGGCCAGTGCCCGGCTGGTCTCGCCGTGCGCGGTCTCGAGCCGCGCCAGCATCCGGGTGATCGCGTCGGAGAGGTCCTCGGCCTCGCGCACGCCCCGGCCGGACAGCGGCGGCAGCTGGTCCAGGGTGTCGATCTCGTGCGTGGCGGTGGCCAGCCTGCGCAGCGGTCGCGCCGCGAAACCGGCCAGCACCCAACCCAATCCGGCCGCGCCGAGGACACCGGCGACGCCGATGCCGAGACCGATCAGCTGACTGCGGGTGACGGCGGCCTCGACCCGTTCCCGATCGGGATCGAGCCGGACGACCAGACCGGGCGCCCCGAGCACCGGCGCCAGTTCGGGATCGACGACGGTGGTGCCGGGCCGCGGCCGCTCCGGGAGATCGGGGAGTGGGCGCGCCGGCGCGGGCAGCGGGAGCGCGGGCGCGCTGTCCCCGCCCGGTACCGCGAGCACCCGCATGGTGGACACCGTCTGGTCGAGCTGGCGGTCACCCGCCACTTTGAGCAGCGCCGCGTAGGTGAGGCCGAGGGTGACCGCGACCAGCGCGGCGACCGCCGCCGAGACGAGGGCCACCCGCGTCCGCAGCGACAACGAACCGCGCCTCACGGACGGTCCCGCAGGACGAATCCGACACCGCGCACGGTGTGCACGACCCGGGCCGCCCCGTCGGCTTCGAGTTTGCGCCGCAGATAGGAGACGAACACGTCGACCACGTTGGTGTCGGTGGCGAAGTCGTAACCCCAGACGGCGGACAGGATCTGCTCGCGGCCCAGCACGATGTCGACGTTTTCGGCGAGCAGCGCCAGCAGCTCGAACTCGCGCTTGGTGAGCTCGACCTGTCGTCCGCGCGCGTGCACCCGGTGCGCGGCCGGATCGATCACCACCTCGCCCACCCGCACCGTCTTGCCCTGTGGCGCAGCGGTTGCGGCCCTGCGGCGCAGCAGCGCGCGCAACCGAGCGACCAGCTCGCCGAGGTCGAACGGCTTGGTGAGGTAGTCGTCGGCGCCGCGTTCGAGCGCCGCGATCCGGTCCGACACCGCGCTGCGGGCGCTGAGCACACAGATGGGGATGTCGTCGCCCATCGCCCGCAGCGCGGTGACCACGCCGACACCGTCGAGCTCGGGCATGTTCACATCGAGCACCATGGCGTCGGGCGTGGCCGAACGCACCAGGGTGAGCGCGGCGGCTCCGTCGCTCGCGGTGAGGACGTCGAAGCCGGAGAGTTCGAGGCCGCGCCGCAGCGACGCGAGCACGCGGACCTCGTCGTCGACGACCAAGATCTGCTGTCCGGTCATGCGCCCACCCTAGTGCGGTTCACCTGTCGGCCCTGGTCAGCGCGGACGGCTCGGGGCGATGACGACGGGGCCGTCCGGCGCGGGGAGCAGGGTGCGCTCGCCGTCGGGGTCGATCCGCACGCACTGGCCCGGCTCGACCGCTTCGGCGGGCAAGCCGAGCGCGGGCTCGCCCGGTGCGATGGGTCGGGTGCGCTCGAAGTGGCCGCCGTCACCGAGTTCGCCGCGCTCGATGTGAATGCGCGGGCCCGGCCCCGCGGGTTCGCCGGGCGCACCGCACAGGACCAGCGTGCGGTCGCCCTGATCGACGGGATGGGCCGCGGCGACACCGGCGACCGCGACGGTGAACAGGGCGGTGCCGCCGAGAACGGCGGCGAGCCGGCGACGGGTGGTCGATCGGATCATGGTGGGTCTCCTCACAGGGTTTGCGCCGATCGGCTCGATCGGCGAAACCGACGCTAAGCAGCCGATCTTCAGCCTCTGTTGAGCAATCGTTAGAGTTCTCTTGGGATCGCGGCCCCCCGATTCCATCGGGTCGCCGAAATTCGTTGCTCGCCATAAAGTGGGTGCCTACAGTGTTGGATGATCTTCACTTCGCTCGAACGTGGTGGGGGGCCGACAGTGAGCGAATGTTGGAGCATTGATGACGCGTGATCTGCCTCTCGATGACGATGCCGCGCGCGCGGAAGGGTCCGATACGGCCTACCGCGTAGCCAACGGTGTCGCCCGGGTCGCCCGTGCGGGTGCCTATGTCACCGGTGGCGCACTGGTCGCCGCGAACGGCACCGCGCCCGAGACCACGCCCGGCACCAGCAACGCCGACAGCCGCTACGCGGGCTGGTCGACGCAGACGGTGTCCGGCGACCCGAGCCCGGACGCGCCGAGCCCGGTCATGACCTTCCCCGACCTGACCGACCTGCCCGAGCCCGCCGCCCCCGCGCCCGCCGCGCCGCACGCCCCGTTCGGCGCCCGGCCGCCCGCCGAGCCCGAGGTGACGATGGTCGGGCGCTCCACCGAGGCCCAATCCGGCTGGCGCCCCGAGATTCCCGGCTCCGACGGCGACACCGAGATGCGGATCCCCGGCTCCGGGGAGACCTCCACCAGCTTCGGCATCCCGTCCTACACGCCCGCGCCGACCAAGCCGGGCCTCGGCCTCGACGACGACAACCCGTTCGGCCTGCCCGGCGGCCCCGGCCTCGGCCTGCCCGGCCCGGGGATGGGCATCCCCGGGTTCGACGGACTCCCTGGCCAGGGGATCGGTATCCCCGGCTATGACGCGCTGCCCGGCCACGCCGGGGGGCTGCCCGGCTTCGGCGGGATCGGCGGTCCCAACGATTCGGTGTCCGCCCAGCCGGGGGACGGGCCGTTCGACGGCATCGGCGACATGTTCGACGGTTTCGGCGCCATGGTGAACACCGAGTGGCAGGTCGACGCGCACGTCGGCCTCGACGGTGTGTGGTTCACCTCGCAGATGAAGGTGACCGGCCAGGTGGGCCAGGTCGGAGATCAGCTCGACGACTACGGCAAGTGGCTCGGGGACGGCATCAAGGTCCCCGGCGGGGCCGACGGCGGCGGAATGAGCTCGCCGACCGGGCCGAGCCTGCCGGGCTCGTCGTCCTCGGGTGTCGGCCTGCCCGGCAGCACCGGGGCGCCCTCGACCGGTGCTCCGCTGCCCGGTGGCCCGGCGGCCCCGTCGACCGGCGCCACCCCGCTGCCCGGCGCCGCCGCGCCCGCGCTGCCCGGCGCAGCGCCCGCGGCCCCGCTGTCGCACGCTCCGGCCCCCGCGCCCGCCCCGGCGGCACCGGCTCCGCCCGCCCCGGTCGCCCCGGCGCCGGCTCCGGTCGCGCCCGCCGCTCCGGCCCCGGTCGCGCTCAACCCGGTGGTCAGCACGCCCCTGCAGACCACGATCCAGCCCGACGCGGCCTCGACCCCGATCGCCAACGTCTTCGGTGGTGCGACCGGCGCCGCCTCGCCGCTGACGGCACCTGCGGCCACCGCGCCGTCGCTGTTCGCGCCACTCACGCCGACCACCAAACCCGTTGTGGTGCCCGACGTCTCGGGAGGCGGGACGAGCTCGAGCCCGTCGCCCGCCACGGTGACGCCGCCCTCGAAGCTGCCGACCGCCGACATCGAGACGCCGACCACGGTGAAACTGCCGGACCTGCCGAAGCCCACCGCCTCGGTGCCCGACGTCAGCACGCCGCACGTCACCACGCCGCCGACCGCGGGAACCGGCACCGGACCGGTGAAGCCGACCCGTCCCGGTGACGACGACATCACCACACCGGGCGGTTCCACCGGTGGCGGCACCACGCCAGGTGGCACGACGCCGGGCGGTTCCACCGGCGGCGGTACGACTCCGGGTGGCACGACCGGCGGCGGGACGCCGTCCACCGCGCCCACCGTCGACGTGCCGGATCCGACGGTGACCAACCCCACCGTGAGCGTGCCGACCCAGCCGGTGCCGACCAAGGTGCCCACCGTCGACATCGACCCGCCCTCGGTGGTCACGCCGCCGCCGGTGGTGACCGTGCAGCCGACCATCAAGCCGCCGGTCATCGACACCAAGCCGATCGCCGCCGATTTCGACCACCACGCGGGCGGCTACCATGGCGTGTCGGCCGGGTTGTTCGACACGGGACTCGCCGGGGTCGATCAGGCCGCGGTGTTTCCCGCCGAGCCCCACGGGTATGACTTCGTCTAGTGCCCCCAGCGTCTCGGCCGGGCTCATGCAACGAGAGTGAGGAACAGGTTGTCTGCCGCTGCCGGACTGCAGGCCGCGACGGTGAAGCATCCGGATGTGATGGCTCCGGTCGTGTCTCTCGTCGACGAACTGCGGGACCTGGTCCGCACCGGCGGTCGCGACGATCTCGACGCCAGGCTGGGCATGGTCCGGGCCAGGCTCACCGATCCCCGCGTGCGTCTGGTCGTGGTCGGCGAATCGCAGGCCGGTATGAGCACGCTGGTCAACAGCATGGTCGGCACGCCGGTCAGCGCGACCGACGGTAAGCCGAGTGTCCCGGTGATCGTCGAGTACGGTCCGGCGCCGACCGCCACACTGGTGAAGTCGGGTCAGCGCGGTCGCGTCGAGCGGGTGCCCGTCGACCCGCTGAACCCCGGTCCCGCGCTCACCGCGCTCGGGGTGTTGCGCGCCGAGTTCGCCGAACCGAGCGCGCTGCTGGCCGACGGCCTGGTGGTGATGGACGCCCCGGGCTCCGCCACCCACGAGAGCGCCGCCTGGTCGATGATCGCCGCCGCCGACGTGGTGCTCTACGCCACCGACTCCGCCGCCGAACTCACCGAAGCCCAGCTCGAATACCTGCGCCGCGTCGAGCAGGTGTGCCCGTCGGTGGTGTGCGTGCTCACCAAGATCGACCGCAACCCGCAGTGGTCGCTGACCCAGCGCCGCAACCGCGCCCTGCTCGACGGCGCCGGGCTGAACTTCGCGGTCGCGCCGGTCTCGGCGGTTCTGCACCGGGAGTCGCGCGAATCGGGCGACCAGCAGCGCGACATCGAATCCGGCGTGCCCCAGCTCATCGATCACCTGCGTGATTACGTGGTGGCCCAGGCGGATTCGGTCGCCGTCGCCGCCGCGGTACGCGACATCTCCTCGGTCACCGACCAGCTCGGCTTCACCCTGCGCGCCGAGGCCGACACCCTGCGCGATCCGCGGCGCCGGGCCGAGATCACCCAGCGGCTGGCCGCGGCCCGCACCGAGGCCGACCAGCTGCGCCAGCGCACTGCCACCTGGCAGGTCACCCTCGTCGACGGCAGCTCCGAGCTGAGCGCCGACATCGAACACGATCTGCGGCATCGCCTGCGCACCCTGGTCCGCGAGGCCGAGGCCGAGATCTCCCGCACCGATCCGGCCCGCAAATGGTCGGAGTTCGCGACCGAGCTCGACGCCAGGATCTGCGAGGCCGTCGAGGAGAACTTCGTGATGGCGCACTACCGCGCCGTCGAACTGGCCGAGCAGGTCGCCGCGAAGTTCCCGCCGGACAACCGCACCCCGCCGCTGCCCGAGCTGCGCCTGACCAACCCCGGTGACGTGCTCGAGCCGGTGCAGTCGCTGGAAACGCTGGAGAGCGCGAAATCCAGTGTGGGACAGCAGGCCCTCTCGGCGCTGCGCGGTTCCTACGGCGGCATCCTGATGGTCGGTCTGGCCACCAGTTTGCTCGGCATGTCGCTGGTCAACTGGTACTCGGCGGGTGCCGGTGTGCTGCTGGGTGTGAACGCCCTGTGGGACGACCGGCGCAGCCGCAAGCAGCGCAGGCAGGCCGAGGCCAAGGTGGCCGTCGCCCGGCTGGCCGACGACGTGATCTTCCAGGTGGGCAAGGAATCCCGCAACCGGCTGCGCACGCTGCAGCGGGTCCTGCGCGACCACTACACCGAGATCGCGGCCGAGGTCGGCCGCACCGCCGAGGAGGCGTTGCGCGCGGCCGAGGAGACCGGCCTGCGCTACGGCGACCAGCGCGAGCTGCGCCTCACCGAGATCGACGCGGGACTGCGGACGCTCGCCGGACTGCGCGAACGCGCCGAGCGGCTCGCCTACTGACTCAGTTCGGCCGGTTCGACGGCGTGTGCGCCGGCTGGAACTGGCCCGCCTGCCGGGAGTCCTCGGCCCTGATCACGTGGGTCACCGCGTTGATCAGCGCCAGGTGGGTGAACGCCTGCGGGAAGTTGCCCAGGTGCCTGCCGGTGTGCGGGTCGATCTCCTCGGCGTAGAGCCGCAGCGGGCTGGCCAGCCCGAGCAGCCGCTCGCACAGCTGGGTGGCGCGCTCGAGCTCGCCGATCTCCACCAGCGCCGAGACCAGCCAGAACGAGCAGATGGTGAAGGTGCCCTCCTCGCCGCTGAGCCCGTCGTCGGTGGTGTCGGTGTCGTAGCGCAACACCAGTCCGTGCACGGTGAGCCGATCGGCGATGGCCAGTACCGTGGCCTTGACCCGGTGGTCCTCCGGCGGCAGGAACCGGGTCAGCACGATCATCAGCAGGGACGCGTCGAGCGTGTGGCCGCCGTAGGTCTGGGTGAACACGCCTTCCTCGTCGACGCCCTTGGCGAGCACGTCGGCGCGGATCTCCTCGGCGATGTCGAACCACTCCATGGCCCGCTCGAACTGGCCGTGCAGCTGGGCCAGCCGAGCGCCACGGTCGAGCGCGACCCAGCACATCACCTTCGAGGAGGTGAAATGCTGCGGCTCACCGCGGACCTCCCAGATGCCGCGATCGGGTTCGCGCCACCGCGAGATCGCCGCGTTCACGGTGCGTTCCAGCATGGGCCACAACGATTCCGGGACCTGCTGCCGCGACTTCACGTGCAGGTACACGGCATCGAGCATGGTGCCCCAGATGTCGTGCTGGTCCTGGTTGTAGGCGGCGTTGCCGATGCGCACCGGACGCGAGTTGTCGTAGCCGGACAGCTCGGGCAGCACCTCCTCGGTGATCCGGCGCTCGCCGCCGATGCCGTAGAGCACCTGCAGCGGCAGCGCGTCACCGTTCTCGCCGGTGGTGGCGTCGTTGAGGAAGTTGAAGAAGTCGTCGGCCTCGCGATCGAGCCCGAGGGTGTACAGGCCCCACAGCGCGAAGCTGGCGTCGCGCACCCAGGTGTAGCGATAGTCCCAGTTGCGCTCCCCGCCGGGGGTTTCCGGCAGCGAGGTGGTGGCGGCCGCGATCAGCGCGCCGGTGGGCGCGTAGGTGAGGCCCTTGAGCGTCAGCGCGCTGCGCTGCAGGTAGCTGCGCCACGGATGATCGGGAAAATCACCGAGGGTGATCCACTGCCGCCAGCATTCCGCGGTCGTCCACATCTTCGTCGCGGCCTCGTCGAAGGTGGCGGGCGCGGGCAGGTCCGACCACGACAGGGCGACGAACACGGCGTCGCCCTCGCTCATCCTGGTGCGCGCCCGCGCCTCGCGCCCTTCCAGGCCCAGCCGCAGGTCGGTGTTGAGCACCAGCGACGGTCCACCGTCGGGATGGTTGACCGCGACCGCGGTGGCCTGCTCGTAGACCTTGCCGGTGTACTCCCAGCGGGCGCCGCCGCGATGATAGTCCAGCGAGGGCTGGCAGCTCATCTCCAATTCGACTGTGCCGCTGACACATTTCACCGTGCGCAGCAGCACGTGCTCGGCGTCCCAGTCCATCGGGGTGCGGCGATGGGTCTTGGACCTGGCCATGTTGTTGTGCCAGGGGCCGAGCACCAGCGCGTCGCGCACGATCAGCCAGCCGGTCTCGGTCTGCCAGGTCGTCTCGAGGATCATGCCGCCGGGCAGATAGCGCCGTGCGGCGGGCACGTGCTTGCCGTACGGCCCGATCCGGAAGTGTCCCGCGCTGCGGTCCAGGATGGCGCCGAACACACTGGGGGAGTCGGGGCGCGGCACACACATCCACTCGACCGAACCGCTGCTCGCGATCAGGCAGCTCGTCTCGCAGTCGGACAGGAACGCGTAGTCGTCGATCGGCGGGAAGGCGCCGCGACGACCACTGGAGGAGACCGGACTCAGAATCGGCAGTTTGTCGGCACTGGAAGACTCCATACCCCATCATCACGGCGGTACCAGCCACTCGTCCACCGCGCGCGGGTGTCGGCTTCGTGAAGCGGCAGGTCACGGCCGCGGAATTCGCCCGTTCACGACGACCGACTAGTCTTGGGCGCGTGCAACGCATCGCAGGTTGGTGGGACGGCTTCGAACTCTGGGTAGCCGGGCTGCCCTTCATCCCCCAGTTCCTCGTCGTGCTGGTCGGCATGGTCCCGATCAGCTTCGCCATCGCCTACCTGCTCGACCGCACGCTGCGCGCGATCTTCCGCGCCCTGCGCCGCGACGAGCCCACCGACGGCGCCCCGATCCCCGCGACCGTGGCGGCGCCTGCGCGCCCGACCGTCGGCAGTGGTGCCCGCTGATGCCACGGTCCCGCGTTCAGCTCGCCCTCGTCGCCCTGCTCGTACTCGTCGTCATCGCCTGGTTCTTCACCAGGTAGGCGGAGCGCCGGCGCGCCGCCTACCTGGTGACGCTAGTTCCGGCGCCAGTCTGTGAGGCGTTTGCCCAGGTCGGCGACGGTTTGGCCGACTTCCTGGCTGACGGTGCTCACCGCCGCGCCGACGTCCTTGCCCAGGTCGCGGACCGTGCGGATCAGCAGGTCGTCGGATTGGTCGAAGGACTCGCGGTAGCTGCGTGCCGCGTGCTTGACCTCCTCGCTGATGCGCGCGTCGCGGTCGTGCTCGCGGCGCGGGTAGCTGCCGCCGAGCACGCGGTCGTACTCGCCGGACTGGATCCAGCGGCGCAGCTCCGCCGCCCGCAACACCGAGAACGGATGCGACTGCAGTTCCAGGTTGAGCAGCTTGAGCACGCCGTCGCGCAGGTCGCCCGAGCGCAGGTAGTCGTCGGCCTGGTCGAGGAAGGCGCCGTGGTTCATCTCCTTCAGCCAGGTGCCGCCCGCGGTCTTCATGTGCACCCGGACCGAGGCCTCGACGTCCTGGCTGCACAGCAGACCGGCCCGGTCGCCGGACAGTTCCGACTTGCGGCTCCACTCCATCAGCGCCGCCACGATCGCGCGCAGCGCCCAGCCGCCGCCGGGCATCCAGCCGATCGACGCCGACAGCCGCAGCAGATGCATGAGCATCGTGCGGTACACCGCGTGCCCGGACAGGGCGTGGCCGAGCTCGTGGCCGATGACGAAGCGCAGTTCCTCGGTGTCCATCAGATCGAGCAGGCCGGTGGTGAGGACGATGAACGGCTTGTCCATCCCGATCGTGAAGGCGTTCACCGTCGGGTCCTGCAGGACGTACATCTCCGGCGTCGACCGCGCGTCGAGCACACCGACGCAGTCCGCGCGCAGCTCGTGCAGCGTGCGGAACTGGCGATCGTCCACGCGGACGGCCGTCGCCAGGTAGAGCAGCCGGTGCTGGCGCTCGCGCAGCAAGCTGGACAGGGCCTTGAGCACGGTGTCGAACCCGGTCAGCGCCCGCAACGCGACCAGGGCGGTGCGGTCGGCCGGATGCTCCCAGGCGCGGGTACTGATCTCCGGGAAGCGCGCGCGTACGCGGTCTGGAGCCATGGTCATAGGATGAAATCCCCCCTCGAAGTTGAACTCTCGCCGATTCGAATCATCATGTCGCAATCTGCTACAGTCTGCCTGTGTCGTCGAGTGTCGCCCCGCAGATCCGCCATGAGCTGGCGTTGATCGCTGTCGGCAACCTCGCGGTCGCGGACATCCTCTGTCGATGATCGGCCACCGGACGCTTCTGCGCGTTTCTGCCCAGTAGACTGGCGCGCGCTTTCCTTTCGCAGTCGTAGTCCGTTACTCCGGGGGCCGTTGGGCCCGAGTCGCGCCAACTGTCGTGTCGCTCCGTGCACGGCAGGTCTACCGATCGACAAGAGCGTTCCCTGCGGCAGCGAAAACCGCTGCATCGCAGGTCCTTTCCTGAAAGGTTCACCCCGATGTCTCGCACCACTTGGATCGGCTCGCGCCGCCGCGCCGCCGCCATCGCTCTCACTGCTGTCGCCGCGGTCGCGCTGACCGCGTGCGGCGGTGGCGCCAGCGACTCCACCGACGGCGGCGGCACCGGAGCCGACGGCAGCGGGGGCACTCTCAATCTCTACGCCTACGCCGTCCCCAAGCCTGGTTTCGACAAGGTCGTCCCCGAGTTCAACAAGACCGATGCGGGCAAGGGCGTCCAGATCCAGGCCTCCTACGGAGCCTCGGGCGACCAGTCGCGCAAGGTCAAGGACGGCGCCGAAGCCGATGTCGTGAACTTCTCGGTCGAGCCCGACATCACCCGCCTCGTCGACGCCGGCCTGGTGGAGTCGAACTGGAACGCCGACGCGAGCAAGGGCATCCCCTTCGGCTCGGTCGTGACCCTGGTCGTGCGCAAGGGCAACCCCAAGGGCATCAAGGACTGGGACGACCTGCTGAAGCCGGGTGTCGAGGTCGTCACCCCGAACCCGTTCAGCTCCGGCTCGGCCAAGTGGAACCTGCTCGCGCCGTACGCCGCCAAGAGCGACGGCGGCAAGAACCCGCAGGCAGGCCTGGACTACCTGAGCCAGCTGATCTCGCCCGAGCACGTCAAGGTGCAGCCGAAGTCGGGCCGCGAAGCCACCGAGACCTTCCTGCAGGGCACCGGTGACGTGCTGCTGAGCTACGAGAACGAGGCCATCTTCTCCGAGCGCAACGGCGACCCGATCGAGCACATCAACCCGCCGACCACCTTCAAGATCGAGAACCCGGTCGCGGTGCTGAAGAACTCCAAGAACCTGGCCAAGGCCACCGCGTTCCGTGACTTCCTGTTCACCGCGGAGGGGCAGAAGGCCTGGGCGCAGGCCGGTTTCCGCCCGGTCGACCCGAAGGTCGCCGCCGAGTTCGCCAAGGACTTCCCGACCCCGGCCAAGCTGTGGACCATCGATGACCTCGGTGGCTGGAAGGTCGTCGACAAGGAACTGTTCGCGCAGGGCACCGGCAAGGTCGCGGTCATCTACGACCAGGCCACCAAGTAGGCGTGATCCAGCACACACGCGATACTGGACAACTGTGACTGACAGCAGTGGGCACGCCGGGACCGGGGAAACGCCCGATCCCGGCGTTGCCGTGAACCTGGAGAAATCCGCGCCGGCGCGCCGTCGCCGGGAGTGGCTGCGCGTGACCGGTTCGGTCGGCCCGGTCGGCATCGGCGTCGCCGTGCTGTGGCTGAGCGTCATCGTGCTGCTGCCGCTGGCCGCGCTCACCGTCAGCTCGTTCGAGGACGGGTGGTCGGGTTTCTGGGACGCGGTCACCGCGCCCGCGGCCCTGGACTCGCTGCGCATCACGGTCGGCGTCTCGGTGGTCGTCGCCGTGCTCAACGTGGTGATGGGCACGCTCATCGCCTGGGTGCTGGTGCGCGACGAGTTTCCCGGCAAGGGGATCGTCAACGCGCTGATCGACCTGCCGTTCGCGCTGCCGACGATCGTCGCCTCGATCGTGCTGCTCTCGCTCTACGGCCCGAACAGCCCGATCGACATCCACCTCAACGCCACCCAGCCCGGTCTGGTGGTGGCACTGGCCTTCGTGACGCTGCCGTTCGTGGTGCGCTCGGTGCAGCCGGTGCTGATCGAGGTCGACAAGGAAGTGGAACAGGCCGCGCTCTCGCTGGGCGCGAGCAACTGGATCACCTTCCGGCGCATCGTGCTGCCGACGCTGGCGCCGGCGATCATCTCCGGCGGCGGTCTGGCCTTCGCCAGGGCGATCGGCGAATACGGTTCGGTCGTGCTGATCGGCGGCAACATCCCGCGCGAGACCCAGATGACCTCGCAGTACATCCAGCAGCAGATCGAGGTGGACCGGCCCATCAACGCGGCCGCGGTGTCGGTGGCGCTGCTGGCGATCTCCTTCGCCAGCCTGCTCGTGCTGCGCCTGCTGGCCGAGCGCACCGCGCGGAAGGAAGAGGCGGCCCGATGAAGCTGTCGCTGTTCACCCGGCTCTCGCTGCGCACGGTCGCCCTGGGCTACCTGTTCATCCTGCTCGTGCTGCCACTGGTGATCATCCTGTGGCGCACCTTCGAGCGGGGGATCGGCGCGTTCCTCGACTCGGTCACCACGCCCGCGGCGATCTCGGCGTTCCAGCTGTCGATGATCATCGTGGCCATCGTGGTGCCGCTGAACGTGGTGTTCGGCGTCATCACGGCGCTGGCGCTGGTACGCAGCAAGTTCCCCGGGCGCAATCTGGTGCAGGGCATCGTCGACCTGCCGTTCGCGGTGTCGCCGGTGGTCGTCGGTGTCTCGCTGATCCTGCTCTGGGGCGCCGGTGGCTGGTTCGGTGGCCTGGAGTCACTCGGCTTCAAGGTGATCTTCAGCCTGCCCGGCATGGTCATCGCCACCATCTTCGTGACGCTGCCGTTCGTGGTCCGCGAGGTCGAGCCGGTGCTGCACGAGATCGGCGACGACCAGGAACAGGCCGCGGCCACCCTCGGCGCCTCGCGCTGGCAGACCTTCTGGCGGATCACCCTGCCCGCCATCCGCTGGGGCCTGACCTACGGCGTCGTCCTCACCGTGGCCCGCGCGCTCGGCGAGTTCGGCGCGGTGATCATGGTCTCCACCGCGCTGCCCGGCCGCTCGCAGACACTGACGCTGCTGGTGCACGGCCGCTACATCAACGACCACAACACCTTCGGCGCCTACAGCGCGGCGACACTGCTGATGGCCATGGCGCTGGTCGTTCTTCTCCTGATGACTCTCCTCGAACGCAAGCGGGGCTCCGAATGATCACCGTGACCAACGCGCGCAAGAACTACGGTTCCTTCGCCGCTCTCGACGATGTCAGCATCGACATCCCCTCCGGCGAACTGACCGCGCTGCTCGGCCCGTCGGGGTCGGGCAAGTCGACACTGCTGCGGTCGATCGCCGGCCTGGAGTCGCTCGACGGCGGCATCGTCACGATCGCGGGCAACGACGTGACCAACGTGGCGCCGCAGAAGCGCGACATCGGCTTCGTGTTCCAGCACTACGCCGCGTTCAAGCACATGACCGTGCGCGACAACGTGGCCTTCGGCCTGACCATCCGCAAGCGGCCGAAGAAGGAGATCGACAAGCGCGTCGACGAGCTGCTCGGCATCGTCGGCCTCGACGGTTTCCAGCACCGGTATCCGGCGCAGCTGTCCGGTGGTCAGCGTCAGCGCATGGCGCTGGCCCGTGCCCTGGCCGTCGATCCGCAGGTGCTGCTGCTCGACGAGCCGTTCGGCGCGCTGGACGCGAAGGTGCGCACCGATCTGCGGCAGTGGCTGCGTCGTCTGCACGACGAGGTCCACGTGACCACCGTGCTCGTCACCCACGACCAGGAGGAGGCGCTCGACGTCGCCGACCGGATCGCGGTGATGAACAAGGGCCGCATCGAGCAGGTCGGCTCGCCCGAGGAAGTCTACGACCGGCCCGCCAACGAGTTCGTCATGTCCTTCCTCGGCGCGGTGGCGCGGCTCAACGGCCACCTGGTCCGGCCACACGACATCCGGATCGGCCGCGATCCGTCCATGGCGCTGGCCGAGCACGAGGGCACCGCGGAATCCGCAGGCGTCACCAGAGCCACCGTCGAACGCATCGTCCGGCTCGGCTTCGAGGTGCGGCTGGAACTGCGCAACGCCGCGACCGGCGATCAGTTCGCCGCGCAGGTGACCCGCGGTGACGCCGCCGCGCTGCACCTGAGCGAGGGGGAGACGGTCTACGCCCGTGCCACCCGCATCCCGGATCTGCCGACGAGCTGACCGGTTGTCCCGACCCGGCCGGGCAGTGTTGCTGAACAGCCACTGCCCGGCCATCGCGTTCTGTGCCGCGGGAGGATAACCGGTACCGCCGGTTCGCACGGCGAAACGCCGGAGCCGAGCGGGAACTGTTTTTCCCGGCCCCCGCGCGGGTGTGCATGACGCAGTGTCACAGGTAGAGCCGTTTTTACTGGTGAGTAGCTTTTTCTCCGCGGATTTCGCCACGCCGGACACGGAGAATTCGGACGGTGTCGGAGTTGACGTGACTCCTCGTAGGTGTAACTATTGGAAACAGTAAACGTCCCTTGAGGAGAGGCAGTGACGACGATGTCTGCGCCCACCACCCCTGACGTCGATCCTGTAGTCGCCGAGGCTCAGGCGTACGCCGAGAAGTTGCTGATGCTGTCCGAGGCGTCGGTCAACCGTCACTTCGACCCGTTCGAGGACATCGACTGGGACAACCCGGACTTCGACCCGAACCACAAGCCGGAGCGCTGGGTCCTGGTCACCTCGGCGGACCCCATCGGTCGCCACCCCTGGTACCAGGCGCTGCCGCTCGACAAGAAGATCGAGATCGGCAAGGTCCGCCAGGCCAATGTGGCCAAGGTCGGCCTGCAGTTCGAGGCCATCCTGATCATCGGCATGATGCAGCACATCTTCAACCTGAAGAACAACGACCCGGAGTTCCGGTACTGCTCGCACGAGATGATCGAAGAGCACAACCACACTCTGATGTTCCAGGAGATGGTGAACCGCGTCGCCGACGTGCCGGGCATGAACCCGCTCGTGCGTCAGCTGCGCCACCTGGCCGCCCCGGCCGGTGCGCTGTTCCCCAACTTCTTCTTCATGGCCGTGCTCGCCGGCGAGGAGCCGATCGACCACATCCAGAAGGACATCCTGCGCTCGGGCGATGACATCCACCCGATCATGCGCGGCGTGATGGCGATCCACGTGGCCGAGGAAGCTCGTCACATCTCCTTCGCCCACGAGTTCCTGAAGAAGAACGTGCCCGCGCAGCCCGCGGTCAACAAGTTCGTGCTCTCGATCGCGATGCCGATCGTCATGTTCGTGCTCGGCCGCGCCATCGCGACCCCGCCGAAGACCTTCTTCAAGCAGTTCGACATGCCGAAGGAAGTCAAGAAGGAACTGTTCTACGGCTCCAAGGAGTCCAAGCAGGTCTTCGCCGACTACTTCATCGACGTGCGCGCCCTCGCCGAGGAGATCGGGCTGATGAACCCGGTCGCCAAGAAGGTGTGGAAGCTGCTCGGCATCGACGGCCCGTCCAGCCGGTACCGTTCGGAGCCCAAGCGCTCCGCCAAGCACGCCGCCTGAGACGATAGCCATATGCCATATGTCGTTACCCAGTCATGCTGTAGCGACGCCTCGTGCGTCTACGCATGCCCGGTGAATTGCATTCATCCGACCCCGGATGAGCCGGACTTCCTCAGCGCGGAGATGCTCTACGTCGATCCGGCGGCCTGTGTGGACTGTGGCGCCTGCGCCACCGCGTGCCCCGTCGACGCGATCACCTCGTCGAAGAAGCTGACCGAAGAGCAGAAGCCGTTCATCGAGATCAACGCCGACTTCTACCGCATCCAGCGGGACCGGCCGACGTTGGCTCGCCCGGTGATGCCGCCCGCGATCGACACCCAGCGTTCGCCGCTGCGCGTGGCGATCGTGGGGTCGGGTCCGTCGGCGATGTACGCCGCGGACGAGCTGCTCACCCAGCCCGGCGTCGCGGTGACCATGTTCGACCGGTTGCCGCAGGCCTACGGCCTGGCCCGGCTCGGCGTCGCGCCCGATCACAAGCGCACCCGCCAGGTCGCCGACCTGTTCGACGTGATGTCGAAGCAGGAGGACTTCGGGACCTACCTGGACGTGGAGATCGGCAAGCACATCAGCCACGCCGAGCTGCTCGAGCACTTCCACGGCGTGATCTACGCCGTGGGCGCGTCCTCGGATCGCAAGCTCGGCATCCCAGGTGAGGGGCTGGCCGGCAATGTGTCGGCCACCGACTTCGTCGCCTGGTACAACGGTCATCCCGAGCACGTCGACGACGAGTTCGATCTGGATCAGAAGCGCGTCGTCATCGTCGGCAACGGCAACGTGGCCCTCGACGTGGCCCGGATCCTGACCGTCGACCCGGCCACTCTCGCCGGCACCGACATCGCCCCGCACGCGCTGAAGGCGTTGCGCGAGAGCAAGGTCGAAGAGGTCGTGATCCTGGGACGTCGTGGCCCGGCCGAATCGGCGTTCACGGTGCCCGAATTCGTCGGCCTGCTGGCCGCCGACATCGACATCGCGATCGAGGGCGAGCTGCCCGAGGTCACCGCGGAGCTGCCGTTCAAGGTGGAGCAGAAGCTGCGGCTGCTGCACAGCGTCGCGAACCGTCCGTTCGGCGCACGTCGCCGGATCGTGTTCCGCTACCTGTCCTCACCGGTGGAGATCGTCGGCACCGACACGGTGACCGGCGTGCGGGTCGAGCGCAACGAGCTCGTCACCGACGCCGACGGCCGGACCAGCGCGGTGCCGACCGGCGATGTCGAGCTGCTCGAAGCCGGTGTGGTGCTCACCTCGGTGGGCTACCGCGGCGTGCCGACGAAGGACCTGCCGTTCGACGAGGCGCGCGGCGTGATCCCGAACGAGCGTGGCCGCGTGCTGACAGCGCCCGCGGGCGACGTCGTCACCGGAACGTATGTGACCGGCTGGATCAAGCGCGGACCGACGGGCTTCATCGGCACCAACAAGTCCTGCGCGCAGGAGACGGTGGAGCAGCTGGCCGCCGACTTCAACAGTGGCGCACTGCGTGAGCCCACCCGTGACGCGCAGGAGTTCGACCGGCTGGTGCGCGCGCGGCGACCGCAGGCCGTGGCCGGTGGCGCGGCGCTGCCGCCGCGGCACGGTTCGCTCAAGCGACTGCTCGCCCGCGGCTGATTCCACGAGAACCGAAGGCCCGTCCCGGTATTCCGGGGCGGGCCTTCGGCGTGCACGCACCCGTCCGTCGACACGGTGCGGACCAGATCTGCCTCCGCTATTGACGTGTCATTGGGTTTGGCGTCTACTTCATTATGCGGTGTATCGAAATGTCGATTTTCGAATTCATTCGAGTAGTAATTGAATCGGTTACCAGTCGGTAAGTGTGCCAGAAGTGGGCGATAACAAACCTTAGGAATGTAATCGTTGGGGGCTTATTGCGATTACTCCCGGGTAGCTGCTTCTCGGAGTCTGCAGGTCGCCGACATGCCGTTCAGGGGACTGGACGCGTGACCGTAAGCATCTCTACCTGCGAAAACCCTCGTGCAAGGGCCAAAGGTCCTGTGTCTCGTATCAATCGGGCAGCAATTCGGCTTTATGCCGGTTAATCTATGCGGGCTGTTTGGAAGACGACCGCGGCCACATGGTGCGCTCGCGTGCTGGACGTGGTCACGGTGCGTTGACGGGATAGCAATTACATGACCAGAGGTCTGGGCTTAAGCATCGGTACGGTCAATGCGATGACGGCGGTCGCCGCCGAGGATCCGGCCAAGCCGACGGTGCGCACACGGCGTACCGCACTCACCTTCGACGACGCGGGGCGCCCCCGCATCGGGGCGATCAACGAATTCGCCTCGGCCGTCACTGATTTCGCGGACCTGAGCCGGGAGCCGGAGCCGATGGTGATCGGGGGCCGGTTCTACTCGGCGACCAATCTGATCGCCGCCGTCGCCACCGGGCTCATCGAGCTGGCCGAGCCGGCGCCCGGTGTCGTATTGACTTATCCGGCAGTGTATTCCGACAAACAGGTCGCGCTCCTCGGGCAGGCGCTGCATCTGGCGGGGGCCGGGCAGGTGCTGCTCGCGCCGGAGCCGGTCGCCGCCGCCGAGTGGCTCGACGCCGACCAGGGCCCGCTCGCGCCGGGCTTCGTGCTCGTCTACGACCTGGGCGCGAACAGTCTCGACCTCACCGTGCTGCGGGTCGGTCCGGACTGGCCGCATCATCCGATGATCGGAACTCCCGTGCGCTGCACCGACTTCGGTGGCAAGCCGCTGGGCGAGATGGTCGCCCGGTATGCCGGGTCACCGCGCTCGGGCCGCGCGACGCAGACGCTCACCTCGATGGTGAACATCGACGCGCTGCGCACCGAACACATCCGCGACACCTTCCCGCTGGTCAGCAAGACCGTGGCGGCGGCGGGCCTGCGGCTGGCCGATCTGTCGCGAATCCTGGTCGTCGGCGGGGCTTCCCGTCCGCCCGAGGTGGCGCAGACCCTCGCCGAACTCGGCGTCCCGCTCGTCACCGTCGCCGATCCCGGCCAGGTGGTCGCCGCGGGCGCGGCGGCTCTCGCCGCCCGCACCTTCGCACCCGTGCAGCAGCACGGTCCGTCCGCGCCGCATGTGGCCGTATTCTCCAGCGCCGCCGTCGTTTCCGCGCTGGCCATGTCGGCGATGACGGTGTTCGGCAGCCCCTTCGATCCCGGCCTGACGCCCGCGCTCGAACGCTTCCCCGTGCTCGGTGCGCCCGCCGACGCGCTGCTCTACGACATGAGCGCCGACTTCGTCGCGGCCCAGACCTCGGGGCTGGTCGGCGATATCGACCCGCACACCGCCCGCGTGCGCGTCGCGAGCGCGGCCGCCGCGGCACAGACGGCGTACGAGATGATCGTGGCGCCGAACAAGCCGGTGAGCAAGAAGTCCGGTGCGGGGGAGCGGGGCGGGGGTGGCCATCAGGACGTCCGCAACGACTGCAAGTCGCCGGTCCTCGCCCGCACCACCTACGGCGACCCGGCCAGCTTCATCAACCCGCTGCCCTTCGCCAAGTCGACGCAGCCGCAGAACGTTCCGACCAACCCCGGTTCCCCTGATCTGCCCGATCTGGACCCCATCACAGGCCCAGGCCCCGTCGACCCCTCGGTGCCCGGAACCTCGCCCTCGATTCCGGGCACGTCGACAACTCCGGGCTCCTCGCTGCCCGGAACCTCGACGTCGCCGGGGGCTTCGATTCCGGGCGTCGACCCGTCACCGAGCGGTGGCGCCACGACGGGCGGAACCGGTACGGGCACGAGCACACCCGGCACGTCGACCGGCGGCACGGGGACGTCCGGCGGCGGCACCGGTACCGGTGGCACGACCTCGCCCGGTGGCACCACCGGCGGCACGACCTCGCCCGGCGGCACCGGCGACAGCGGCGCATCGACCGGCGGTACGGACGGCGGCTCGTCCTCGAGCGGGGCATCGGGTGGTGGGACCTCTGGCGGTGGAACGTCCAGTGGCGGCACCGGCGGGGGCGGCGCGTCCGGCGGGGGTGACTCCGGCGGCGCGTCCGGCGGCGGTGCCTCGGGTGGCGGTGCGGCCGGTGGTGGTGTGTCCGGCGGAAGTGGTGCGTCCGGCGGCGACTCGGGTGGCGCGAGCGGCGGTGCGTCTAGCGGTGGCGCGACGAGTGGCGGTGCGTCCGGCGGTACTTCGAGCGGAGGTGCCTCGTCCGGCGGCACATCCGGCGGTGCCTCCAACGGCGGTACGTCCGGCGGTGGTACGTCGAGCGGCGGCACCTCCGGTGGTGCGGCCTCCGGTGGTGGCGACTCCGGCGGTGCGTCCGGCGGTGGCGGTGGGGGCGCCGGCGGTGGCGGGGGTTCCCGCCGCTGAGCGGACCGCCATCCAGGGTGGATCAGACCGTTCGTCCGGCAGGGCAGGCCCTTCGCCGCGTACCGGCTCGACCGGCGGAGTAGTGAGTGCGGCACGGGTGTCATGTCCGATGCCGCAGCTACGGCTTTCGTTGGAGCGGCTTCGAATCGCGAATAGGGCTGGAACCCGGCAGATGCGACCGGTTCGAGGCATTGCTTCGCGCGGGCCCGCGATGATCGTGTGCCGAACCTGGAGATCGAGACCGGCCAGATCGCCGGCGCGGCACCGAGACGACGCGCTCTTGGCCCTGCTCGCACACGAGCCGTTGCGGCCGTGCGCCATGTGCTGTGGAGACCACCTATAGAGGTGGATCACCGAGTCACCGCGTGCGACGGTCGATGCGCCGCGGCTGTCGATCGCCACGGACACATCTGTAGCTGCTGTTGGGCGTTGATGCCGAGGGTCCCGTCGACATCCGCATCGTGGCGACGGCGAACCACGTGGCGCGACTCGGGCGAAACCTCGTTGATCACGCCGCTTTTCGCGCGGCGGCGGCAGGGGGTTGCCGTGCCGTTCTCGGTCCCGAAATCGCGGGTGGGTGTCGGTCGGGCCGGGCACAATGGGGTGATGGGTGTACGTGGGGGAGCGCCGGAACTCATCGCGCTCGATGTCGATGGGACGCTGCTCGTCGACGGGTTCGAGGTGAGCGCACGGGTGTCGGCGGCGGTCGCGGCCGCGGTGTCGGCGGGCGCGCACGTGGTGGTCACCACCGGGCGCACCGTGGTGACGACGCTGCCGGTCCTGAAGGGCCTGGGGCTCACCGAGGGGCACGCGCTGTGCTCCAACGGCGCCGTGCACGTCGACGTGGCGCGGGGCGAGCCGCTCGCGGTGCAGTCCTTCGACCCGGCGCCCGCCGTCCTGGCACTGCGAACCCTGTTCCCCGACATGATCTTCGCGGCCGAACGCGTGGGGGAGGGGACCTGGGCCACCGGGCACGGGCCGGGCGAATTCCCGATCGGCGAATTCCTGCTCGTCGACCACCAGGCGCTGAGTAGCGCGCCGACACCACGCCTCAACGGCTGGTGGCCCAGCGGTACGGCCGAGGAGATGGTGCGCCTGCTCGGGGCGCTCGAGGTCCCCGACGCGTCCTGGGTGCACGGCGAATTCGGTCCGTGGGTCACGGTGTCGCGCAAGGGCGTGTCGAAAGGCTGGGCGCTCGAACGACTCCGGCAGACCCTCGACATCGATCCGGCCGCGACCCTCGCGATCGGTGACGGCTTCAATGATCGCGAGATGTTCGGCTGGGCCGCCCATTCCGTCGCCATGGCCAACGCGCCCGAACCGGTGCGCGCCCTGGCCGACGAGGTGACCGGAGATGTGCTCGAAGACGGCGTCGCCACCGTCCTCGAGCGCTGGTTCCCCGCCTGACCTGGTCGCGCGAGAAATCACGACATCGCGTGCTCAGTGCCGCGATGTTTCCCGCTCGGTCATGGCGACGAAGTGTGGATTGCTCATGATCCCGAGGACATTGCCGAACGGGTCGAGCACCGCGGCCGTGGCGAAACCTTCGCCGTCGCCCCGCGCGGTGATCGGCTCGTACTCCGTGGCGCCCAGCTCCAGCAGCCGGGCGAAGGTGGCGGCGAGATCGTCGACCTGCCAGAACACCACTCCGCCGCCGCCGGGCGCGTTGTGCGCGCCCGCCGGGGCGTAGGCGCGGTTGATGATGCCGAGCTCAGCCTGCAGCGGGCCCACCCGGAATTCGTAGTAGCCGCCCGGCACCTCGTAATACGGGGCGAGGCCGAGGAATTCGGTGTACCAGTCCTTGGCGGCGGTGAGGTCGTCGGCGTAGTAGGTGGTGGTGGCCATTCCGCGCAGCATGTCGGCTCCTTGGTCGTCGTCGGTGTCGAGAACGACTCTGCCAGGCAAAGTGCTCACCGAATGAGCACTTTGTTCGGCAGAATCACCGAGTATGCGAGCGGACAGATTGGTGGCCACCCTGCTGTTGATGCAGGCGCGCGGCCGGGTGACGGCCGCGGAGGTCGCCGCCGAGCTGGAGGTGTCGGTGGCGACGGCCCGGCGCGATCTCGAGGCCTTGTCGGCGGCGGGCATCCCCGTCTATCCGCAGGCCGGGCGCGGCGGCGGGTGGTCGCTGATCGGCGGTGCCCGCACGGACCTGTCCGGGCTCACGGCGGGGGAGACGCGCGCGCTGTTCCTGCTGGCAGGCCCGGCCGCGCAGGCCGCGCCCGAACTGAAGTCCGCGCTGCGCAAACTGGTGCGGGCGCTGCCGCAGACCTTCCGGGAAGACGCCGCCGCGGCGGCCGACGCCGTCGTCGTCGACCCCGCCCGCTGGGGCCGGCCCGACCCGCGGCCGCCCGCGGCGCTGGCCCCGTTGCAACAGGCGGTGGTCGATCGCCGCCGGGTCCGCATCGAATACGTGCGATTCGGCGAGCGCACCGTGCGCGAGCTGAGTCCGTGGGGCCTGGTGGAGAAGGAAACGATCTGGTACCTGATCGCGGGCACCGACCGCGGTCGCCGGACCTTCCGCCTCGATCGGGTCGGCGAAGTCACGCTGCTCGACGAATCCTTCGACCGGCCGGCCGATTTCGACTTGCAGGCGGAGTGGGCGCGCATCGTGACCAGGATGGAGCAGCGCCGCTCCGCCGTCGCCGCGACTGTGCTCGTCTCCACCGCGCTGGCCCCGATCCTCGCCGACCAGCAGGGTCGCCACTGCACCCTGCTCGGCCCCGCGGACGACGGCCGGATCCGCGCAGAGATCACCGCGGACACGGCGAAGATGGTCGCCAGGCAACTCGCGGGCTGGGGGGCCGACGTGGAAGTCGTCGGCCCCCCGGAGGTACGGGCGGAACTGGCGGCCCTCGGCGCCGAACTGGTTCGCGGCAACAGCTGATTCCGCGCTCGATGCGTGCCGTGTGCCGACTCCAGCGCGCTCGCGGACGCCCCACGGTGGCGGGTTCGCGCCGGGGCGAGGACGCTGAGACGTCAGTCGCGGCCCAACCGGCCGGCCAGGGCCCGGGTGACCTCCGTCGCCACCACCGCGTGTCCGCTGGTCGTGAAGTGGATGAGGTCCGCGCTCATCAGGCTGGGTCGTGTACGTACCGGGTGCTCCCAGAACTCCGTGAGGACCGCGTCGTATTCACCGGCCACCGCGCGGATCACCTCGTTCATCGCGGCCATGCGCGGTCGCATCGCGCGCATGGGCGCCATCCGGTCGACGGCCCAGACATCGGCCACCGTGAACGTCGACACCACGGCACCCGCCTCGGTCAGCGCGGCGAAGATCGCGGACAGGTTCTCCCGCAGGGCGCCGGGATCACCGCCCGCTTCGAACAGATCGTTGCCGCCGCAGCTGACGTGCACGAGATCCGGGCCGAATTCCAGGATCTGGGGCAACTGCCGCTCGCGGACCTGGCCGCTGGTCGCGCCGATGCGCCCGGTATTGAGGTAGGCCAGTGCGGGATTCACCACCGACAGGGTCGCCGCGACGCGGTCGGCCCAGCCCGTGGCGGCGTAGCCGGGGCTCGGGTCGCCCGTGCCCGCGGCGATCGAATCGCCGAGCACCGCGAAGCGCCGCCACGGTGCGTCGCGCAGCAGGGCGGCCGCCGCGTCCGGGGCGAGCAGCAGCGGATCGTCGGCCTCGGTGAACCGCTCGGGCAGTGAAGTGGTGGAAGACATCTCGAACTCCTAGTCGTCGAGGGTGACAGGGGTGCGGGCCGGGACGGCGAGCAGCACGGCGACAGCGACACCGAGCGCGGCGCAGAGCGCGAACAGGGTGTGGAAGGCGCGCACGGTCTCGGGGATCGCGGTGAACACGGCGGCCAGCACGGCGACGCCGAGCGCGCCGCCCACCTGCCGGGCGGTCAGGTTCATCCCGATGCCCGCCGCGAACTGGTGTGGCGGAACAGAACTCGCGGCCGCCGTGCCGAGCACTGTGACGACCACGCCGATGCCGCCGCCACCGAGCAGCCCGGCCGGTATCCACGCCGACCACAGCGCCGGATCGGGGCCGAACGCGTCGGTGCTCATCCAGGCGAGCGCGGCGGTGTACAGCAGCGCCCCGAAGACGCCTGCCGCGCGCTGTCCGCGCGGAGTGGTGACCCGGCCCGTGAGCACGGCGGTGATCATCGAGGCCACCGCGCCGACGGTCAGCGCGGCCGCGGATTCGAGGACCGAATAGCCCCAGAGCGCGTCGAGGAACATGGGCCCGGCGAGCAGCCAGGCGAACATCGTCGCGCCGAACAGGAACGAGCCCGCGTTCGCGAGGGCGAATCGCCGGTCCCGCCACAGCGATACGGCCACGGCCGGATCCGGGTGCCGTCGGGAGCGGACCAGCGCGAACACCACCAGCGCGGCGCCGCCGAGCAGCGCGATGAGTGTGCCGGGGGCGGTCCAGCCCCAGTTCTGTCCCTCGGTGACCGCGGCGACCACGGCGCCGAGACCGAGCGCGACGGCGAGGATGCCCACCGGATCGGGGAGCGCTGAGTCCCGGTCCTGGCGCTGGGCCGCGGGCAGCCGCAGTCCCGGCACGATCAGGATCAGCGCGATCGGCACGTTGACCAGGAAGACCGCCCGCCAGCCGAGAGTCTCGACGAGCGCGCCGCCGATCGCCGGTCCGACCACGGCGGCGAATCCGCCCGCGGCCGACCAGGCGCCGATGGCGGCGCCGATCTTCGCCCGCGGCGTGACGGCCAGGACCAGGCCGAGCGCGGCGGGCACCATGAAGGCGGCGGTCGCGCCCTGGAGGACGCGCCCGGCGATGAGCCAGTCCGCGCCGGGCGCGAGTCCGCACAGCAGTGAGGTGACGGCGAAGCCGGCCAGCGCGAGGACGAACAGCCTGCGCCGTCCGAGCACGTCGGCGAGCCTGCCCGCCGGGGTGAGCAGCGCCGCGAAGGCGATGGCGTAGCCGCTGACGATCCAGGTCAGCGTGCTGGTCGCGGTGCCGGGGTAGGTCTCGGCGATGGTCGGGAACGCGATGTTGACCACCGAGAGATCGAGGAAAGCGATGAACGCGGCACCGACCGCAACGGCCAGGGTGCGGCCCGCGGTGCCGGGCGGTGTGATCGCCGGATCGTCGGGCCGCGCGGAAACGTCGGTCATGGGAGTTCCTTCACAGGGAGAAATAAGAACGTACGATCGTTCGTAGATTAAAGTACGACCGATCGTTCACCTAGGCAAGAGGGAGTGGAAGAATGAGCTCCATGACCCGGACCGAGCCCGTTGATCAACGACTCGCCAAAGGGGCGAGGGCCAGGGCGACCATCGCGCGCCGCGCCGCCGAGCTGGCCTCCGTCGAAGGGCTCGACGGTCTCAGCATCGGCATGCTCGCCACCGACCTCGGCCTCAGCAAGAGCGGCATCGCCACGCTCTTCGGCACCAAGGAGGCGCTCCAGCTCGCCGCCGTGCACACTGCCCGCGAGGTCTTCATCGAGCGGGTGATCGCGCCCAGCCTGCGCGAACCGCGCGGCATCGGCCGGGTGCGCTCGCTGCTCGATCGCTGGTTCGCGCACATCGAGGACCCGCCGTTTCCCGGCGGCTGCTTCCGCGTCGCCACCCTCACCGAGTTCAGCAGCAAGCAGGGGCCGGTGCGCGACGCCGTGGTCGCCGATCACGACGAGTGGCTCGCGTTGCTGACCGGGGAGATCTGCAAGGCGCAAGAGCTCGGCGAGCTCCCCGGGGTCGACGCCGACGTGCTGGTCTTCGAGCTCGACGCGATCGTCAGCGCCGCCAATATCGCTCGCCAGCTCGGGGACACGGCACGGGTGGAGACGGCGCGGAAGATCGCCGCGCGCCTGCTTTCCGGCACTGCGGCATAGGCATACGAAACGGCGCCGTCACCCTGTTTCCGGGTGACGGCGCCGTGGCGCTGCTGTCGAGTTCAGTGATGGTGTGCGGCAGGCGGTTCCGCGGCGACCTCCGTGGCCAGCGTGAAGGCGGCGGTGCGGACCACGTCACCATGTTTGAAGTCCAGGAACAGGCGATAGGTGCCGGGGCCGGGAACCGCTGTGTGGAAGGTGATCTCGGGACCGGCCGGGGTGATCCCGTCGCCCGGTTCGCCGTTGGGGTGGACGTGCACATAGGCGAGGTCGCCCGCCCGCAGGATCACCAGATGGCCGAAGGCGGCCAGGTAGGGCTGTAGATCCGTCACCGGCGCACCGTCTTTGCGGACCGTCAGCGTCAGCAGGTCGCCCTCGGCGCGCAGTTCGCCGCCGACGGTCACCGCGTAACCGTCGACCTCCGCGAGCCGTCCGACGGCCGGAACGGGCTGCGGCGCATACTGTCCCGCGATCGCGAGATCGGCGCCCAGGGTGATCGTCCGGCCCAGCGCGCGCGGCGCGATGTCGGTGAACACCCGGTAGGCGCCCGCCTCGGGGAGGTCGAGCCGGATCGCCCAGGTGCCGTCGGTCTCGCGGACCGGGTGGACATGCCAGAACCCGGTCAGCTCCCGCCGCGCGACGATCAGATGTAGCTCGCGGTCGTGGATCGGATCGAACTCGGTGACCGGCTTGCCGTCGGGTCCGAGAATCCGGAACCGGAAGTCGATCCCGCCCGGCTCGGCGACCGTGGTGTCGAGGTCGAGGGTGTAGCCGTCCTGCGTGATCAGCAGGCCGCCTGGTGTGCCGGCACCGTGCCCGGCGTGGGCATCACCGTGGGCGGCGTGAGCATCGTGACCGGCGTGCGCGTCGCCGTGATCGGTGGCGACCGCGGTGTGACCGGCGTGGTGCTGGTGGGCGGCGTGCGCGGTGGTGTGGTGGCCGGCGTGGGCGTTGGTGGTCATCGGTTCGCCTCTCGATTCGCTGTGCTTCTGAACCGAGAATATACCCCCAGGGGGTATCTAACCAAGGGGTGAGTATGTGAACTGAGTCACCTGACGGCCGCGGCTCGGGCCGACGCGTCGCGCCTGCCGGCACGCCGCGTCGGCCCGGCCGCGCTACTCCATGTCAGGCGTACAGTTCGCGACCGTTGGCGATGTTGTCCGACACCTCCTGCTCCCAGGACCGCAGGGCGCGGGTGGTGTCGACCTCGAATTCGAAGCGATTCACCATCTCCGGTTCGACGTCGGCCACGTCGACGTAGAACTGCTCGTACCAGCGGCGGAGCTGGTAGACCGGGCCGTCCTCCTCGCACAGCAGGGGATTGTCGATGCGGGACTTGTTCTTCCAGATCTCGATGTCCTGGCGGAACGCCACTTCGAGGCTGGTGGCGAACGCTTCCGCGGTCTGGGTGGCGACCTCGTCCGGCATGCCGGGGATCTTCTTCACGATCGCGCCGTATTGCAGCACGAACGAATCGGAGGTCACCGGGTAGTGGCAGTTGATCAGGATGCCTTCGGTGGTGTGCCCGTCGGAGGCGAGTTTCTGACCGTTGATCATGTACGAGGGGCCGAAGTACGAGGCTTCGGAACGTAGTTCGGCGTCGGATTTGTCGTAGGCGGTTCCGAGGTGGACATCCGGTCGCCCGATCGCCGACATGTACTGCGACGCGATGTGCCCCTGGAAAACATTCTTGAAGTATTTCGGCAAGGCGAAATGGACGTAGAAGAAATGGGCCATGTCGACGACGTTGTCGATCATTTCACGGCAATGGCTGCCGGTGATGAGCGTCGAATTCCAGCTCCAGTCGGTCCATTCGTCGGTGCCGTAGCCCTCGATCTCCGGAATCGTCACCTCGGCCGGCGGCGGGTTGCCCTGCGGATCGTGCCACACGAACAGCTGGCCGTGCCGCTCCATCGTCGTCCACCCGCGGGTCCTGGCCAGGGGTGGTACCCGGCGCGCGTACGGAATACCGGTGCACTTGCCGTCGCCGCCCCACCGCCAGTCGTGGAACGGACAGGCGATCGAATCGCCCTTGACCGTTCCGTCTGCCAGGTTTCCGCCCATGTGCCTGCAGAAGGCATCGAGGACGTTGATCCGTCCGTCGACCTCGGATCGGAAGACGACCAGTGCGGTGCCGAAGGCGTCGATCCGGTGCGGTAAGCCGTCTCGGAAATCCTTCAGCAGGCCGAGGCAGTGCCATCCTCGGGCGAATCGCTCCGGATTTCGGCCCGTTTCGATCATGCGTATTTCGTCCGGTTGTGATCCCATTGTCATTCTCCAGTTGGGTGATGATCGGAGTCGCTGTGCCCGCGCGGCGTTTTTCATTGTGCGGACGTGGACGGAGCGTGACGCATTCATCTCCCGGTCAGCGGGAGGGGGTCTCGCGTCGAATGATGCTGGGGTATGGCGGATTTCGGCGCTGAGCAGCGTTGATACCCAGAATTGTTAAGCAAGTTCGCTTAATGAAAGGGGGGGTAGAATTCTCCCGTGACGATCGATGCCCTGCTGCTCGCCGCCGAGCGGATGTTCGCCGACCACGGCGCGGGTGTGCCGCTGCGTGAGGTGGCCGCCGCGGCGGGCCAGCGCAACAACTCCGCCGTGCAGTACTACTTCGGTGACCGCGACGGACTGGTCAGGGCGATCGTCGAGCGACGGCTGGAGGCCGTGGAGGCCTCGTGTGCGCGGCGACTGGCCGCGATCGACGAGGGCGACACGCGTGCGCTGGTCGAGGCGCTGGTCACCGCGCTCCTGGACGCCGCGGCGGAGCAGGGCTCGACGCACTACTTTCGTTTCCTCGAGGTCATGCGTCACCGGGTCAAGGACTGGCCGCCGGGGGAACACAGCCCGGCCTGGGCGACCATCACCGACACGCTGCGCGCGCTGCTACCCGGCGGAACCCCACTCGAGCGCGACAGCCGGATCTCGTCGATGGCGACGACGCTGTTCGCGCTGCTGGCCGATGGTGAACGCACCCGCGAGTCGCCCGGCCTTCTCGGCCCCACCCCGCCGCAGATCGTCGACATGATCGTCGGACTGCTGCGCGCGCCCCTCGGCGATCGCGCACCCGGAAATCAGGCGGAGAGTTCGAGTTCCGCCCCGAACGCGCTGTCGTAGCGGGCCAAGACGACATCGGTCAGCGCGGCATGCGCCCCGATGACATCGGCGTGGCGGAGGTCAGGGGCCGCGGCGTGTAGCCGGTCGGTGAGCAGGCCGGGTGCGAGGAACCACGGGGCCACCACGATGCGCCGCGCGCCCCGCGTCCGCAGGCGATCCACGGCGGCCGCGATACCGGGTTCCACGGTGGCGAAACAGATCTCGGTCCGTGCTCCGGTCACCTCCGCCAGCAGGCGAGCCACCGTGGCGGTGCGCAGATTCGCGGCGGCGCTGCGCGAACCCACCGCGGCGACCACGATCCCCAGCGTCCCGGTGCCACGCGCGGGAACACCGGCAGCGAAGCCGGCGGGAACGGTTCCCGACACCGCTGAGGTGCCTTCGCCCGCTGAAGTGGCTGCGATCGAGGCCGCGTCCGCTGGACCACTCGCGCCCGTGGGAGTGGCGCGGCTTGCCGCACCGGTGGCGTCCACAGGGCCGATGGCACCCACTGCCGTGCCCGCCTCTGCTCCCACGCCACCGCCCGGCGCACCGGCGACAGCCTCGATGACGCGGTCGTGCAGTGCCGTGATCAGACGTGGGTCGGCGCCGAGGACGTCGGCCTGGGTGAGCCGAAGCCGGGGATGCCGGTGCCGTGCCTGGTCCAGCAGGGCGGGCAGGTCGACGCGGGCATGGAAAGCGCTGCCCAGCAGGAGGGGAACGACGATGGCGTCGGTGTGTCCCCGGGCGGCGAGATCGTCGACCACCTGATCGACGGACGGTGCGCACAGATCCAGGAAGGCCAGCCGGACCGTGAGATCCGGTCGGGCCGCGGCGATCTCGGCGACGGCGGCGGCCATGGTGGCCGCCGAACGCGGATCGCGGCTGCCGTGGGCGACCGCGATCAGCGCGGGCCCGCCGACGCCGCGCGGCACCGGGGCGGCACCACGCGACGGGGCGAGCGTGCGCGACATCAGACCGCGCTACCGACCTCGACCGAGGTCAGCACGTCGCCCACCAGGCCTGCCGCCAGCGTGTTGCCGCCGGCGGGGTCGATCAGCAGGAACGAGCCGGTGTGCCGGTTCGTGCGGTAGTCGTCGGCCGGGATCGGCTCGGCCAGGCGCAGCGAGACGCGGCCGATGTCGTTGAGCTCCAAGGTCTCCGGGCTCGGCTCGGCCGTCAGGGTCTGCTCGTCGAATCGCTCCACGAGCGCGCCGACGATCGCCTGCGTGGTCTTGGCGCCGTGCTTGAGCAGCAGCCGCGCACCGGGACGCAGCGACTTGTCGCCCAGCCAGCACACCGTCGCGTCGAAGGTGTCGATCGGCTCCGGGGCGTCGGCGACCGAGGCGATGATGTCGCCGCGCGAGATGTCGACCTCGTCGGCCAGGATCAGCGTCACGCTGCGGCCCACCTGCGCGACGGCGAGTTCGCCGTCGGGGGTGTCGATGCGCTCGACGGTGGTGCGCTTGCCCGAGGGCAGCACCACGATCTCGTCACCGGGGGAGACCGAACCGGCCGCGATCTGACCCGCGTAGCCGCGGTAGTCGGGGTACTCGGCGGTGCGCGGACGGATCACGTACTGCACCGGGAAGCGCAGGCCGAGGGCGTGCGTGCCGGTCGAATCCGCGTCCACCGGCACCGATTCCAGGTGCTCGATCAGCGAGGGGCCGTCGTAGTAGGGGGTGTTCTCCGAGCGGCTGGCGATGTTGTCCCCGTGCAGCGCCGAGACCGGGATCTCGAGCACGTCGTCGTCGGACCAGCCCAGCTTGGCGGTGAGCGCGTTGAACTCCGCGGAGATCGCGGCGAACACCTCGGCCGGGTTGTCCACCAGGTCGATCTTGTTCACGGCCAGGACCAGCTTCGGCACGCCGAGCAGCGCCAGCACGGCGGCATGGCGGCGGGTCTGCTCGATGACGCCCTTGCGCGCGTCGACGAGCAGGATCACCAGCTGCGCGGTGGACGCGCCGGACACCGTGTTGCGGGTGTACTGCACGTGCCCCGGGGTGTCGGCCAGCACGAACGAGCGCTTCGGCGTGGCGAAGTAGCGGTAGGCCACATCGATGGTGATGCCCTGCTCCCGCTCGGCGCGCAGGCCGTCCACGAGCAGCGACAGGTCGGGAGTCGACAGACCCTTGTCCACCGAGGCGCGGGTGACGGCGTCGATCTGATCGGCCAGCACGGACTTGGTGTCGTAGAGCAGCCGTCCGACCAGAGTGGACTTGCCGTCGTCGACAGAACCGGCGGTGGCCAGCCTCAACAGGTCGGACATATCAGAAATAACCCTCTCGCTTGCGGTCCTCCATGGCGGCTTCCGATACCCGGTCGTCGCCGCGGGTGGCACCGCGTTCGGTCAGTCGGGACGCGGCGACCTCGGCCAGGATGGCCTCGTTGTCGGCGGCGTCGGAGATGATGGCGCCGGTGGTGGAACCGTCGCCGACGGTGCGGTACCGCACCGACCGGGTCTCGAGCACTTCGTTCTCGGTCGGGCCGCCCCACACGCCGGGGGTCATCCACATGCCGTCGCGCTGGTACACCGGGCGCTCGTGGGCGTAGTAGATCGAGGCGAGATCGATGTCCTCGCGGGCGATGTAGCGCCAGATGTCGAGCTCGGTCCAGTTGCTCAGCGGGAACACGCGCACGTGCTCACCCGGCGCGTGCTTGCCGTTGTACAGGTTCCACAGCTCGGGTCGCTGCCGCTTCGGGTCCCACTGACCGAAGGCGTTGCGCAGCGAGAAGATCCGCTCCTTGGCGCGCGAACGCTCCTCGTCGCGGCGGCCGCCGCCGAAGACCGCGTCGAAGCGGTGCTCGGTGATGGCGTCGAGCAGCGGGACGGTCTGCAGCGGGTTGCGGATGCCGTCGGGGCGCTCGGTGAGGCGGCCGTCGGCCAGGTACTCCTCGACCGAGGCCACGTGCAGGCGCAGCCCGTACTTGTCCACCACCTTGTCGCGGAACTCGAGCACCTCGTCGAGGTTGTGCCCGGTGTCGACGTGCAGCAGCGCGAACGGCAGCGGCGCGGGCCAGAAGGCCTTGAGCGCCAGGTGCAGCAGCACCGTGGAGTCCTTGCCGCCGGAGAACAGGATCACCGGCCGCTCGAACTCGCCGGCGACCTCACGGAAGATGTGGATCGCCTCGGACTCCAGCGCCGCGAGGGTGTCGAACTCGGTCAGGCCGAGATCGCGTTCGGTGGTGTGGGTACTCACAGGCTCACTCCCAGAGGTGGTGACGGTCATGATTGGTGCAATCCGCACTCGGTCTTGGCGAGGCCGGCCCAGCGGCCACTGCGCGGATCGGACCCCGGCTCGGGCTTGCGCGTGCAGGGTGCGCAGCCGATGGACGGGTAGCCCTCTTCCACCAGGGGATTGACGAGGATGCCGTTGGCCTCGATGTAGGCCTGCATCTCGTCGTCGGACCACGGTGCGATCGGGTTGATCTTCACCAGGCCGAACGCTTCGTCGAAGGAGATCAGCGGGGCGTTGGCGCGCGTGGGCGCCTCCACCCGGCGGATGCCGGTGATCCAGGCGTTGTAGCCCGACAGCGACTTCTTCAGCGGGACCACCTTGCGCAGCCGGCAGCACTCGCCCGCGTCGCGCGCGAACAGGTCCTTGCCCAGCAGTTCGTCCTGCTCGGCGACGCTGTGCTCGGGCCGCACGTTCACCACGTTCACCCCGTACACGGCCTCGACCGCGTCGCGGGTGCCGATGGTCTCGGCGAAGTGGTAGCCGGTGTCGAGGAACAGCACGTCGACGCCGGGGCGGGCCTGCGCGGCCAGGTGCACCAGCACGCCGTCCTGCATGTTCGAGGCGACGATGTAGTTGTTGCCGAAAGTCCGGTCGGTCCAGGCGATCAGGTCGACGGCCGAGGCCTCGGGGCCCAGTTCGGCCGCGCCCTGCTCGGCGATGGCACGCAGTTCGTCCTCGGACAGCTTGGCGGCGAGATTCGTTGTCACAGTTGAGATCTCCTCATCCACTAGCGGAGGTCGGCCTCGTCGGCGCGAACCGCCCACACCGCGAAGCGCTCACCGTCTTCGCGGTTCTTGACGAAGTTGCGCACCACGCGCTCGATGTAGTCGCCGAGCTCGACGCTGGTCACCTTGTGCTGACGCAGCTTGCGGCCGAACCCGCTGTCCAGACCGAGGCTGCCACCCAGGTGAACCTGGAAGCCCTCGACCTGATTCCCGTTGCCGTCGTCGACGAGCTGGCCCTTGAAGCCGATGTCGGCGATCTGGGACCGGCCGCACGAGTTCGGGCAGCCGTTGATGTTGATCGTGATCGGCACGTCGAGCTGCGCGTTGATGTCGGCCAGGCGCTGCTCGAGCTCGGGGGCGAGCACCTGCGAGCGCTTGCGGGTCTCGACGAACGACAGCTTGCAGAACTCGATACCGCTGCAGGCGAGCAGGTTCCGCCGCCAGATCGACGGACGCGCCTGCAGGCCCAGCGGTTCGAGCTCGTCGATCAGCGCGTCGACCTGGTCGTCGGCGATGTCGAGGACGATCAGCTTCTGATACGGAGTGAACCGGATACGGTCCGAACCGTACTTCTCGGCGGCGTCGGCGACCTTGCTCAGGATGGTGCCCGACACGCGACCGGCGATGGGGGAGAAGCCGACGGCGTTGAGGCCGTTGCGCAGCTTCTGCACGCCCACGTGGTCGATCGGCTTGGCAGGCTGCTCCGGCGCGGGACCGTCGATGAGCTTGCGCTTCAGGTACTCGTCCTCGAGCACCTGACGGAACTTCTCGATGCCCCAGTCCTTGATGAGGAACTTCAGGCGGGCCTTGGTGCGCAGGCGGCGGTAGCCGTAATCGCGGAACAGCGACACGACGGCTTCCCACACATCCGGCACCTCGTCGAGCGGCACCCACGCGCCGACGCGCTTGGCCAGCATCGGGTTGGTCGACAGACCGCCACCGACCCACAGGTCCAGGCCGGGCCCGTGCTCGGGGTGGTTCACACCGACGAACGCGACGTCGTTGATCTCGTGCACCACGTCCTGCTGGCCCGAGATCGCGGTCTTGAACTTGCGGGGAAGATTGGAGTACTCCTTCTTCCCGATGTAGCGCTTGACGATCTCGTCGATCGCGGGCGTGGGGTCGATGATCTCGTCGAGCGACTCACCGGCCAGCGGCGAACCGAGGATCACGCGCGGGCAGTCGCCGCACGCCTCGGTGGTGTGCAGGCCGACCGACTCCAGCCGACGCCAGATCTCGGGGACGTTCTCGACCTCGATCCAGTGGTACTGGACGTTCTCGCGGTCGGACAGGTCGGCGGTGTCGCGGCCGAACTCGGTGGAGATCTGGCCGATGGTGCGCAGCTGGGCGGCGTTGAGCGCGCCCGCGTCGCAGCGCACCCGCATCATGAAGTACTTGGCCTCGAGGAGGTCGATGTTGTCGTCGTCGGTCCAGGTGCCGTCGTAGCCCTCTTCGCGCTGGGTGTAGAGACCCCACCAGCGGAAGCGGCCGCGGAGATCGGCCTTGTCGATCGAGTCGAAGCCGCCCTTGGCGTAGATGTTCTCGATCCGCGCGCGCACGTTGAGCGGATTGTCGTCCTTCTTGGACTGCTCGTTCGGGTTCAGCGGCTCGCGGTAGCCGAGGGCCCACTGGCCCTCGGAACGCCGGCGGACCGGCTTGCCGGTGCGCTCGCGCGGCGCGACGGGCGCCTCGCTGCGCGGCCGGTCGGGCCGCACGCGGCGTTCGGCTGCCGGGCGCTTGGCTGCTGCGCGCTCGGGGCTGGCCTGCGGCGTCGACTGGTCGGTCGAAGCGGCGTCGGTGCTCGACGTCATGTGGGGTCGCTCCTGCGGGGTGGGTGGTACATCCGTGCTGAAGGCGCGAGGGGCTGGCTCGCGTCAGGTGGTCAGCGGGCCGATGAGAGTCGAAGGCACCGGGAGAAACCCGGGCGGGGACGCCGCTGCGCTACCGGTGGAAACCGGGCCGACAACAGGCGCTGCAGACACGCTGGAAGTCGACGTGGCGGCGGGCCACGAGTCGTACTCCAGTTGCGTGCATGCGCCTATTGTGCCATGTCAGCCGGGTCGTTCCGACCCCGAGGAGATATTTCCCGCACTTTTGGGGGAAATTCCCTGGACGGGTGTCCCGTTCTGTGACGGGGGTCATACCCGGCCGCGCGTAAGCGACCGGTGATACGTCTTCGGATCGCTGTGTGCGGTACGGCACAGCGCGTTGACCTGGAGTGTCGTTGAGGTTGCACAGTGATCGCATGAGCACCGACGCCACCGTGGCCGGCCGGACCCCCGCCGACCTCGACACCGAACTGGCGGCCCTGCGCGCCGTCGTCGACACCATCGCCCATGCGCAGGACAACGAGCTGATCGACGAGTTCACCGGCGTCTTCCGGGAGGACGCGATCTGGACCACGGGCCACGGCAAGCGCCTGTTCGGCCGTGCGGCGATCGCCGAGTTCACCGCGCGGGTCCTGCCCGGCGCCACCACGCACGGCAAGGCGACCTACGAGATCGAGCACGTGCTGTTCCTGCGCCCCGATGTCGCCGCCGTCAAGATCCGCCAGACCTACGTGGACCTCGACGGCGAGGTCACCGGCCGGGGCACCCCGATGTACGTGATGACCAAGGAGGACGGCGCCTGGGTGCTCACCGCCAATCAGAACACCCCGGTGGTGGCGGACTGACCCGGTCGCCAGGCGGCCCACCGGGCCACCAGCGCTGACGTAGCGCAGGTGGCCGGTGGTACGGCCACTCGTGCGGGCCTGGTCTCGAAGGTCGGGGGCGGCTCGAACACCGGGAGAGTGCGGGCAGCCGCCCGCGGTCTTCACGCCGCCTTCGGTCGACTGGCTGCCCGTGCGGCGGGTGTCGACACCCCGAGGAGGCGCCCGGCTTCGGCGCGCTCGGTACCGTCCGCCCGCGGCCCCGGCCGCTGGTCTGCCGGGCATTCGCGAGGGCTGCGCACGGGCGTCCAGCGGCGCCCGGCAGACTGGAGGGGTGACTACCAGCGCTGTTCCCGGGGCTTCCGGCGTGAGACCGGCCGAGGCCGAGCGGCCGGTGCTGCGCGATTTCGGCGGTGGCGCGTTCGGGGTGTACGTGCACGTGCCGTTCTGCGCGACGCGGTGCGGGTACTGCGACTTCAACACCTACACGGCGGGGGAGCTGGGGACCTCGGCGTCGCCGCAGTCGTGGCTCGAGGCGCTGCGCGGCGAGCTCGCGTCGGCCGCGACCGAGTTCGGCGCGCTGCCGAGCGCGACGCCCGAGGTGTCGACGATCTTCGTCGGCGGCGGGACGCCGTCGCTGCTCGGCGGGGACGGGCTGGCCGCAGTCCTCGACGCCGTGCGCGCGAACTTCACCCTCGCCGCGGGCGCCGAGGTGACCACCGAGTCGAACCCGGAGTCCACCTCGCCGGAATTCTTCGCGCGCATCAGGGCCGCCGGGTACACCCGGGTGTCGCTGGGCATGCAGTCCGCGGCCCAGCACGTGCTGAAGGTGCTCGATCGTACGCACACGCCGGGTCGCGCCGTGGCCGCGGCGAAGGAGGCCAGGGCGGCCGGGTTCGACCACGTCAACCTGGACCTGATCTACGGCACGCCGGGCGAGACCGACGCCGACCTCGACGCGAGCCTGAACGCGGTGCTGGCAGCGGGAGTCGATCACGTCTCCGCCTATTCGCTCATCGTCGAGGACGGAACGGCACTGGCGCGCAAGGTCCGTCGCGGTGAGCTGCCCGCGCCGGACGACGATGTGCTCGCCGCCCGCTACGAGCGCATCGACTCCCGCCTCGCCGAGGCGGGGCTGTCCTGGTACGAGGTCTCCAACTGGGCCGCGAACGACGCGGCGCGCTGCCGGCACAACCTCGGCTACTGGGACGGAGGCGACTGGCTCGGCGCCGGACCCGGCGCGCACAGTCACGTCGGCGGCGTCCGCTGGTGGAACGTCAAACATCCCGCGCGCTACGCCGACCGCGTGGCACTCGGCGGACTGCCCGCCGCGGGCTGGGAGGCCCTCACCGACGACGAGCGCTACACCGAGCACCTCATGCTCACGGTCCGGCTCCGCACCGGCCTCCCCGTCGGCACGCTCGCGCCCTCCGCGCGACCCGCGCTCGACCGCGTCCTCGCCGACGGACTCGCGGTGCTCACCGATGACCACCTGATCCTCACCGATCGGGGGCGCCTGCTCGCCGACGGCATCGTCCGCGAGCTGCTCACCTGAGCGCCGGACCCGGAACGCCGAAACACGGCATCGCCCGCGAAGAGCGCACCGATCGCGGGGCCGACTGACGGCAGCGCGGACGTCGTCGGGCCCGCATCGCGGCGCGCGGGTGCGCTCCGGATCGGTGGGGGCGGTCTCGGCGTGCTCGGCCGGCCAGGGAAAAACGGTTCCCCGCCGAGGGGTCGGCGTGGCACGATGCGCGGCGTGCCGTCCTCCCGAACCGACCTGCTGCGTTGGCAATTCGACCTCGTCTGGTCGCTGTTCGCGTTCCATCTCGAGCGGCTGGAACCCGCCGACTTCCTGTGGGAGCCGGGCGAGCTGTGCTGGACGATGCGGCGGCACGGCGACGAGATCTGGGTCGCGGACTGGGCGGACACCGAACCCGATCCGATCCCGGTGCCGACCATCGGCTGGCTCACCTGGCACATCGGCTGGTGGTGGAGCGTGGCGATCGACCACGCGCGGCACCGGCCGCCCCGCGAACGGACCGAGATCTCCTGGCCTGGACCCGGTGCCCCCACCGTCGAGTGGTTGCGCGGGTTGCGCGCGGACTGGCTCGAGATCCTCGACGGACTCGACGACGCCGCGCTCGACGCGGGTTCGGCCTATCCGTGGCCGGCCGATGCCGGGTTGACGGTCGCGCATCAGGTCTCCTGGGTCGATGCCGAACTGATGAAGAACGTGGCCGAGATCGGGCAGCTGCGGATGGTGCGGGCCGCGCGCGGGTAGCCCGCGCGATATTGATTCGTGACCCGAATTTCCGGGCTGGCGCGCTGCCTGAGCGACGTGGAAGATCACCCGGTCAGTGGAGTGATCCGGCGTGATGCACACCTCATCGCGGGCCGTCGACACCGGGGTGCCGAACCGGGGCTTTCGCTGGGTTCGCGGCCGAAGATAACGATTGGGGGCGTAGGCTTCGGCTCGATCCTAGGGAGCTATATGTCCACCGAACGGCACATCACCCTCGTCCACGAGCAGAGCGAATTCGCGGAAGCGCGCTCTGCGGAGAAGGCGGAGAACGCGCGGCAGTGCGCGGTCGCCGCCCGCACGGTCGCGTCGCATTCCAACGACGCGGAAGACTGTGTATCGCTGCTGGCGATGCTCGGCCTGGATGCCCTCGCGGGCAAGCAGGTGGGCGCCGCGCAGTCGGCAGCTCGCGGCTAGCTCGGTCTCGGCCGCCCATCCCGGGCGGCCGACCCCGCCGCCGGATCCCGCGGCCCCGCCGCGACCGGCACTCTCGGCTCGTAGCCATGTCAGACCCGAGCCGACGCTGATCGCTGCTCACCGTCCGGCGCGGGCGGCACGCCGCCGATCACGCCGCCGGTGACCGTGGGGCGCCGATCGCCCAGCAGCGCTTCGGTATTCGCAGTCGTGATCAAGTAGTCCGGCAGCGCCCGCTCATGTTCCGGGTCCGGCGCCTGTCCGCCACCGGGTGGTACGCCGAAGTGGAACAGGCGATCAAGGATGCGCGGCGCGGACACCGTCGAGGCTGGATTCGCCCCGATGACCGGCCCCGCCGCGCCGGCGACACTGCGACCGATCCCCGGCTCCAGCGCATCGGAGGGTGGCGACGGCTGATAGCGCGAGCCACCGGCCCATGCCCGATCGGCCGATCCCGTCGCCGAGGTGCCGCCGTCCCGCACAGCCTGGCGCGCATCGGGCGAGAGATCGTGTCGCTCCGGACGTTCGCCGAACCACCCCGAGCCCGGCTCCGTGCTCGCCGAGGGCAGGGGAGCGGTCCCTCCTGGCAGGCCGAAGCCACTGGCCGGCGCCGACAGCGGCGCGACGCCCGCATTGCTCGACACCGTCCGGACGACCGACTCACCCACACCTTGCTCCGGTGACTGGCCGCCCTGCACGCCGAGGTCACCCGACCCGCCTCCCACCGCCGCGGACAGGTCCTGGGAATCCGCATCAGCTGACCTCGGTCGCTCGCTCGCCTCGTCGTCCTTCGGGTCCCTGCTCGCGTGCTGTGGATGATTCCCGTTGCCGCCGCTGTCATTCGGTCGTTCCGTGCTGCCGCGGTCGTCATTCGGTCGTTGCGTGCCGCCGTGGCCGACATCCGTTCGATCCGCGGCTGTCAGTCTGCTGTTCGTCGATCCGGTGAGTGCCCCTCTAGGCTGCCGTTCCTCCGCGCCTGAAGCCTCTCGCTCCTCGGGCAAGGTGGCGACTCGCCGAGTCGGCATGGGCAGCACCGGAATCCGGCGGTCCACCGCGCCGAACGGCAGCACGTACCGCTCGTGCATCGCCGTGCGCGCGGTCTCCAGTGCCCTTTCCTGAGCGCCGTATTCCGCCGCGCCGTCACCGATCCCGGTGGTGACGAGTGCGGGGATCGCGTATCTCGTGGCCACGATCGCCTCGGCGGCCGCCCGCACCACCCCGGACAGCTCGACCAGGGCGGTGGACAGGTCCCTCGCCTCAGCGAGATACGCGGTGAGGGCCGCATTCGCGGCGGCCGCAGCGGCACCGGACCAGGGCGCCTGTGCGTCGCGCATGGCGCGGGCGAACGCGGAGACCCCCTCCTCCCACCTGTGCGCGATCAGTGCGAAACAGTCCGCCTGCGCGACCGCCCCCGTCACCTCGAGCGGGGCGAACGCCGCGACGATCTCCGGGTGGCGCCAGTTCCGGACGTTCTCACCTCCGCCCGGAATGCCGGGCGGCTCATACTCGACCATCACGGTCTCCCGCCGGAACCCGCTGTGGCACAACGCTGTCCACTGCTCTCTGCTGTCCGGCCCATTCCTCGTCGACGAGCGTGAACTGCTCCAGCGCCCGCCGGAGTGTCCGCCGCAGATCCGTCACCACGACGGCGTGCGCCGCCATCACGGTGTCGACGCTGTTTCCGCCGCCGCCCGCCTTGGTGCGCAATCCGGCCACCAGCGCCGCCGCGGAGACCAGCCGTGGGTCGTCCTCGCCGAGCCCCCAGTGCTCCTGCTCGGCGATCCGGCGGGCCAGCACCCGGATCTCCTCGATCACCCGGAGGAACTCCCCACACCCCCGATCGAATCCGGCGAACTCCGCCGGATCCACCGCCACCGTGTCCCGCTGCATCGCGCACCCCTCCCGCCGGTCCGAAAACCACTGGTGAACAGCTGAATCAGTGCCGAACGTACGCCGCGCGCCCGAGCTCGACCAGCCCCGATCGGCGATCTGTGGACAACTCGCGCCCTGTGGACAACCCGGGCGTGGGACGACGAGGTGCGCGGGCGATCGCGGGCTGGACAATTAGACTGGAGAACGAGACGCTGCGAGCGTCCGCGTGCGACTCTGTGCGACGAACGCAGCGATACACGCGGGCCGATGAGGTACCCGGCACGAGCGAGGAGGTGGGGTCGATGGCGTCGAGCACCGAGGATCGGCGGTTCGAGGTCCTGCGAGCGATCGTCGCGGACTACGTCGCCACCAAGGAACCGATCGGCTCGAAGTCGCTCGTCGAGCGGCACAACCTGGGTGTCTCCAGCGCGACGATCCGCAACGACATGGCGGTCCTCGAAGCCGAGGGCTACATCACCCAGCCGCACACCAGCTCCGGCCGCATTCCCACCGACAAGGGCTACCGCGAGTTCGTCGACCGCATCGCCGAGGTGAAGCCGCTCTCCGGCGCCGAGCGCCGCGCGATCATGGAGTTCCTCGAATCGGGTGTCGACCTGGACGACGTCCTGCGTCGCGGCGTGCGCCTGCTGGCACAGCTCACCCGCCAGGTCGCCGTCGTGCAGTACCCCACGGTCTCGGCCTCGATCGTGCGCCACATCGAGGTCGTCGCGCTCAACCCCGCGCGTCTGCTGCTGGTGGTGATCACCGACACCGGGCGGGTCGACCAGCGCATCGTCGACCTGGGCGCGGTGATCTCCGACGACGATCTCGCCGCCCTGCGCGGCCTGCTCGGCGGCGCCATGGACGGCAAGCTGCTCTCGGTGGCCAGCGCGTCGGTGGCCGGGCTGCCCGAACGGGCGCCCGACAAGATCAAGGACGTGCTGGTCCGCGTCTCGACCGTGCTGGTGGAAACCCTGGTCGAGCACCCGGAGGAGCGGCTCGTCCTCGGCGGCACCGCCAACCTCACCCGCAATGTCGCCGACTTCGGCTTCCCCGGCTCGCTGCGCACCGTGCTCGAGGCGCTCGAAGAGCAGGTCATCGTGCTGAAACTGCTCGCCGCGGCACAGCAGCCCGGCCAGGTGATGGTGCAGATCGGCGAGGAGACCCAGGTCGAGCAGATGCGCGGCACCTCGGTGGTGTCCACCGGCTACGGGGCGGCGGGCGCGGTCCTGGGCGGCATGGGTGTGCTCGGGCCCACCCGGATGGACTACCCCGGGACGATGGCGTCGGTGGCCACCGTCGCCAGGTACATCGGCGAGGTGCTCGCCGAAAGGTGACGGCGAGCCGGGGGCGGCCGACCCGCACTGTAAAGTCGGAACTTCGGCCGGTAAAGTTGAGTCGATTCGACTAAAGGATGCGCCCGGCGCTCGGCTGGACCACAGCGACCAAGGACTAGAGAACTCAAGTGGCACGGGATTACTACGGACTGCTCGGCGTCGGCAAGAACGCCACCGACCAGGAGCTCAAGCGCGCCTACCGCAAGCTGGCCCGCGAACTGCACCCCGACGTGAACCCGGACGAGGCCGCCCAGGCCAAGTTCAAGGAGGTCTCCACCGCCTACGAGGTGCTGACCGACCCGGAGAAGCGCCGCATCGTCGACCTCGGCGGTGACCCGCTCGAAAACGGTGGCGGCGGAGCCGGATTCAGCGGCGCGGGCTTCGGCGGCCTCGGCGACGTCTTCGAGGCGTTCTTCGGCGGCATGAGCGGCCAGGGCGGCGGCGTGCGCAAGCCGCGCGGCCGCGTGCAGCCCGGCGCCGACTCGCTCATCCGCACGCGGCTGAGCCTGGCCGAATGCGCCGTCGGCGTCACCAAGCACCTCACCGTCGACACCGCCATCCTCTGCGACATCTGCCAGGGCGCAGGCACCAACGGCAACTCCAAGCCGGTGCGCTGCGAGACCTGTGACGGCGCGGGCGAGGTGCAGTCGGTGCAGCGCTCGTTCCTCGGTCAGGTGCTCACCTCGCGACAGTGCCCCACCTGCCGCGGCGCAGGCGAGACCATCCCCGATCCCTGCCACAAGTGTGGCGGCGACGGCCGCGTGCGCGCCCGCCGCGAGATCGCCGCGCCGATCCCGGCCGGTGTGGCCAACGGCATGCGCGTGCGCCTGGCCGCGCAGGGCGAGGTCGGCCCCGGCGGCGGTCACGCCGGTGACCTCTACGTGGAGGTCGTCGAACAGCCGCACGACACCTTCGTCCGCGACGGCGACGACCTGCACTGCACCGTGCGCGTGCCGATGGTCGACGCCATCCTCGGCACCACGGTCGTGGTCGACACGATCCTCGACGGGCCCACCGAGCTCACCATCGCGCCGGGCACCCAGCCCGGCGAGGTCATCCAGCTGCGCGCGCACGGCATGCCCCGGCTGCGCTCGGGCGCGCGCGGTGACCTGCTGGCCCACCTCGACATCGTGGTGCCCACCAAGCTGGACGGTAAGCAGACCGACCTGCTGCGCAAGTTCAAGGGCATGCGCGACCGGGACCGCGCCGAGGTGATGTCGGCTCAGTCCGAGCACAACAGCGGCCTGTTCGCCCGGCTGCGCGCCTCCTTCAGCGGACGCTGACCCGGTGGCCGCGACGGTCTTCTACCTCGACGAGGTCCCCGAGCCCGGCGCCGTCGCGGTCCTGGACGGGCCGGAGGGCCGCCACGCCGCGACCGTGCGCCGGATCCGGGTGGGTGAGCCGATCACCCTGTCCGACGGACGCGGCGTGCTCGCCGAATCGGAGGTCGTCGCCGCCGAGAAGAACCGGCTCGACCTCGCCGTGCGCACCCGCAGGCTGGCCACCCCGGCGAGCCCACGGGTGCGCGTCGTGCAGGCGTTGCCGAAATCGGATCGCTCCGAACTCGCCGTCGAGCTGATGACCGAGGCGGGCGCCGACGCCATCGTTCCGTGGCAGGCCGCGCGCTGTGTCGCGAACTGGGAGGCCAAGGCCGCCAAGGGGATCGAGAAGTGGCGCGCCGCGGCCAGGTCCGCGGCCCGGCAGTCCCGGCGCGCGTACATCCCCGAGGTTGCCGAGCTGCACCGCACCCGTGACCTGCTCGACTTGGTGCGCGCCGCGAAGGCCGACGGCGCGATCGTCGCCGCCCTGCATGAGTCCGGCACCCACAAATTCACCGAGCTCGCCCTGGCCGGGGCGCCCGAGGTGGTGCTGATCGTCGGGCCGGAAGGCGGCCTCGACGACACCGAGCTGACCGCGCTGGCCGAGGCGGGCGCCGACATCGTGCTGCTCGGTCCGACCGTGCTGCGCACCTCCACGGCCGCCGCGGTGGCCCTCGGCGCCCTCGGCGCGCTCACCGCGCGGTGGTAGCGCGCCCGCTGTGACCTGCGATCACTCGTCGATCGCGATTCGGCCGAACCGGTCGTTATATCGCTGGGCGGTGTCGGTGCCGCGCGTTAAACTGAGCTCATCGAACACACAGTCGAGACCGGAAGCAGGCCATAGCCACTTTTGAAGAACTCAGGCGAGATCGGCGACCCCACCAACCCCGTATCAGGCATCGGCGCAGGCGGAAACAACGCGGGTCCCGCGGCGCGAACAGTGCGTTCCAGCATCGAACTCGCCCCGGAGTCTGTTTTCCCCTTCCTCGGCTCGGCCGACCAGAATCTCCGTCAGCTGGAGAAGCTGCTCCCGGCCGACATCCACGTCCGCGGCAACACCGTCACCATCACCGGCAAAGCCGGTGACGTCGCGCTGGCCGAGCGCGTCATCGAGCAGCTCGTGGCGCTGACCGGCCGCAATCGCGTGATCACCCCCGAAGCGGTCCGGCACACCGTCTCGATGCTCACCGAAGGCGTGTCCGAATCACCGGCCGAGGTGCTGAGCCTGGACATCCTGTCGCGGCGCGGCAAGACCATCCGGCCCAAGACGCTGAACCAGAAGCGCTACGTCGACGCGATCGACGCCAACACCATCGTGTTCGGCATCGGTCCCGCCGGTACGGGCAAGACCTATCTGGCGATGGCCAAGGCGGTGCAGGCCCTGCAGTCCAAGCAGGTCACCCGCATCATCCTCACCAGGCCCGCGGTCGAAGCCGGCGAGCGGCTCGGCTTCCTGCCCGGCACGCTCAACGACAAGATCGACCCGTACCTGCGGCCGCTCTACGACGCGCTGCACGACATGATGGATCCCGAGGCCATCCCGAAGCTGCTCGCCTCGGGCGTCATCGAGGTCGCGCCGCTGGCGTACATGCGTGGCCGCAGCCTCAACGACTCGTTCATCATTCTCGACGAGGCGCAGAACACCACGGCCGAGCAGATGAAGATGTTCCTCACCCGCCTCGGCTTCGGTTCGAAGATGGTGGTCACCGGTGACATCTCGCAGGTCGACCTGCCCAACGGGCAGCGTTCGGGTCTGCGCGCGGCCTCGGAGATCCTCACCGACATCGACGACATCCACTTCTCGGAGCTCACCAGCGCCGACGTGGTGCGCCACCGGCTGGTCTCCGACATCGTCGACGCCTACGACCGGTACGAATCCGACACCCGCGCGGTGCCGGGCCCGCACTACCCCGGCAACCGCGCGCAGCGCCGCGCGGCCGGGCGGGCCAACCGCGGATAGCAGTCAGCAGCGGATGCGGGTCCCGTTGGGGAACCCGCATCCGCTGGACCGCGGTTACCCGCGCCACGCTGGACCGATGCGGTTTCTTCGTTCGAACCGCGGCCCGTACCCTGAACAGGTGAGCATCGAGATCGCCAACGAATCGGGCATGGACGTCCCCGAAGAAGACCTGGTCAGCGTGGCACGTTTCGTGATCGGCCGGATGGACGTGCATCCGGCCGCCGAGCTGTCGATGGTGCTCGTCGATCTCGACACCATGGCCGACCTGCACGTGCGCTGGATGGATCTGCCCGGCCCCACCGACGTCATGTCGTTCCCGATGGACGAGCTCGAGCCGGGCGGGCGTCCCGACAGCCCGGAGCCCGGTCCCTCGATGCTCGGTGACATCGTGCTGTGCCCGGAGTTCGCGATGGGGCAGGCGCAGAAGGCCGGGCATTCGCTCGACCACGAACTGGCGCTGCTCACCGTGCACGGCGTCCTCCACCTGCTCGGCTACGACCACGCCGAGCCCGAGGAGGAGAAGGAGATGTTCGCGCTGCAGGGCCAGCTGCTCGAGGAGTGGTACGTGAGCCTGCGCGAGGAACAGCGCCGCGCCGAACTGGCCGAGCGCGACGCCCGCCTGCTCGGCAAGGCGGGCTTCACCGCGCCGGGTGACGCGCTGGGCCCCGCGTGACGGCAGTCACCCAGATCCTGCTGACGATCGTGCTGATCGGCCTCGGCGGGATCTTCGCCGGCGTCGACTCGGCGCTGAACACGGTGTCGCGGGCCCGGCTCGACGACATGGTCCGCGAGGAACGCCCCGGCGCCGCGCGGCTGCGCAAGATCGTCGACGACCGCCCGCGGTACGTGAATCTCATGGTGCTGCTGCGCATCCTGTGCGAGATCACCGCCACCGTCCTGCTGGCCGCCGCGGCACTGCAACTGTGGAGCCCGGCGACGGCGCTGCTGGTCACCGCCGCGGTGATGGTGGTCGTGTCCTATGTCGTGATCGGCGTCGGACCCCGCACCCTCGGCCGCCAGCACGCCTATTCGATCGCGCTGGGCGCCGCGGTGCCCCTGCAGGTCATCGGCGCGGTGCTGAGCCCGGTGAGCAGGCTGCTGATCCTGCTCGGCAACGCGATCACGCCGGGCAAGGGATTCCGCAACGGCCCCTTCGCCTCCGAGATCGAGCTGCGCGAGGTGGTCGACATGGCCAGGGAGCGCGGCGTCGTCGCCGACGACGAACGACGGATGATCCAGTCGGTCTTCGAACTCGGCGACACCCTGGCCCGCGCGGTGATGGTGCCGCGCACCGAGATGGTCTGGATCGAACACGACAAGACCGCGTCCCAGGCGATGTCGCTGGCGGTGAGGTCGGGCCATTCCCGGATCCCGGTGATCGGCGAGAACGTCGACGACGTGCTCGGCGTGGTGTACCTGAAAGACCTTGTGCCCTATGCCGATCGCAGCCGCAAGGTGACGGTGCGCGAAGTGATGCGGCCCGCGGTGTTCATCCCCGATTCCAAGCCGCTCGACGATCTGCTCGACGAGATGCAGCGCCGCCGTAACCACATGGCGCTGCTGGTCGACGAGTACGGCGGCATCGCCGGGCTGGTGACGATCGAGGACGTGCTCGAGGAGATCGTCGGGGAGATCGCCGACGAGTACGACACCGACGAGACCCCGCCGGTGGAGGACCTCGGCGACGGCCGCTACCGGGTTTCGGCGCGGCTGTCGGTGGAGGACCTCGGCGAGCTGTACGGGCTCGACATCGAGGACGAGGACGTCGACACCGTGGGTGGTCTGCTCGCCCACGAGCTGGGGCGCGTCCCGCTGCCCGGGTCGAAGGTGACCGTGTACGGGTTGGTGCTGCGCGGTGAGGGTGGCGCGGACGCGCGCGGCCGCATGCGGGTCAACACCGTGCTGGTGCGCCGCGCGCCCGACAAGGAGAAGAAGAACAGGACGCAGACCGGTGCGGGCGCCGAGTCCGCCGAGGTCAGCGTGCCCGACCACAACGGAGAAGCCGATGAGTGAACTGGATGCCGAAGACAACAAGCTGCTGGTGCTGGCGCGTGGCGCGCTGGGCCGCACCGGCGGTGCGAGCGGTGCCGCGGTGCGCGACACCGACGGCCGCACCTACGCCGCGGGGGAGGTCGCGCTGTCGAGCCTGCGGCTGACCGCGCTGCAGGCCGCCGTGGCGGCCGCGATCTCCAGCGGCGCCGAGGGTTTCGAGGCGGCGGTCGTCGTCGCCGGTGACGCCGAGGACGCCGGAATCGCCGCGCTGCACGAGGTCTCGCCGTCGGCCACGGTGATCAGCACCGATCGCGGCGGCGCCGTGCTGAGCGAGGTGCGCGGTGGCTGAGTCCGAGTTCCGTTCCGGCTTCGTCTGTTTCGTCGGCCGCCCGAACACCGGCAAGTCGACGCTGACCAACGCGCTGGTCGGCACCAAGATCGCGATCACCTCCTCGCGTCCGCAGACCACCCGGCACACCATCCGCGGCATCGTGCACCGCGAGCACGCCCAGCTCATCCTGGTCGACACCCCCGGCCTGCACCGCCCGCGCACCCTGCTCGGCCAGCGCCTCAACGATCTCGTGCGGGACACCTACTCCGAGGTCGACGTGATCGCGGTGTGCATCCCGGCCGACGAGAAGATCGGGCCCGGCGACCGCTGGATCGTCGAGCAGATCAAGATGATGGCGCCCAAGACCACCGTGCTCGGCGTGGTCACCAAGATCGACAAGGTGAGCCGCGACCAGGTCGCCCACCAGCTGATGGCGGTCTCCCAGCTGCTCGGGCCGGAGGCCGAGGTCGTGCCGGTGTCGGCGGTGAAGGGCGAGCAGGTCGAGGTGCTCGTCGACGTGATCGCGTCGAAGATGCCCGAGGGGCCTGCGTTCTACCCCGACGGCGAGATCACCGACGAGCCCGAGGAAACCCTCATGGCCGAGCTGATCCGCGAGGCCGCGCTGGAAGGCGTGCGCGACGAGCTGCCGCATTCGCTGGCCGTGGTGATCGAGGAGATCCAGCCGTACGAGGCCAACGAGGACATGCTCGAGGTGCATGCCCTGCTGTATGTCGAGCGGCCGAGCCAGAAGGCGATCATCATCGGCAAGAACGGTTCCCGGCTCAAGGAGGTCGGTACCAACGCGCGCAAGCAGATCGAGCACATCCTCGGCACCCGCATCTACCTGAACCTGCACGTGAAGGTGGCCAAGGACTGGCAGCGCGATCCGAAACAGCTGGGGAAGCTGGGCTTTTGACCGTTTGAGTGTCGGCCGGACGGGGTATCGTTCGGCGAATACGCCGGGCGTGATCCGGTGTGCTCGCTGTTCGCCCCGGGGAGGCCGTCGAAGTGCCCGATGCCAATGATGTCGGCAAGCTGCTGGAGTTGCTGCGGGTACTCGAGATTCCCGACGCCAAGCCGCGGGTGCTGCGCGCGCTGTGGCGCGGACGGCGCACCCTGCCGCGGCCGATCGTCGAGGTGGTCGGGGTGCAGGGGCACCCGACACTGGTCGGCGAGTTGTACAGCTGGCTGGGCGAATCGGGCGGCAGGCGGGCGACACCGCGCGCCAAGATCGATCTGCACGCACCCGATCTGCCGCGCACCGCGCTCACGCCCGACCTCAGCGCGGTCAGCTCGGTCGACGATCAGGAGCTCGCCGGGCACTGTCTGCCGATCATCCAGCAGCTGGTCGCCGGGTTCGCCGCCGACGACACCGCCATGGGCGCGATCAAGTTCCCGCGCTACCGCACCGCCGACTGGCTGACCAGGCAGCGGGTCACCAGCGACGAATCCGAGACGCCCGACGAATTGCGCCGCCGGTTGCCCAAGCTGTTGCGCAGCGGTTCGCCGACGAGTCGCTCCGACACCGCCGAAGGGGTCGCGGGCGACACGATTTCGCGGGTGGTCTTCGGTGTGCTGGCGCTGTGGCCGGTGCTGCGGTTGTGGCTGTGGGTGTCCGGGCGCATCCCCGGCATGTCGAAGGTGACGCGGTGGTTCCTGCACCAGCGGTACCTCGCACCCGAATTGTCGGGCAGTTTCCTGGGTTTCGCGTCCCGGTTGACCGCCTCGCACCGGGTCGACGAGAACGAGGAGCAGGTCGCCAAGCTGCTCATCCACGCCTTCCTCGAGGACCTGCGCGATGCCTACCGGCGCCGGATCTGGCGGCCGTCGAGCTGGCGGCGCACCGCCTACCCGGTGGCTCTGCTCGGCGGGCTGGCCGAGGACGGCGACGGCGCGCGAATCCTCACCTGGATCAATGAGATCCGCAACGAGACCGGGCATTTCGACCCGCTGGTGGTCGTCGCCTTCCGCGACGAGGGACCGCGCCGTGAGGTCGGCGAGCTGGGCCACATCGGGGACCTGCGTCAGCTGCGCACCCTGGAGAGCATCGCCGAGCGGCCGACCGCGCAGCCGCCGGACCCGCTGCAGAGCTGGGTCCGCGAGATCGAGAACCGGCGCACCCACCGGCAGGCCGATGCCTGGTTCCTGCCGCTGCGCGCGCTGCTGCCCGCTGATGTGCCACCGCGGATCAGCGATCCGCGCTTCCGGGGGATGGCCCTGCCGCCCGCGCCTCCGATGGCCGCGCGCAGCTGGTTCGTCGGGCTGTGCGTGCTGATCCCGATCGCCCTCGCGGTGGGCGCCGCGCTCGTCTACTTCCCGCCGCTGCGCGGGGCGCCGTGCTCGCAGTGGCCGTGGACCGGCGGTGTCTCGGTGAGTCTGCGGGACGGCGAGTGCGTCGGCTACAGCGACAATCCGCGGCAGATCTTCGCCGACGATCCCGAGCTCACCGCCATGCAGCGCGAGGTGTTCCGGCTCAACGCGGCGGCGGCCGAGGCGCGCGAGAGCAACCCGAACCGGCCGCTGGTTTCGCTGGTGTACTTCGCCGGGCTCAGCTACGCCGACACGAATGTGCGCTACCCGCACGCCCAGGTCGAGGAGCTGGCCGGGCTGGCGGTGCAGCAGCGTCGGGCGCTGCTGGCCTCGGACGAGTCCGAGCCGCTGTTGCGGATCGTCATCGCCAACGGCGGCACCGACATGCGGCAGGCGCAGTGGGTGGTCGAGCATCAGCTGCGCGGATTGGCGGCCGAGGACCCCAGCGTGCTCGGCGTGGTCGGCATCGACCGCAGCACCGACGAGACGCGCGGGGCGATCACCCGGCTCGGTGAACTCGGTGTGCCCGCGGTGGCGACGACGCTGTCCGCCGACGGCCTGGATCAGGCCTCGCCACTGTACTTCCAGGCGGCGCCGAGCAACAAGGTGCAGGCGCGGCTCATCGCCGACTACGCGCAGGGTGCCAGGGAGAACACCGGCGGCCGCCGCTACGACAAGGTGGTGATCTACCACCCGGAGGCGGCCGACGACCTCTACGTGACGACCCTGGTCGCGGATCTGAAAGACGAACTCGCCGAACGCGGTGTGGCTCAGGAGAGCCTGAGCTGGCGCGAGCAGCAACAGCTCTACCGATTCCCCGCGCCCTGCGAGACCGAGGGATTCGACCGGAACACCCTGCTGTTCTTCGCGGGCCGCAACGACGACTTCCCGACCTTCGCCAAGGCGGTGAGCCGCGGCTGTCTCAGCGGGGACGGGCCGGCGATCCTGGGCAACGACGCGGTGACCCGCCTGATCACCGATCCCAAGGCGACCGCGGCGCTGCCCGCGAATCTCACCGTGCGCTACGTGTCCAAGGCGGCGCCGGTGATGCTCGGCGGCGCCGACTGCGTCCGCGGCGTGGGCAGAGTCGGCGATCAGCCGGTGCCGTTCGAGCACGAGCAGCTGTGCGTCGAGCTGGCCGGGCTGATCGAGGAGCTGCGCGGCTACCCCGAACTCGGCGACTACCGGCCCACCTGGGCGGGCGACCGCACCGGACTGGCCTTCGATGTGAGCGGGTTGTTCCTGCAGGCGGTGCGCAGCAGTCGCGGCGTGCTGGCCGACCTGCCGCCGAACCGCACCGCCATCGCCGTGCAGATGCGCGAGAGCGATTATCGCGGCGTCACCGGCACACTCGGCTACTCGACGAGGCGCGTGGCCGACGGGTCATCCATCGCGGTGCTCGTCACGACGGCCGTCGGCGGGCAGGGGCCGCAGCGTTGCCTGATGATGTTCCCGCGCCAGACCGGGCAGGACGGGTGCCCGGCGGGTACCAAGAGCGATATCGAGGGGTGGGCCGAACCGGGTCGTTAGGTCCACCACGGAGTCGGCCGGTCCCGATCCCAGTGCCGTTCCGCCTCGAGCTGCGCGGCCAGGGCGATGAGCATCGGCTCGGTGTTCGCCGTGCCCATCAGCTGTGCGCCGATCGGCAGCCCGGTGTCGGTGAACCCGGCGGGGACGTTCACGCTCGGCCAGCCGAGGACATTCCAGGGCCAGGTGAACGGGCACGCGCCGGTGATCAGGCCGTTGGTCGCGCCGACGCCGATGCCGTCGATCTCCTCGGCCCGCGGGGCCGGGGTGGCCGTCGTCGGCGCCAGCACCACGTCGTAGTCGTCGAAGAACGCGCCGATCCGCCGGTGCAGCAACGGTTCCAGCATCCGGGCCGCGGTGAGCGCGGGTCCGCCGAGGAGCCGGCCGACGCGCGCGTTCGCCGTGGTCCGCGGGTCGACGACCGCCGCGGGCATGGACCGGTGCACCTTGCTGATCCCGCCGAGTGAGCGTGGCAGGAAGGAGGCGCCGATCAGTACGCCGTAGTGCAGATCGGCGACCGTGACCGTGTGGCCGAGTGCGCGCAGGGTGGCGGCCAGGTCGTGCACGGCCGCCGCGATCTGTGGATCCAGGGCGGTGCGGGTCGCGGTGAACGGGATGCGCAGGGAGAGCGCGATTCTGAGCTTGCCCGGATCGCGGCCCACCGCCGCGGCCGCGTCGATCGGCGCGGGGGTGTGCAGGTCGCCGGGGTGCGGGCCCGCGGCGATGTCGAGCAGGAGCGCGGCGTCGCGCACGGTGCGCGCGAGCGGCCCGTTGACGGTGAGTCCGTGGAATGCCTCGGGGTGCGGCCAGGTGGAGATGCGGCCGCGCTGTGGCTTGATGCCGACCAGGTTGGTCCACGCGGCGGGGATGCGCACCGAGCCCGCTCCGTCGGAACCCAGTGCGGCGGGCACCAATCCGGCCGCGACCGCCGCCGCCGATCCGCCGGAGGAGCCGCCGGGCGTGCGGGTGCGGTCCCACGGATTGCGGGTGTGCCCGAAGGCGTCGCCGCTGGTGAAAGGCAGCTGACCGAGCTCGCAGGTGTTGCTCTTGCCCACGATCACCGCGCCCGCCGCGCGCAGTCGTCGCACCGATTCCGCGTCGGCGGTCGCGGGCGTGAACTCGCCGCCGCAGCCGAAGGCGGTGACCTCCCCGGCGATGTCGGTGTCGTCCTTGACCGCGATCGGCACGCCGAGCAGTGGCAGTCGTGTCCCGGTCGCGCGGCGCGCGTCGGCGTCGGCGGCCTCGCGCAGCGCGGCCTCGCGCCGCACCACGCGGAACGCGTTGAGGGTCGGCTGCGATGCCTCGATCCGGTCGAGCGCGTCGCCGACGGCCGCGACCGAGGTGAGGTGACCGTCGGCGATGGCCGCGCTCAGTTCGGTGAGGCCGAGGTCGGCGGGGGAGTTCGGCGCGACGCGGTCGGGCACGGACATGTGAGCTCCGTCTCTGCTGGGGTGTGCTCGACCGTAACCGCGAAACTGGTCACCCGTCCACATACCCTGGGTGGATATCTGGGATAGACATACATTCGGTATGTATGTAACAGTGGAGAGGCCCAGCATTCGACCAGGGGAGGACCCCATGGGAATCAGCTCAGCACTCGGCCCGGCACACGACCGCACGCTCTCGACCGGGCGCCTCCGCTATCACGACACCGGAACCGGATCGCCGGTCGTCTTCGTCCACGGCCTGCTCGTCAACGCCGATCTGTGGCGTGACGTCGTGCCCGGCCTCGTCGCGGCCGGACACCGCTGCCTCACCCCCGACTGGCCACTCGGCGCGCACACGATCCCGATGCCCGACGCCGACCTCACGCCCACCGGCCTGGCCGACCTGATCGCCGAGTTCCTCGACGCGCTCGACCTCACCGACGTCACGATCGTCGCCAACGACACCGGTGGCGCGCTCACCCAGATCCTGATGACCCGGCATCCGGAACGCATCGGCCGCGTCGTGCTGGCCGCGGTCGACTGCTACGAGGTCTTCCCGCCGAAGCCCTTCACCGCCCTGGTGCGCCTGGCGAAGATCCCCGGCGCGATCGCCCCGCTGCTCGCCCCGCTGCGCTGGCGGCCGGCCCAGCGGCTGCCGCTCGCCTTCGGCTGGGTGACCAAACACCCACTGCCCGCACCGATCGCGGAGTCCTACCTGGGTCCGGCCCGGCGCGACCCCGCCATCAGGGCGGACCTGCGCCGCTTCGCCGCGGGCGTGGACACGCGGCACACCATGGCCGCGGCGCAACGATTCGCCGAGGTCGACCTGCCGGTGCTCGTGGTCTGGTCGACCGAGGACAAACTGTTCCCGATGTCGCTGGCCCAGCGGCTGGTCACCGACCTGCCGCGGGCGAGCCTGCGGACCGTCGGCGATTCCTACACCTTCCTGCCCGAGGACCAGCCGGAGTTGCTCGCCGAACTGATCGTGGAGTTCACTCGGCTGCATGCAGCGCCGTAGTCAGGAGGACCGCTCCCGCACCACCCGCGCCGCGCTCGAGCGGGCAGGCCGTGACCTGTTCGCCGAGCGCGGCTTCGCGGGGACCTCCGCCGAGCAGTTGGTGGCGGCCGCCGGAGTGACCCGCGGCGCGCTCCATCACCACTACGGCGACAAACGGGGACTGTTCCTCGCCGTGCTCGAACAGGTGGAGACCGAGGCGACCGCGGAGATCCAGGATGCGGTCGCCGCGGTCGACCCCGACGACGTGGTCGCGGGCATGACCGCGGGGCTGGCCCGCTTCCTCGACATCTGCGCCCGCCCGCAGATGCTGCGCATCGTGCTGATGGACGCCCCGACCGTGCTGGGCTGGCCCGCCTTCCGCGAGTTCGAGGCCAGGCACGGCCTCGGCCTGATCACCGCCCAGCTGCAACGCGCCACCGACGCGGGCCTCGTCCCGGCCGCGCCCGTCGCGGTGCTGGCCCAGCTGCTGCTCAGCGCCATCTCCGAAGCCGCCCTCATCGTCGCCCACGCCGAGGATCCGGACCGCGCGCGGCTCGAGACCCAGCAGTCGCTGCTCCTGCTGCTCGCGGGTCTGCTGCGGCAGAACTGAGGCCGGTACGCCGGGGTGTGTCCGTGGGCGCGGTGTCGGGCCGACGTGGAAGACTGGGCCCGTGCGGTTGTATCGGGATGAGGCGGTGGTGGTCCGTCAGCACAAGCTGGGCGAGGCCGATCGCATCGTCACGCTGCTGACCAGGCAACACGGGCTGGTGCGCGCGGTGGCCAAGGGGGTTCGGCGCACCAAGTCGAAGTTCGGGGCCCGGCTCGAGCCGTTCGCCTACATCGACGTGCAGCTGCATCCGGGCCGCACGCTCGACATCGTCACCCAGGTGACCACCGTCGAGGCGTTCGCCGCCGACATCATCGACGACTACGGCCGCTACACCACCGCCTGCGCGATCCTCGAGACCGCCGAACGCCTCGCGGGCGAGGAACGCGCCCCCGCCCCGAAACTGCACGCGCTCACCGCCAGCGCCCTGCGCGCCATCGCCGCCAAACAGCGCCCGCACGAACTGATCCTCGACGCGTACCTGTTGCGCGCCATGGGTTTCGCCGGCTGGGCGCCCGCACTCGACGAATGCGCCCGCTGCGCCACCCCCGGACCGCATCGCGCGTTCCACGTCGCGGCGGGCGGCGCGGTGTGTGTGCACTGCAGGCCGCCGGGTGCGAGTACCCCGGCCACCGGTGTGCTCGATCTGCTCGTCGCCCTGTTGAAGGGGGAGTGGGATTACATCGCGGGTGTGCCCGACAACGTCCGCCGCCAGGCGAGCGGTCTGGTCGCCGCCCATCTGCAGTGGCATCTGGAACGGCAGTTGCGCACCTTGCCGCTGATCGAACGGTCCGTCGGCACGGCGGTGGACCGGCCCGTCGTCGCCGGCTGATCGCGCCGCCCGCGAACCGGCGCCCCGCGGCCATCAGGCAGGATGGACGCCGTGATCCTGCGTCGTGACTCATCCACCGCGAGCAAGACGGCCCGCGACATCCGCCCGCCGTCGCAGCACCCCTCCGGCGCGCGGCCGCCCGCGATCCCGCCGGAGCTGGTGCCCAACCACGTCGCGCTGGTGATGGACGGCAACGGCCGCTGGGCGCAGGAGCGTGGCCTGCCGCGCACCGCGGGGCACGAACGCGGCGAGGCGGTGCTCATGGACGCGGTCGAGGGGTCCATCGAGATCGGCGTCAAGTGGTTGTCGGCCTACGCCTTCTCCACCGAGAACTGGCGCCGCAGCCCCGACGAGGTCCGCTTCCTGATGGGCTTCAACCGCGATGTCATCCGCCGCCGCCGCGACGAGATGCACGAGATGGGTGTGCGGGTGCGCTGGGCGGGGCGCCGACCGCGCCTGTGGCGCAGCGTGATCAAGGAGCTCGAGGTCGCCGAGGAGCTCACCAAGGACAACGACGTGATGACGCTGACCATGTGCGTCAACTACGGCGGCCGGGCCGAGATCGCCGACGCCGCACGCGAAATCGCGCGCCGGGTGGCCGCGGGGGAGATCGATCCGGAGAAGATCGACGAGGCCACCGTCGCCCGCTACCTCGACGAACCCGACATGCCCGATGTCGACCTGTTCCTGCGTCCGTCGGGGGAGTTCCGCAGCTCGAACTTCCTCATCTGGCAGGCCGCCTACGCCGAATTCGTCTACCAGGACACGCTTTTCCCCGATTTCGACCGGCGTAACCTGTGGGACGCGTGCTTGGAATACGCCAAGCGCGATCGTCGCTTCGGCGGCACCAAATGAGCGAGGGAGCCGACATGGACGCCGCGGTCACCCCCGACCTCGATTTGCAGGCGCGCACCGGCGCCTGCCTGCAGATGCAAGACATCGACGTGCGCGTCGACGCCGACGGGTCGCTCGGTTTCGAGTACGACGGCGCGCTGTGCTCGATCCGCGCCGTCACCCTGGCGCCCGGCCTCACGGTGCTGTCGCTGACCAGCGTGCTGGCCTGGGACCGCCCGCTCAAGCCGCAGCTGCACAAGCGGGTCGCCGAGCGCAACAACGAGATGCAGTTCGGCTCGGTCACCCTGATCGGGCGCGGCAAGCTGGGCGATGTGATCCTGCGCTACACGTTCCCCGCCGAGGGTCTCGACGACAGCGCGCTCACCACCATGCTGCTGCTCGCGCTGTCCGGCGCGAGCAGGGCCAGGCAGGGCCTGCTCGCGCCGTAGGCGTCAGTTGCCGGGCTTCCAGGTGATCTTGCCGCCCTGGAAATCCTGGGCCTTGCCGCCCTGGTAGTCGTACTCGTCGCTGGTGGGGTAGCCGTAGCGGCCGCCCTCGGCGCCCGCGCGGATCCAGTCGGCCTGGATGCTGCCCCAGACCGCGTGCGCGCCGGTGGCCGAGGTCCAGTAGATGGCGCCGGTCGGGAACATGGTGAACTGGCCGTCGCCCTTGCCCGCCTTGGCGACGTCGCTGAGCGGGAAGCCGAGCGGGCTCGACTCCCAGCCGAGGGCGGCCCACTTGTCCCGGATCGGGCCGCTGATCTCGTGCGCGCCGGTACCGACGGACCAGTAGATCGAGCCCTTCTGGAAGTGGTTGAAGCGCCCGGCGCCGTTGGGCGTCGACTGCTCGCGGGTGACCGGGTAGCCGAGCTTGCCCGACTCGTTGCCGTGCTCGGCGAACTTGTCCCTGATCTGCCCGGCGACGGTGTTGGCGTTGGTGTCGGGGTGCCAGTAGATGGCCGCGTTGTTGGCGAAGGTCTGGTACTTGCCGCCCGCCGCCGCGTCGGATTCGGGGGAGGTGGGGTCGCCGAGCGCGGCGCCGCCCGCCTGGTCGTATTCGATCTCGATCGCGCCGCCCACCTCGAAGCCGCCGATCATGCGTGCCTGTGCGGTGCCCGCGACGGCCGCGGGCAGGACGAGGGCGGCCGCGAGCGCGGCGACGGTGCGTGATCGAAGGTGTCGACGGTGAAATGCCACAGGAAACTCCCTGGTCGATTCGTTTCGGTGATTTTCGGCGCTAGACCCCGACCGGCACCGCACCCGAACCTACCCGTTCGCCCGCGCTCATAACAGTGACGTTTCTAACCCCGCGGGGCCGGTCTGATGCCCAGCATCAGTTCCACGCCGCGGGCGAAGTCGTCCGGGTTCACGTCCTCGAGCAGCAGGTGCTGGAGCATGAATCCGGGCAGGAAACTGATCATCGACTTGGCCATCGCGTCCACGTCGGCGTCCGGCGCGATCCAGCCGAGCTCGCGCATGCGCACCGCGTACTCGCGCCACAGTTCGCGCATGCCCGCGATGGCGGCCCGCACCGGGACGCTCGCCTCCGGCTGGACCATCGCCATCGCCCAGGCCTGCGGTGCCAGCCGCAGTGGTCCGTCCGGCCCGCCGCGCTGGATCACCTCGGCGGTCACCAGCCGCACGACCTCGGCGGGGGTGGGGGCCTGCTCGCTGCGGATGATCTCGGCCATGCGCCCGCGCAACGGGGTCATCGTCTCCAGGATCAGCGCGAAGATGATGTCGTTCTTGCTCGCGAAGTACCGGTAGACCGCGCCCGCGGAGAGCCCGGCCTCGGCGAAGACGTCCTGCATCGACGTCTCGTGGAATCCCTTGCGCGTGAAGCACCGCTGGGCGGCCTCGAGGATCTGTTTCCGGCGGCGTTCCAGGTGCTCTTCGCTGACTCGGGGCATGGTTCCAAAATAAAACGAATATCCGTTCTTGACAAGCTACGGCCGGCGGTGTCACCGTGGAACCCAATAAAGAACGAACATTCGCTTTAAGGGAGAATGTCATGTTGATCACCCGACGAGCAGTCGCGCTCGGTCTCGCGGCCACCCTGCTGCAGGCGCTGCTCCTGATCGCCTTCGCGTGGCCCGCCGTCAACCTCGCGCCGCGTGACCTGCCCATCGCGGTCAGCGGTCCGCAAGCCACCCAGCTCAGCAGGCAACTGCACCAGCGCAGTCCCGAGGCCTTCAGCATCACCACCGTCGCCGACGCGGAGGCGGCCCGAACGGCGCTGGCCGACAACGAGATCTACGGCGCGATCGTCACCGGCGACGGCGCGCCCCGGGTCCTGATCGCCTCCGCCGCCTCGCCCGCGGTCGCCCAGCAGCTCACCGCCGTCGCCCAGCAGCTCGGTGGCGCGACCCCCGCCCCGGTCGAGGACGTGGTCGCGACCGATCCCGACGATCCGCGCGGCGCCGGCTTCGGGTCGATGGTGTTGCCCCTGGTGATGTCGGGCATCGCCGCGGGCGTGCTGCTCACCCTGCTGGTGTCCACGCTCGGCGGCAGGCTCGTCGGGCTGGTCACCTTCGCCGTGGTGGGCGGTCTGCTCAGCACCCTGGTGTTCCACACCTGGCTGTCGATCGTGCCCGGCGGGTATCTGGAACTGTCGGCCATCGCCGGCCTGTCCGCCTTCGCGGTCGCCGCCACGATCGTCGGCCTGGCCGCCGCCATCGGGCGCGCCGGTATCGGTCTCGGCGCGCTGACCATGCTGCTGATCGGCAACCCGTTCTCCGCGGCCACCTCGGCGCCGGAACTGCTGCCCCAGCCCTGGGGCACGATCGGTCAGCTGTGCCCGCCCGGTGCCGCCGCCTCGCTGCTGCGCGCGGTCGCCTACTTCGACGGCGCCGGTGCGCTCGCCCCGCTCGCCGTCCTGCTGACCTGGTCGGCCGCCGGTCTCGCGCTGCTCGGCGTCGGTGCGCTGCGCGCGCGTCGACCGGTCGTCGAGGGCGGATCCGAGCGAGTGGCGGTCTCGGCCTGATCCGCGCGAAACGCACGAAAACCCGGGCATCGCCCGGGTTTTCGCGTGTCTGGTGGGTCAGCGGGTCGCGATGAGGGCCGACCCGTGGCCGAACAGGCCCTGGTTGACCGCGATGCCCGCGCGGGCATCGGTCACCTGACGACCCTCGGCCTGCCCACGCAACTGCCAGGTCAGCTCGCACACCTGGGCGATCGCCTGGGCGGGGATCGCCTCGCCGAAACAGGCGAGGCCGCCGCTGGGGTTCACCGGTACCCGGCCGCCGAGGGTGGTCGCCCCGCTGCGGAGCAGTTCCTCCGCGCCGCCGGTCTCACACAGGCCGATGTCCTCGTACCAGTCGAGCTCGAGCGCCGTGGACAGGTCGTAGACCTCCGCGAACGACAGCTCGTCGGGACCGAGCCCGGCTTCCTCATAGGCCGCGTGCGCGAGATCGGAACGGAACGGACGCTCCGGCGGCGCCACGGCCACCGCGGAGTCCGTCGCGAAATCCGGCAGGTCGAGCACAGTCTTCGGGAAAGTGGGGGTGACGGTCGACAGCGCCCGGATGCGCACCGGTTCGGCGATGCCGTGCTTGCGCGCGTAGTCCATCGAGGTCAGCACCAGGGCGGCGCCGCCGTCGCTGGTGGCGCAGATGTCGAGCAGCCGCAACGGATCCGAGACGATCGCCGAGGCGGCGACGTCCTCGGCCGTCACCTCCTTGCGGTAGCGGGCGTACGGGTTGTTCAGGCCGTGCTTGGCGTTCTTCACCTTGACGGCGGCGAAGTCCTCGAGCGTGGCGCCGTGCAGCGCCATCCGCCTGCGGGCGTACAGCGCGAAGTAGATGGGATTGGTCGCGCCGAGCAGGTGGAAACGCAACCAGTCCGGATCGTCGCGGCGTTCGCCGCCGACCGGCTGGAAGAACCCCTTCGGGGTGGTGTCGGCGCCGACCACCAGTGCCACGTCGGTGAGCCCGGCCAGGATCTGCGCGCGGGCGTTGGCGATGGCCTGGGCGCCCGAGGCGCAGGCGGCGTAACTGCTCGAGATCCGGGCGCCCGACCAGCCGAGGGCCTGGGCGAAGGTCGCGCCCGCGACGAAGCCCGGGTACCCGTTGCGGATGGTGTCGGCGCCGGCGATGTAGCCGACATCGCGGTGGTCGATCCCCGCGTCCGCGAGTGCGGCCCTGGCTGCGACCAGCCCGTATTCGACGAAGTTACGGCCCCACTTGCCCCACTGGTGCATGCCGGCACCGAGGACGGCGATATCGCGATTCGTCTCAGGCATCGACGGGCCTCCACATCCACACCGTGTGTTCGGCGTCTTCGTCCTCGTAGAGCACGCCGACGGTCAGTTCGACCGGCATGCCGACGGACAGGTCGTCCACGGAGATCCCGCGTACCACCTGCCCGAGGATCACCATCTTCTCCACCTCGAGCTCCACCGCGGCCACGATGTAGGGCTCGAACGGCTCGGGCGAGACATACGGCGGTGGCGGCTGGTAGCGGGCGTCGGCGTAGGACCAGATCCGGCCGCGCGTGGAGAACTGGTAGTCGGCCAGTTCGGAGCCGTCCTTGGGGGCCGCGCACTGCGGATTGCGGCACGCCAGCGTATTCCGGGGGAAGTACGGTGTGCCGCACACGTCGCAGCGACTGCCCTGGAGGCGTACCGCGCCGTCGTCCGCGGTGAACCAGCCCGCTACCGCGGGGCGTTGTTCTTTCTGCACCCGGCCGACGATATAGGAACACGTTCTATTTTGGTGTGGAAACCCGCACCACCGGGGCCCGGCGGGCGCTACCGTGAAGCCGGAAACCACCGATGGCCACCACCCTCGAGTCGATCTGGAGGACCGTTGGGCGCCGCCGCCATTGACCCGCAGACGATCTGCAACGTCACCATCATCGGAGACCCCGACGAGACCGCGCGCCTGCGGCGCCGACTGCACCGTGGCGGCCCGCAGGACGGCCCGATCCGCTGGTCGGTCGAGGGCATCGAGCACACCGTCCACCTCGCCGAACTGTCGAGCCGCGCGCCCGTGGCCGAGCTCGAGCGCTCGATCCGGGTCGCGGACGGGGTGATCGCCGTCGTGCCCGCCGCCGTCCGGCGCGCACCGCGCCTCGAGTCCCTCCTGCGCATGGCCGACGACCATCAGGTCGCCCGCCTCTGCCTGGTGACCGGACTCGACCATCCCGCCGCCGATTTCGACCGCTGCGTGCGGGCCATCGCCGGCATCCGCGGTGCGGTGCCGCTGGCGGTGCACTCGCCGATGGGCGCCGGCGCCGGTTTCGCGGGGGTGATCGACGTGGTCCCGATGTGGTCGCTCGCGCCGATGGCCGCCCAATTCTTCGGCGACCACTGGCAGGTCGCCGAGCGGCGCTACCGCGACCTGGTGACGGCGGTGCTGGAGCAGGACAGCATCGAGTCAGGGTTCCCCGCCGACCAGTTGACCGACCGGATCCGCCGCCTCACCCACATCGGCGAAGCCGTCCCCGTTCTGTGTGACGCGGCGCCCGCCGTCGACGATGTCGCCCCGCTCCTGGACGCGATCGTCCGCTATCTCCCGTCACCACTGCACGTCTGGCAGCCCGAGCACTCGTTCGACTGCTGAGCGAGCGCCGGTGCGAAACACTCTGTGGGGCCGCCTGTTCGGTGCCCTGCCCGGTGGGCCTGCCGCGCAGGCCGTTCTGGGTACGATCGCATTCAGGCGGATGGTCGCCGAGAACAGGGGTGTCGCATGAGTTCGGAGACCGAGACTCGGGCAGGTCTGGACGGGCGTCCCGTCGCGCTGTTGGGCGCGCTGGCCGTCGTCCTCGGCGGCGCCTTCGTCCTCGCTCCGCGGTGGCTCGCCGGCAGCGTGCCGGGTGGCGGAATCGGCGACGAGGGCGACGTCCGGAACGCGCTGCGCGCGGGCTTCGTCGAATACTGGGGCTCCGGAGATCGGGCGCTGACACCCGCGCTGAGCGCGACGGTCGACTACTGGTCGCGCTATCACCTGGCCAAGGCGGTGCTCGCGGGACTGTTGGTGATCGTCCTCGTGGCGCTGGCCGTCCGGCTGTGGCGGGCGTTTCTCGTGGCGGAGCGGCCGGTCCGGCTCGGGGTGGTGAGCGCTCTGGTGACGCTGCCCGCGCTGTTCGCAGTGGTGGCGACGATGGCCAACATCCAGGGTGTGGTGGCGCCCTTCGCCTCGACGCTGCCGATGCTGACCGAGCCGCCGGTCGACCCGGAACTCGCCGGGGCCCTCGATCAGGTGGTCGGGAATCTGGAGGCCGCGATCCAGACCGACGCCGCGATGCTGCCCGCGGTCGCGGTCCTGCTCGACGGCTTCGTGCGCTATCACCAGGCCATGATCGTGATCGCCTGCCTCACCGCCGTCGCGTTCGCCGCCGCCGGTGTCCTGCTGTGGCGGCAGCGCGGACGGACCGGCACGGAGGATCGGCGGGCCCGCCGGACCTTCGCCGCGCTGGCGGCGGTGACCGTCGCGGCCGCGGCGGCCTCGGCGGTGGTGGCGCTGGCGAACATCAGCACGGTGGCCGACCCGGCGCCCGCGCTGCTGGCGCTCTTCGCGGGCAGTTGGTGACCGGGTTCAGGCGAGCATCTCGTCGTCGCCGCCGAACTCCTGGTGGTAGCGCTGAGCGCGGGCGAGCATCCGCTGGATGCCCGCGATCATCCGCTCGGCGGGCAGCGGTTCGGCGATGATCGGGTCGCCGGTTTTGACGTAGTAGCGCCCGTCGTCGTAGTCCATCCACCAGAAGGCGCGGCCGGGGCTGGGGCGCGCGTCGACGGCGGGCCCGGAGAACGCGGAGATCTCGCCGAACGCGCGACGTTCGCGATGGAAGATGCGGTTGAGCTGCTCGGCGGAGCTGAGCCTGCCCGCGCGGTACTCGAAATGTTCCTCTTCGGCCGCGAGTTGCTCGCGCCGCACCTCCACCGGCGGTTTGGTGCCCGGCCTCGCGCGCGGCAGCGCGGCGACGGTGAGCGCGGCGACCTGCCCCGCGGTGCAGTAGGTCAGCGTCACGTCCCCGCCCGTGTCCGCCGCGGTGCCCGGCGCCTGCGCCAGCGTCGCGCCCCGATTGCCGCGGATCGCGCCGTGGAAGCGGATGACATTCGAATCATCCTTGCCGACAAACCCTTTGGACTCGACCCTGGCGTCGGGGTCGAGCAGCACGGTCAGCGCGTGCTCGATCGCCGGATCGTATTTGCGCAACAGGCTCTCGACCGCGGCCTCGCGATGGGCCTTCAACGCGTCGAACTCGGCGATGTCGGTGCGGTACTGCAGGGGATAGGGGAGCCGGTCACGCCCGTAGCCGGACCACAGGATCTCGAACTCGGAGCCGGTGAACTCAGCGTGCTGCACTGTCGCGGTCTCCACCGATCTCGACACCCATACACCCTCTGACGCCCGGTTCGACCGCCGTCCGTGCACGTTCCCGCACTGTCATCTCGACCTATCCCCTCCTGGCATAGACAGCAGCGCTCGTCTCGAGCGGTGACGGCGGTGTCGAGTCTAGTCGGTGGCGTGCTCCCTCACTCGGCCGCGCAGGGGGCGGTGGAGGTGATCGAGAACCGCACTTCCCGCTTCGGGCCCACCGTCTCGCGCCACGACGAGATCGAGAATCCCCTGGCATCGGTGTAGGTCTTGCTCGCCGGATCCTGGGCCGGGTTCTGGCTCGGGGTGAAGGTGTAGCCGCGCGCGGTCATCGCCGCCAGGTTGGTCAGCGCGCGGTAGATGAACTCCTGCGGCGGGTCGATCACGGTCTGTTCGTAGCGTGGCCGCCACGGCGGCCCGGCGGCCGCGATGTCGGTCATCTTGGATCGACAGCCCTGGCTCGCGTCGACCGTCGCGGGGTCGACGGTCACGGGCTCCGGCCAGACGAGCGAGAAATTCTCGGCGACGATCGGGCGGGCCGCGGCCACGGTGAGGCCGGTACCGGCCAGGACCTCGTCGTTGTCCGGACCCTTCTCGCCGTTGAACGTCTCCTCCGGCGAACAGCTCGTCAGGACGAGCATCGCGAGGGCGGCCAGCGCGACGCGGGCCCTCATCGGATGCCGATCCTGGCGCCGAGACCGGGATTGTCGGTGATCCGGGGATCGGCGTAGGGGTCGAGCTCGATGCCGAGGGCCCCGGCCGTCTGCGCCGCAGCGGCCGCCTTCGCGGCGTCGAATCCTTCCTTGGCGCCGTTTCCGTTGTCGCCCAAGCCGATATCGACGACATCGGTCTCGATGCCGCGTTCCACGTAAGCGGTCGCCCCCGTCCCCGCGATGACGCCCGCGATGTTCTCGAACGCCGTCGACCGCGGATCGTTCCAATAGCCGCCGTGACCGTCGGTGCCGAAGATGACCTCGCCTGCCTCGTGACCGTCGCGGGCGCTCCCGTAGAACCCGGTGTCGAGCCGGATGACGCCCGGAGCCTCGTCGGGGTCGCCGCCCAGGGCTTCGGAAGCGTGCGGGTTCCCCGGCAGCTGGATGCCGCCGGGCACGGTGAGCCCGCCTTCCGGGTAGGACTGCACGACGCCGATCAGATCGCCGGGCGCGGTCATCGAATAGCGCTGGACATCGGGGTTGGGATTGTTCCAGCCCGTGTCGAACACGCCGGTCCCCGCCGACGAGGCGTGCAGGATCCGATCGGCGCGCAGACCGAGCTGTTCGGCGGAGCCGACGATCGAGCCGCCGTAGGAGTGCCCCACATAGGTCACCGGGGTACCCGGCGCGCTCGTGGCCACCTCGCGGTCGATCTCACGGCCGAACTCGACAAGCCGCGGCGCCATGTCGGCGGCGAAACGCGGGCTCGGCGCTCCGTCGGAGAGGCTGGTCAGGCTCTGCGGGAAATCGCCCTCCATGTACAGGAACACCGGGCCGCCGGTCTTGTCGGCCAGATTCCAGGCGGCGACATGGTTGGACCCGGAGCCGTTCAAGTTCGTCGAGGTGCCGGGCACATACACCCCGACGCCGGACGCGCCGGTCTTCATCTCGCCGAGCATCTCGATCATCCGGCCGTTGCCCTCGGTGCTGAACATGACGAATTTGCGGTCGACCATGTCCAGGCGCGGGGTCGCGGTCGCGGCGGCCGTGGTGTCGAGCGTGCCCGTGCCCTCGGGATTCGGGATGGGCGCGAGCATCGCCTCGAGCTGCCGCACGCGGGACTCGTCCGGGTCCACTTTCGCCTTCTCGGTGGTCAGCGCGTTGCGGATGACGATCTCGTTCGCTTCGACGCGCATCGCGAACGGTACCCCGTTGAGATTGCCCAGCTTCTCTGGCGCCGCGATCACCAACTGCCGCTGCGCTTCCGGGCTCAGCCCGGACAGGAAGGCTGCGCGCTCGTCGGCCGACATCGCGGCCAGCTGGATCGCGACCGCGTCCGGGTCGCGGACGGTGCCGTCGGCCAGGGTGATGTCGGGTTGGCCGTCGCGCATGGCCGTGAGGTCGGCCAGCGATTCCTTCAGGCTGGTGCCGAACTGGTTGTCCAGCCGCTCGATCTCGTCGAGCCCACCGAAGAGGTTGAGCTGGAAGACACCGGCCGCGCCCTCCTTGTCGGGGTCGGGGTGCGATACCCGGCCGTCGGGCTCGACCGAGAACCCCTGGCCGACGGCGAGATCCCGCTGGCCGAGCACGTAGGTCCTGGCGTGGTTCAGGCCGAGATGGGCGTCGGCGGCCGCGTCGGCGATGCGCAGGAGCACGGTGCGCACTTCGTATCCGTGGTCGACTTCCTCATCGATGCGCCGCCCCGCGGCGTCCCTGGTGCGGCCGTGCCAGGAGCCGAGCGAGGAGACCGCGCGGGAGCAGTCGTCGACCGAGGCGGACACGACATCGGCGTTGGCGCGGGCGGTGTCGGCGGTGCGCTGCAGGCCGGCGAGGTTCCAGCCGTCCAGCTGGGGGATCGTCGGCCGCATCAGCGGGGGCTCAGCTTCCCGATCTCGTCCGCGATCGCGCCGTCCGCGGCTTGGATGTCGGCCGAGAACGTGTCGAGGAGATCGGCGAGGGTGGTGAACCTGGTCGCGATGGCGGTCATGGCCTGGTGTGCCGGGTCGGCCAGTGCGCGGGCGGCGGCGAGGACATCGCTGCCGTCCCCCGTGGCCTCGCCGCTCGCGGTCCACGGCAGCGCGCCGACCTCGCCCGCCTCCCGCCGCCACGTCGTGGCCATCGTCGTCAACTGATCAGGTTCCACACCCAGCGTGCTCACGAATCCCCCTGCCGCGCGGATCGGTCTCTTCGTGAAGGTTGGACGGGGCACGCGAAGCGGGGGTTCCATGGTGTGATATGAGTCACATGAGCTAGACGGAGGCGGGCTGGTCCTTCGTCGCGGCCGCGTGCTCGCACACGCACTCGCGGCAGGTGCCGAAGATCTCCAGGGTGTGGCTGACGTCGGTGAAACCGTGCTCGCCGGCGATCGCCTCGGCCCATGCCTCCACTGTCGGGCCGGCCACCTCGACGGTGCGGCCACAGTGCCGGCAGACCAGGTGATGGTGGTGGCCGCTGGAGCACTGGCGGTAGACCGATTCCCCCGAGTCGGTGCGCAGCACGTCGACCATGCCCGCGTCGGCCAGCGACTGCAGGGTCCGGTAGACGGTGGTCAGGCCGATACCCTCGCCGCGTTTGCGGAGCTCGTCGTGCAGCTCCTGGGCCGAGCGGAATTCGTCGATGTCGCCGAGCAGCGCGGAGATCGCGCTGCGCTGACGAGTGCTGCGAACTCCGACCTGCTTCGCGGCGGGATTGTCTGCCAACGGTTTACCCTTCCTCGGCGTGGGCGACGGCATCGATGACGATATGCGCCAGGTGATCGTCGACGAGTTCGTAGAGCACCTCGCGGCCCGACCGCTCGCCGTGCACGACGCCCGCGGACTTGAGAATGCGCAGATGCTGGCTGACCAGCGGCTGGGTCACCCCGAGCGCGTCGACCAGCTCGTGCACGCAGCGCGGCGACTCGCGCAACTGCAGCACGATCGCGATCCGCACCGGCGCGGCCAGCGCGCGTAACAGCTCACCCGCGTCCTCGAGCACCTGGCGGGCGGGAACCGTCGCCGGGGCGGGGGAGTGATACGGGCTGTGCGCGTGGGCGGCCGTGGCATCGGTGGTCATCAACCAACTCCTTAATGGAAACCGATGCCATTTTGACATGCAAAAGTGCGCATGTCGAATGAGGCGCGCGGCGACGCCACCGGGAACAGGGTGAATCCGTGTCCGGCCGCATTCCGACGTGCGGTGCGAAACCGTTCGGCCGGTGCCGATACCCTTGTCATCAATACTGTCCGACTCCCTAGGGATGGAGAAATCTCGCGTGGCACCCAAGTCGAAGGTGGACACCGTTGCCAACCTCGCCAAGCGCCGGGGTCTGGTCTACCCGTGCGGTGAGATCTACGGAGGCACCAAGTCGGCCTGGGACTACGGTCCGCTGGGCGTCGAACTGAAGGAGAACATCAAGCGGCAGTGGTGGCGCAGCATGGTCACCAGCCGCGACGACGTGGTCGGCCTCGACTCCTCGGTGATCCTGCCGCGCCAGGTCTGGGAGGCCTCCGGCCACGTCGAGACCTTCTCCGACCCGCTGGTCGAGTCGCTGCACACGCACAAGCGCTACCGCGCCGACCACCTCCTCGAAGCCTACGAGGAGAAGCACGGCCACCCGCCGGCCAACGGCCTGGCCGACATCAACGATCCCGAGACCGGCCAGCCCGGCAAGTGGACCGAGCCCAAGAACTTCTCCGGTCTGCTCAAGACCTTCCTCGGCCCGGTCGACGACGAAGAGGGCCTGCACTACCTGCGTCCCGAGACCGCGCAGGGCATCTTCGTCAACTACAAGAACGTCGAGACCACCGCGCGCAAGAAGCCGCCGTTCGGCATCGCCCAGATCGGCAAGAGCTTCCGCAACGAGATCACTCCCGGCAACTTCATCTTCCGGACCCGCGAGTTCGAGCAGATGGAGATGGAGTTCTTCGTCAAGCCCGGCGAAGACGCCGAGTGGCACAAGTACTGGATCGACACCCGCCTGGCCTGGTACACCGACCTCGGCATCGATCCGGAGAACCTGCGCCTCTACGACCACCCCAAGGAAAAGCTGTCGCACTACTCGGCGGGCACCACCGACATCGAGTACCGCTTCCGCTTCCAGGGCAGCGAGTGGGGCGAGCTCGAGGGCATCGCCAACCGCACCGACTACGACCTCAAGACGCACTCGGAGCACTCCGGCACCGACCTGAGCTTCTTCGATCAGGCCTCCGGTGAGCGCTACATCCCGTACTGCATCGAGCCCGCGGCCGGTCTGACCCGCTCGCTGATGGCGTTCCTGGTCGACGCCTACGCCGAGGACGAGGCGCCCAACGCCAAGGGCGGCGTCGACGTGCGCACGGTGCTGCGCCTTGACCGTCGCCTGTCGCCGGTCAAGGCCGCGGTGCTGCCGCTCTCGCGCAACGCCGACCTCACCCCGAAGGCCAAGGATCTCGCCGCCCAGCTGCGCCGCAACTGGAACGTCGACTTCGACGACGCGGGCGCCATCGGCCGCCGCTACCGTCGCCAGGACGAGATCGGCACCCCGTTCTGCATCACGGTCGACTTCGACACCCTCGACGACCAGGCCGTGACGATCCGTGAGCGTGACTCGATGGCCCAGGAGCGCATCGCCCTGGACAAGGTGGAGAGCTACCTGGCCACCCACCTGCTCGGCGCCTGATCAGTCGCTGACCGAAGCCCGCGCCGTCCGCCGGCGCGGGCTTCGTCGCGTCGCGGGCCGGTAGCGACGGCCGCGCGCCGTGGAGGCGATCACACTGCGTACCCGACGGTTTGCGTCCGGTGGCCGCGTGCCGCACAGTGTCCGATGTGCTGTGGGAACCGGAAGACGTGGTGCGGGTGCTCGACCCCTCCGAACAGCGATTCGTGCGGCACGCCACCTACACCGGACGATCGGTGACGGTGCGTGGCGAACTCGACGCGGCGGCGCTCGGCGCGGCCTTCGCCGCCCTGCAGCGTGCCTTCCCGATCCTGGTGGCCCGCATCGTCGAGGACGCCGAGGAGAACGGAATCCTGTTGCGCCCCGGGCACATCGATCCGGTCGGCGCGTGGGTGAGTTTCGGTGATCCGGACGAGGTGCGGATCCCGACCGAGTCGATGGATCCCGCCGATCAGCTGGCGTATCTGGATGTGGTTCTCGCCGAGGAGGATCGGGCGAGGATCACGCTGTTCGTGCATCACGCCGTCGCCGATGCGGGACATTGCGTGGAACTGTTCGCGCGGCTGTGGGGGTACTACACCGACCACGTGGAGACCGGGACGATCGCGGCCGCCGCGAGGGAGTACCCGGTGTCGCTGGAATCGCTGCTGGCCCAGCGGGGGACCGTGCGCGGGTCGCGGTCCGGCCTCGAGGCAGTCGTCCGGCCGCTGGTCGTCGCCGACGCCGTCGGGGTGATAGAGCCGTCGCCACCCGCCACGCCCGCCCTGGCCCGGCCCGCCCGGATCCAGTTGGACCCCACCGAGACCGCGCGGGTCCTCGAGCTGGCACGCACCCACGCGGTGAGTGTGAACGGACTGGTCACCGCGGCCGCCCTGCGCGCGTTCGCGACGCTCTACGGCGTCGAGCAGGTCGGCTGCCTCTATCCCGTCGACCTGCGCAGGCGCCTTGACCCGCCGCTCGCGCCCGCCGCGGGCACCAACATCTCCGGCCTTGCCGCCTTCACCACCGACGTGACCGCCACCGACGACCTCGTCGCGCTGGCCCGCCGGATCGGCACCGCCCTGCACGACGACCTGGCCGGCGGGGTGATCGAACAGTCGGTCCTGCACTTCCCCGACTTCTTCGGGCCCACCCGCGTGCACTCCACCGCCGGGCACATCGCCCTGACCAACACCGGCACGGTCCCCACTTTTCGTGCCCCCACGGGCCTGATCCTCGACGACTACGAGATCGTCTACCTCTCGGCCCACCCCCGTCCGTCCACCGGCGCCTCGGCCGCCGTGACCTTCCTCGTCTACACCTATCTCGGCCGCCTCACCCTGGCCAGGCTCGGCGGCGGACCGCGGGCGACCGAACTGCTGCCCGCGCTCGCCGCCGAGCTGACCGGCCACGCCGAGGCGGCGGTCGCCGCCAGCGCCTAGCTGCCGGCAACCATCTGATCGAACGCCGTCATGAGCGCGTCACCGTGCTGGGACACAATCCGCGGGTGGCCGCGCCCATGCGGTTGCGCGTCTGCGGCTCGGTGAATCCACCCTCCGTGCCCATGCCCGGCGCGGATCAGCGTGGTGTGATCGGCTCCTGGAGTTCGGTGACCCAGCCTGCGGGGTCGGGGGTCCATTCCAGGGTGACCTCGCGGAACGGCGCCGCCGTGCGGTAGCCGTTGTTCTCCACCCAGCGGCCCAGTGCCTGCCACGCCGCGCCGATGCCGTCGACACTGCCGCGATGGATCGTCGTCGCCACGCGTTCCTGAGCGGGCAGATCGACAATCGAGAAGCCCGGCGCCGCCGCGGGTTCCACGTTCACCGGCAGGCATGCGTGGACACCGACGGTGCCGTCGGGCAGCTCGCGGTAGTAGGCGATCGCCGGGCCGACCACCGCGATGCCCGCCTCGGTGATCCGTTCCCACAGGCCATGGCACAGCGGCTGGATCACCGGGCTGATCGCGCCCGGTTCGAAACCCGCGGCGACCCCGGTCGATTCGGCCACCCGCACCGCGGGCAGCGACTTGATCACGACGTCCTGATCGGGCATGACGCCCTCCTTCTCGATGATGCGAAGACGCGCTTCGACCTCGGTCAGCCTGCCGCGGTCCGCGGCGATCCGCTGCTCCAGCTCGGCCCGGCGCAACGCGAGCATGCCGCGCAGTTCCCCGAGTTCGGGTCCGGGATCGAGCATTCGGCCCACCTGTTCGAGACTGAACCCGAGCTCCTTCAGCGCGACGAGCCGGTTGAGCCGGGCCAGCTGCGCGGCCGCGTAGAACCGGTAGCCGGTGGCCGGATCGACCCGGGCGGGCCGCAACAATCCGACCGCGTCGTAGTGGCGCAGCATGCGCACCGACACCTGACCGTGTCTGGCGAAATCTCCGATACTGAACATGACCTCCCCAGGTGTAGGACCTCACACGGTGTCAGGGTCAAGCGCCGGTCAGAATCGGCCGCCCCGGCTCACCCGCCGCGACCCCGAGGATCCACCGTAGGACCCCGGCCGGTACCCGCCACCACCGAATCCGCCGCCGCCACGCCGCGTCGCGCCGCCGATCGAGCCGCGCAGGAAACCGTCGAGCAGGATGCCGCCGAGGATCGCGCCTGCCTGCGAACCGCCGCCCGCCACGGGTTGCCGCGACTCCCAGGCCCGCACGCTCGCCTGCGCCTGCTGCAGCGCTCGCCCGCCCAGTTCGGCGGCGGTCTGTGCGCTGGTCAGCGCGCGATCCGGGGCGGCCGCGGCGAGCCCGCGCGCCTCGTCGAGGTGGCGCTGCGCCTCGGCGAGCCGGGTGCGCGCCTCGGCGTCGACACCCCCGCGCCGGGTGGTGATGAACGACGACGCGGCGGCCACCCGCGCGTCCGCGTCGGTGAGCGCGCGCTCGAGCCTGCGGCGCAGGTCCTCCACCGCGAGTTTGCGATCCGAGGCCGCCGCGATCGCCCGGTCCAGGGCGGCGTCGGCGGACACGGCGTCGTGGAAGGCGCCGAGCGGGTCGGTGTCGGCCGTGGCCGAGGCGCGATCCGCCGTCGCGGTGGCGGCGGTGACCGCGGCCGTCAGCTCGGGGCCGCCGAATTCGGTGAGACCCGCGGCGGCGGTGAGGTCGGCGCGCAGCTCGTCGAGGGCGGCGGGCAGTCCGTCGCGCGCCTGCTGGATGTTCGTCGCGGCCTGGTCGACCGCGTCGAGCAGGGCGCGGGCCTGACCGATGGCCGCTTCGGCGCCCCTGATCGCCGCGACAGCGCCGCCCTGCCGACCCACCGGCTGGGCGAGCGCGGTCCTGGCGGTGTCGATGTTGTGCTCGGCGAAGCGGATCCGCTCGGTGGCCATGCGCACGTTGTCCGCGATCGGGGCGAGGACAGTCGCGGGATGGGCCGAATGCAGCCGCGCCAGTTCGGCTTCGGAGGCGGGTCGCCGTGCGATCAGGTCGACGATGTCGCGGGTCAATCCCTCCAGCCGGGCGGACGCGTCGATGAGCAGGTCGCGCATGGCGTCGAAATCGGCGACCTGGGCGTCGAGTTCGCGGTCGGCCCTGCCCGCGGTGGACAGCAGCTCGACGAGCATGGCGCGTTGCTGGTCGGGTGTCTCGGGGATGGCGTCGTCGAGTTGCTGGCGGATCGTGAACGCCTTCGCCGTCGCCGCGCGGGCGGCGTCGAGGGCGGTGCGGAACGGGGTCACCGCGGTCTCCCCGAATTCGGAGGTGGCCAGGGCCAGTTCCTCTTCGCTGGTGCGCACGGCGTCGTCGATCTCGACCAGACGCTCGCGCGAGAGCGCGTGCAAGGTGGGCAGCGACAGCTTCGCCAGGCCCGCCGAATCGGCGGGGTCGAGCCCGCGCGCGGTGCCGAGTTCGGCGCGGTCGGCGTCGCGGCGCCGCTTGCGGGAGAACAGGATCAGCGCGCCCGCGACGGCGACGACCGCCAGCCCGATGCCGAGCAGCCAGCCCCACGGCACACCGGCGCCGCGCATCGCCGCGCCGATCCCGTCGGCGGTGTCCACCCCGGCCTGCGCCCATTTCCGTTCGCGCAGCGCGGGTTCCACCGTCCCGGCCAGCAGCGAGTCCAGTTCGCCGTCGCTGACCTCGGTGGGCAGGGTGCCGTTCAGCCAGTAGCCGCGGTCGTCGACGGCGACGGCGAGCAGCAGATCGCGATCGCTGAAGCCGGACAGCTCCGAGGTGCGCGCGGCCCAGTCCCGTGGCGCCATCGACGCGAAGTCGCGCACGTAGATCACCCACAGCTTCACCTGGTGATCGCGGTAGAGCCGGTCGACGGCGTCGAGGACCCGGCTCTCGTCGGCGCCGCTCAGCACCTCGGCGGAGTCGACCACCTGCGGACCCATCCGCGAGGGCGGCTCGGCCGCGGCCGTCGGCGCGCACAGCAGACTCAGCGCGGCGAGCAGCGCGCACAGCAGGGGAACGGCCGAACTCTTCTGCGACGGCGGCATGTGTCGAATCTAACGGGCAGCGCCCGACCACGCGGGTACGACGGCGCGGGGCGTGGCTTCTACGATCGGCGCATGGTCACAGTCGATCGTTCCTACACCGGTCATGTCACCGCGGACGGCGCCGCCGAGCAGCGCGAGGTCCCCGGCGCCCGCATCGTGAAGATGTCCGTCGGCCCGATGGACAACAACACCTATCTCGTCCAGCACTCGGCCACCGGCGCCGCCGTCCTCATCGACGCCGCCAACGACGCCACCCGCATCCTCGAGCTGGTCGGCCAGGAAGCGCCGGGCCGGGTCGAACTGCTGATCACCACCCACCGTCATCCCGACCACTGGCAGGCCCTCGCCGAGGTCAGCACGGCTCTCGACGTGGAAACCGCCGCCCACCCCCTCGACGCGGGGTCTCTGCCCGTCCCACCCGACCGCCTCCTCGCCGACGGCGACACGGTGCAACTGGGCGAGCTCTCCCTCGCCGTCATCCACCTGCGCGGCCACACCCCCGGCTCGATCGCGCTCGCCCTGGTCGACGAGGACAACCGGACCCACCTCTTCACGGGCGATTCCCTCTTCCCCGGTGGCGTGGGAAAGACGCACAGCCCGGCCGACTTCGACACCCTGCTCACCGATGTCACCACCAAGCTCTTCGATCGCTACCCCGACGACACCGTCGTCTACCCGGGCCACGGCGACGACACCACCCTCGGCACCGAACGCCCCCACCTGGCCGAATGGCGCGAACGCGGTTGGTGAGGCGTCCACTCGGCGCAGGAGAAGTGCCGGTCCGCGGCCGAGGCGTGCCCAGCCACCCGTGCGCTCGTCTGTGGCGCCGGCCGCGACCGCGTCCTGGGCCGGCGACGCTCGTTCACCGGACCGGAACCCGGCGGTGACCGCTGGCCTCATCGGGTGTCGGCCCGACCTGGCAGACTGATCAGGATGAGATCGGGTTTCCCGCGCACGACCGCTCCCGCCCCGGCCGCTACCCGTCCGCGCGGGTTCGGGTCCTCGGTGTCGCGCTGGATCGGCCGGTTGATCGCCGGGGCGGTGCTGATGGGGATCGTGCTGGTCGCCGGCACCGCGGTCCGGGTCTGGCAGGTCGCGCGCATCGACGACTACACCACCGCCGACGCGATCGTGGTGCTCGGCGCCGCGCAGTACTCGGGTACTCCGTCGTCGGTGTTCGAGGCGCGCCTCTACCAGGCCTGGCGGCTCTACGAGGCGGGCGTGGCGCCGCGGGTGATCACCGTCGGCGGGAAGCAGGAGGGCGACCTCTACACCGAGGCCGCCTCCGGCAAGCGCTATCTCGAGGACAAGGGCGTGCCCAGCGCGGACATCCTCGCCGTCGAGACCGGCTCCGACACGCTGCGCAGCGTCGAAGCGGTGGCGACCGCCATGCGGGCGCGCGACATGTCATCGGCCGTACTCGTCAGCGATCCGTGGCATTCACTGCGCACCAGGACGATGGCTCGCGACGCCGGACTGGACGCGTGGACCGCGCCGACCCGCACCGGACCGGCGGTCTACACCAGGGAATCACAGTTCCACGGCATCGCCCGCGAGACCGGCGCGCTGCTGTGGTACCAGCTCACCCATTTCTCGGCAGACTTCTCTTACACGGCGGGACAGTGAGATCCGATGAGCGACAGCTACACTCCGCACGACCGGGAACGGATGGTCCACGAACCGGGTAAGACCGCGTGGCCCGGCGCCGCGGGCAAGGGCCACCGCAGCGAGTTCTCCCGCGACCGCGCCCGCGTCCTGCACTCCGCGGCGCTGCGCCGCCTGGCCGACAAGACGCAGGTCATGGGACCGCGCGAGGGCGACACCCCGCGCACGCGGCTCACCCACTCGCTCGAGGTCGCCCAGATCGGCCGCAGCATCGCCGACGGCGTCGGCGCCGACCCGGACCTGGTCGACCTGGCGGGCCTGGCCCACGACATCGGCCATCCGCCCTACGGCCACAACGGCGAACGCGCGCTCGACGAATTCGCCGACGAATACGGCGGTTTCGAGGGCAACGCGCAGAATCTGCGCATCCTCACCAGGCTCGAGCCGAAGGTGCTCGACGCGGAGGGGGAGAGCGCGGGCCTCAACCTGACCCGTGCCGCCCTGGACGCGACCCTCAAATACCCGTGGGGCCGAACCGGTTCCGGCACCAAGTTCGGCGCCTACGAGGACGACCTCGAACGCCTGGCCTGGATCCGCAAGGACGCCCCGGAGCGCAAGCAGAGCCTGGAATGCCAGATCATGGACTGGTCCGACGACGTCGCCTATTCGGTGCACGACGTGGAGGACGGCGTGATCGTGGGCCGGATCGACCTGCGCGCCATGGCCGACCCCGCCGAGCAGGCCGCCCTCGCCGAACAGGGCCACGGCCAGCACCCCGACCAGTCGATCGAGGCGCTCGCCGCCGCCGCCCAGCGCCTGTCCGAACTGGACGTGGTGGCCGACGCCGCCGACTACGACGGCACCTTCGCCGCCTCGGTGGCTCTCAAGCGCCTCACCAGCGAGCTCGTCGGCCGCTTCGCCACCGCCGCGATCGCCGCCACCCGCGAGCACCAGGGCAGCGGCCCGCTCACCCGGTACCAGGCCGATCTGATCGTGCCGCCGATCGTCGCCGCCGAGGTCGCCGTGCTCAAGACGGTCGCCCTGCGCTACGTGCGCTCCGACCGCGGCCACCTGGCCAGGCAGCAGACCCAGCGCGATCGGGTGCAGGCCGTCGCCGACCGGCTGGTCACCACCGCGCCCGCCCACCTGGACGCGCTGATGCTGCCCTGGTGGAACGCCGCCACCGACGACACCGCCCGCGTCCGCGTGGTGATCGACCAGATCGCCTCCTACACCGAGAGCCGCTTCGAGCGCGTCGCCGCCTCGCTGGACTGCCGCTGAGACCGGCCGACTAGACTTCTCTCGTGGCCGGACGAATCCCAGATCGCGATATCGCGGCGATCCGTGAACGCGTCCGGATCGAAGACGTGGTGGGTGAGTACGTCGCGCTCAAGCGAGCGGGCGCCGACTCGATGAAGGGCCTGTGCCCGTTCCACGACGAGAAGTCGCCGTCGTTCCATGTGCGGCCCAACCACGGCCTGTTCCACTGCTTCGGCTGCGGCGAGGGCGGTGACGTCTACAAGTTCCTGCAGCAGATCGAGCACATCGGCTTCGTCGAGGCCGTCGAGCAGATGGCCGACCGGATCGGCTATCAGATCAACTACGAGGGCGGCGGCACCTCGGTCCAGCGTGACCGCGGCACCCGCTCCCGGCTGGTCGCCGCCAACGCCGCCGCGCACGAGTTCTACATGGCGCAGCTGCGCGAGCCCGAGGCCGAGACGGCCCGCAAGTACCTCACCGACCGCAACTTCGACGGCGCCGCCGCCCAGCAGTTCGGCTGCGGTTACGCCCCCGGCGGCTGGGATGTGCTCACCAAGCACCTGCTGCGCAAGGGTTTCGAGTTCAAGGAACTGGAAGCGGCAGGCCTGTCCAAGCAGGGCAAGCGCGGCCCGATCGACCGGTTCCACCGCCGCCTGCTGTGGCCGATCCGCAATCTCGGCGGCGAGGTGATCGGCTTCGGTGCGCGCAAGCTCTTCGACGACGACACCATGCCCGGCAAGTACGTGAACACGCCGGAGACGTTGCTGTACAAGAAGTCTCAGGTGCTGTTCGGGCTCGACCACGCCAAGCGCGAGATCTCCAAGGGACACCAGGCCGTCGTCGTCGAGGGCTACACCGATGTGATGGCGATGCACCTGGCCGGGGTGAAGACCGCCGTGGCCTCCTGCGGCACCGCCTTCGGCGAGGAGCATCTGCAGGTGCTGCGCCGGCTGCTGATGGACGACAACTTCTGGCGCGGCGAGATCATCTACACCTTCGACGGTGACGCGGCGGGCCAAGCCGCGGCCCTGAAGGCGTTCAGCGGCGACCAGCGTCTGGCGGGCCAGACCTACATCGCCGTCGCGCCCGACGGCCAGGATCCGTGCGAGCTGCGTCAGCGCTCCGGTGACGCGGCCGTGCGCGACCTGGTCGCGCGCCGAACCCCCCTCTACGAGTTCGTGATTCGCGGTCTGCTCGCCGAACACAACCTCGACGATGTCGAGGGCCGCGTGGAGGCGCTGCGCCGCACGGTGCCCGTAGTGGCCCAGATCAAGGACAACGCGACCCGCAAGGGCTACGCGACCAAGCTGGCCGGCTGGGTCGGCTGGGACGACATCCAGCTCGTGGTGCGCCGCGTCGGCGAGGAAGCCAAGAAGAACCGCATGGGCGCCAACGCGCCGGCCGGAAAGCCCGGCGCCGCGCCGTTCGCGGCGCCCAAGGTCGCGGAGGATTCCTCGGTGCGTCCGGCGCCGAACGATCCGGCGCTCTACGCCCAGCGGCAAACCCTCAGTGCCGCACTGCAATACCCCGGCATCGCGGGCGCCGTCTTCGACTCCATCGACGCGGCGGCGTTCACCCACCCCGCCTATGTCGCGGTGCGCATCATGATCGCGCAGGCGGGCGGTACCGCCGCCGGACTCGGCGGCGCCGAATGGGTCGCCGCCGTCGCCGACCACACCGACGACCTGATGATCCGCGCGCTCGTCTCCGAACTCGCCAACGAGCAGCTGCCCGTGCGCTCGCAGAACGATGTGCCGCGCTTCATCACCGGCATTCTCGCGCGCACCCAGGAGGCCTGGGTCGGCAGGCAGATCGCCGAGCTCAAATCCAAGCTGCAGCGCCTCTCGGCCAGCGAGGAACCCGACACCTACATGACCCTGTTCGGCGACCTCGTTGCGCTCGAGCAGTACCGCAAGAGCCTCGCCGCCCAGGCGATGGGCAGCGAGACCGACCCCGCCGGGGTCTGAGTCAGCGGCGCAGCTGGTCGTGCGGCACCAGCACGGTGGTGCGCTCGTCGATCGGCTCCATGGGCTCGAGCTGCGGGCGGGTGCTCAACTTGTCCGACAGCTTCTGCCTGCTCACCGACACCAGCTTCCTGGTGACCGGGCTTCCCGTGACGGCTCTGGTCGCCGCACTGATCTGCTCGTAGCGCGCGCGCCCGGCCTTGGTGCCCAGCACATAACCGGCCGCTACGCCGATGATCAACCGCAGCATCTCCTGGAGCTCCTCCCACGTCTGTGTGCGCGCTCCATCCTGCCCCAGCGGCCCCACCCCTGTCGACCCGCCCACGCACCACAAAACGCCGCATGTCCGCAGGTAGTGCCCCGATTTGGGAACCGGCGATCCCATGCGCTAAAGTTTCATCTCGGTCAGCCCGCCAAGGCAGACCGACCGAGTCTAACCACTCGGGGCACCATTCCCCTATAGCTCAATTGGCAGAGCAGCCGACTGTTAATCGGCAGGTTTCTGGTTCGAGTCCAGATGGGGGAGCGCAATCAGCAGGCCAGGCACAGTATATGTGCCTGGCCTGATTTCGTTGATGGGCAGCGACCGCTAGGTAGGCGCCTTCCTTCTCGGGCTTCTCGGCCCTCTGTCCGGATTATCGCGCGGTGAGCGTTTCGCTGTCGTTGATCGAACCGTACGTCAACTAAGGGTTGACGATTGCCTTTGCGTCAACTACTAGTTGACGCAAGGCGGCGTGAGCGGAACTCGCCGACAGCACATCGAATCGAGGAGTCGTGCATGGAACCCATCGACAGCGCACCGCGTCGGCACGCCGAACCCTCCGGCAGGCGGGCGACGGTGATCGGGGCGGGGATCGCCGGATTGGCTGCGGCGTTGAGATTGCGGCAGGAGGGGTGGGATGTCGTCGTGGTCGAACGCGCGCCCGGTCGCCGCAGTGGTGGCTACCTGGTGAATCTGCACGGGCCCGGATTCGACGCGGCCGAGCGGCTCGGGCTGGTTCCGGCGTTGGCCCCGCGCGATATCGGCTTCTTCACCTCCGTTCTCGTGCACGCCGACGGCCGGGAGAAGCTGAGAATTCCCGCCGCGGTCGCCGAGGCCGCCGTCGGGAGCCGGGCTCTGAGCTTGTTCCGCGGCGATCTGGAGTCGGCGCTGTACGCCGCTGTCGCCGAGTTCGCCGATATCCGCTTCGGCGCCACGGTCCGGGCCATCACCCAGACCCCAGGGGAGGTCGACGTCACCCTCGACGACGGCACCCGCCTCCGGGCCGAACTCCTCGTCGGTGCGGACGGCGTGCACTCCGGGGTTCGAGAACTCGTATTCGGTGCCGAGTCGGAGTATTTCGTGGACCTGGGCCATATGGTCGGCGCATTTCCGCTGGAAGAACCGCCCGCCCAGATGCCCGACGGTGTCGGCACCACGTACATCGGTCCCGGACGCACGGCCGCGGTGATGAACCTGGGCCCGGCGAGGTCCTCGGCGTTCTTCGCCTACCGCTGCCCCGATACCGACGCCGAACTGGCGCTCGGTGCCGCCCCCGCCCTCGGCCGGGCGTTCGGGGATCTCGGTGGCGGTGTCGCCGAGGCGGTTCGGCAGCTCGATGCCGCGCCCGGTACCGCCTACTTCGACTCGGTCGGCCAGATCGTGATGGACGACTGGAGCCAGGGCCGGGTCGTCCTGCTCGGCGACGCGGCCTGGTGCGTCACGGTGTTCGCGGGTTACGGCGCCGCCCTCGCCCTCGACGGTGCCGACCGGCTGGGCACCGCCCTGGCAGCGCACGGCGACGACATCCCCGCCGCCCTCGCGTCCTGGGAGGCGACGATGCGCCCAGAGGTGACCAAGCGACAGGCGTTGGCGCGGAGGGGAATCGGCCGATTCGCCCCGCCGTCACGCGCGCATGTGTGGGCGGGGGAGATGATGCTGCGCGCCATCCAGCTGCCGGGGATCCGTGGCCTGGTCCGGCGCTCCATCCAACGCGCGAACAACTAGCTGCCGGAGCGCTGATCGGCCGGGCTCGGCCCGCTCGCAGGTTCCCTCGGCCTGCCGCGGTGCCGTCACGGCACGTAGGTGGTGGCGAAAGTGGTGAATTCGGTGCGGAATTCGCGGTAGGCGTGGCGGAGGTCGGCGCCGGGCCATGGCGTGGGGAGGAATTCCGGGGGGAGGATCGGGTCGTGCAGGATGTGGCGGACGACGGCGGCCGCTACTTCGAGGCGGTCGCGCATCGCGTCGGCGGTGTCGAGGGCGGCCAGGAGTTTCGTCGCGGTGTCGGCCCAGTCGGTGGGGTGGAACAGGCGGGTGGCGAGCTCGGCGGGGTCGTCGGGGCGGCCGGTGACGTAGGTCAGCCGGTGGGCCGCGGTGATCTGGGCGGCGCCCAGGTTGTCCGGGCGGCCCCAGACGCCCTCGCGGATCTCGCCGAACTTGTTGGCCTGGAGTGATTCCCGCAGCAGGGTCCGATCGGCCGCGACCTCGGCGCCGGTGGTGACGATCGCCAGACGCCAGTCGCCGTCGTAGGGACGCAGGACCGGGTCGAGGGCGAGGTCCTGCAGTTTCTGGCGGTGCAGCAGTCGCGGGGTGAGCCGGTAGGTCGCGTCGTCGCGTTCGAGGTCGCCCGCCGACACCATGCGGGTCAGCGCCGCGCGCACCGTCGACTCCTGCAGGCCGAGTTCGGTCGCCAGGTGCACGATCGTCGCCGCGGGCGCCTGCGCCGGGTGCGCGCCGAGCAGCACGCTCAGGATCGCCGATCGAGCCGTCAGCCGGCGCAGCGGCAGCGAGTTCCGCACCATCGGTCGATGGTAGCCAGTCGGCGGTGCGTCTCCGCCACCGATCTCGATCGGCACCTGATTGCCCGACCCGGACCGGCCCGGACATGGCCGAGGCGGCCTACGACGCCACCAGGCGCCGGGGCCGCCTGCGCAGCCACAGGTAGCCGACGATCACGGCGACGAGAACGAGGAAGTGGAAAACGATGTCGTCGGTCCGTCCGCCGTTGGCGACGAGGAACAGGCCGAACAGCCACAGGGCCAGCACGGCGCCGAGGCAGCCGTCGAGTTGATGCCGTGCACTCCAACCCGGTCGCGCCACCCAGCGGCGCAGAATCGCGGCGAGGGCCGCGGCGAACGCCAGTGCGGCCAGCGTCCACACCACGAACGGTGCCGGGGTGCCGATGAAGGCGACCAGATACAGCATCAGCCACGCCAGTCCCGCACCGAATCCGACCCAGCCGACGGTCGCGGGCCCGGGGCACCGCTTCGGCGACGTGGTGGCCCACGGTCGGCGGCACCTGCAGGCCGACCACACCGGGAGGATCACCGCGGTGGCACCGCCGATGACCTGCGCGGCGGACAGGCGGAAATCGGACCGAACGAGCGAGATGAACACGAACACGGCGAACCCGATGGCGAACACACCCGCGAAGACGTTCAGCATCGAACGCGACAGCCAGGCGGTGTGCCGCTGGGCCGGAAAGATCAGGTGCGTCAACACGATCGGTATGACGATGCTCCACACCGCGTGGTATCCGGTGACAACGACCGCCCACAGCCAGTTCACCTCGAAGGCCCGCCCGTAGACGGTCTCACCGTCCATACCTTGCGGATTGAAGATCGTCTGGAGCCCGAGCCCTTCCTCGAGGACGGCGAAGGCGACGGCGAGCAGCAACAGCCCCCACTCGTTCAGGCCAAGGCGTTGCACTACTTCCCGGATCAGCAGTGCGCCCGCACCGTAGAAGCAGAGGATCGCCACGGCCCGCAGCGGTTGGGCTAGATAGCTGAATCGAAATGCCGCCCCGACGATTTCGCCGATCACCGGGGACAACACGAACAGTACCGAGACCGGCAGCGCGGTCGTGGAAGAGCGCTGAGAACGCGCGCGCCGCCCGCTGAAGCGGCCACTACGTCGCATCATGATCGGTCCCCCTGACCGTCATGGCGATGCCGTCGACGAACAGCGACGGCCAATCGCGTTCGAACACCGCGCGATCGACATCGCCGCGCTCGCGGATCTCCCGTGGCAGGTCGGTCATCGCGTTCATCAGCACCGAGGCGACGAGGCGGGCGTCTGTCGGGCGGAACTGGCCGCAGTCCTGTCCTTCGATGATGAACGAGTGCAATTCCGTCAGGCCCTTGACCCGCTCCGCGTCCTCGCTCACCCCACCCGCCTGGTCGTGGCGAGTGAACTGGGTCAACACGAGCATGGCAGGCAAGTTGTCGAGGCAGTAGGTGGCGAACCGCCGCAGCATCCCTTCCAGCGCCGAGACGTAGCTGTCGTCCACCTCGACGGGCTGCATCGCTTCGTCGACTCGCTGCTGGATCGTCGCGCGCATCTGATCGATCAGGCCCTGCCGGGACCCGAAGTGATAGTTGATCAGTCCCGGGCTCACCCGCGCGTGCGCCGCTATCGCGGCGTTCGACGCCTTCGTCAGTCCTACCTCCGCGATCGTCTCGATCGCGGCATCCACGAGTTGCCGCCGCCGTGCCAGCTCGATGAAGCTGGTCTTCACCCCTGCTGATGCCATAGTCAGAATTCTAATCGATGAATCAAAATTTTCGGCACCGCCACCGGGCATTGCAAATTTTCGTCATGCGATGCAAACTTGCAATATCGGTCGAGAGTGAGCCGCGACACGGACTGCCGGAAGGATCAGCATGGCAACCCACGAGGTGACGAATCAGGTACCGCCGCTGGTCGACTACGACGCGGCCGAATACCCGGTGGTGCTGGAAGCGCTGCGCCGGGCGGACGCCGGCCACGCCCTCGACGAGCTGCGCGAGGTCGGCAGGCTGGCGGGCAGCGCGCAGGCGCAGGAGTGGGGCGACCTCGCCGAGGCGCACCCGCCGGTGCTGAAGACCCACGATCGCTACGGCCATCGCGTCGACGAGGTCGTCTACGACCCCAGCTATCACCAGCTGATGACCAAGGCCATCGGCTTCGGCCTGCACGCCGCGCCGTGGGCCGACGAGCGCCCGGCGCCGCACCTGGTCCGGGCGGCCAAGATGAGCATCTGGGGGCAAGTGGACGCGGGCCACGGTTGCCCGATGTCGATGACCTACGCGGTGGTGCCCGCGCTGCGGGCGAATCCCGAACTCGCCGCACGCTACGAGCCGCTGCTCACCAGTGCGGTCTACGATCCCGAGCTGCGGGTGCCCACGAGCAAGCTCGGCCTCACGGCGGGCATGTCGATGACCGAGAAACAGGGCGGCTCCGACGTCCGCGCGAACACCACCACCGCCGTGCCGCAACCCGACGGTTCGTATCGGATCACCGGCCACAAGTGGTTCACCTCGGCGCCGATGTCGGACTTCTTCCTGGTGCTCGCGCAGGCGGCAGGCGGCCTGTCCTGTTTCTTCGTGCCCCGGGTGCTGCCCGACGGCACCCGCAACCCGTTCCGCCTGCAGCGGCTGAAGGACAAGCTGGGCAATCACTCCAATGCCAGCAGCGAGGTCGAATACGACGACACCGTCGGCTGGCTGGTCGGCGCCGAGGGCCGCGGCGTGCCGACCATCGTCGAGATGGTGAACCTCACCCGCCTCGACTGCATTCTCGGCAGCGCCGCGGGCATGCGGGTCGGGGTCACCAACGCGGCCCATCACGCCGCGCACCGCAGCGCCTTCGGCGCGACCCTCATCGATCAGCCGTTGATGCGCAACGTGCTCACCGATCTGGCCGTGGAGGCCGAGGCCGCGACGCTGGCCGGACTGTGGCTGGCCGAGCTCACCGACCGCGCGGTGGCCGGGGACGAGCAGGCCGCGACGCTGCGCCGGATCTCGCTGGCGGTGACCAAGTATCACGTCTGCAAGCGCGGTCCGATCCACGCCGCCGAGGCGCTGGAATGCCTGGGCGGCAACGGGTACGTCGAGGAGTCGCGGATGCCGCGGCTGTACCGGGAGGCGCCGCTGATGTCGGTGTGGGAGGGTTCCGGCAATGTCGCGGCCCTGGACACCCTGCGCGCCATGGCCAAACAGCCCGAGACCCTCGGCGTTTTCCTGGACGAGGTGAAATCGACGGCGGGTTCCTCGGCCGAACTCGACGCCGCGATCGCCCGCCTCGAGCGGGAATTCGGCGACTTCGAGACCATGCAGTACCGGGCCCGCCGGGTCGTCGGGCAGATGGCGCAGGTGCTGCAGGGCTCGCTGCTGGTCCGCTACGGACACCCGGCCGTCGCTGACGGGTACCTGCGCACCCGGCTCGCGGGCGACCGCGGTGACGTCTTCGGCACCCTCCCGCTCGGCATCGACACCGCGGCGATTCTCGAACGATCCACCCCGAAGCTCGCCTGAGCCCCGGACAAGGAGCGCGATCAATGACGATCACACCCGGACGCAATGCCGCGGGCGAGGCCATCGACTACGCCGAGATGCTGCACGCGCTGGCCGACGCCTCGGTCGACCGCGGCTTCAGCCCGTATCACGACATCGACTGGGACGCACCGGAATTCCAGGTGGTACCCGGCGACCGGCGCTGGATTCTGCCCGAATCCGACCTCATCGGCCGCCACCCCTGGTATCAATCGCTGCCGGAGTCGACGCGGATCGAGGTCGGCATGTACCGGCAGGCCGGCATGGCGAAGGTGGGGCTGCAGTTCGAGCAGCTGCTGATGTCCGGGGTCATGCTGTATCTGCTGAACCTGCCCAACGGCTCGGCCGAATTCCGTTACGCCACTCACGAAGTCATCGAAGAGTGCAATCACACGCTGATGTTCCAGCAGGCCGTCAACCGGGCCGGGGCGGATGTGGTCGGCTTCGGCAGGCTCTTCCGCGGCGTCGCGCCGCTGATCCCGCTGATCGCCCGGGTCTCGCCGACCTTCTTCTTCCTGTGCATCCTCGCCGGTGAGGAGCCGATCGATCACATCCAGAAGGCCTTCCTGCGCGGCCATCCCGATGACTACCACCCGATCCTGAAGGGTGTCATGCGGATTCACGTGGCCGAGGAAGCGCGCCACATCTCGTTCGCGCACGAGTTCGTCCGCAGGCACGTGCCGGAGTCGGGGCGCCTCGCGCGGGGCGCGCTGTCGGTGCTGTTGCCGGTGGCCATGCGGGTGGCGTGCGAGCTGATCGTTCCGCCCTCGCGGGAGTTCTGGTCCCGCTTCGATGTGCCCGATCACGTGCGGCGCGAGTTGTTCTGGGCGTCGGCCGGATCGCGCCGCGAACGGCGCGGATACTTCGGCGACGTGCGCGCGCTCGCCCACGAGGTGGGACTCATGAACCCGGTGGCGCGCGGTGTCTGGAAACTGGCGGGCATCGATGGGCCGCCCACGCGCTATCGCGGTGAGCCGGTCCGTGAACCGGCGCCCCGAGCTGCCGGCTGATCTCCACCCGTCGAACCCGAAGGAGCGCACTGTGTCCCACCCCGAGCCCGAATCCGGCGGACGACCGGCGGCCTGGTACGAGAGCTGGGCCGAAGGGCCCGACTCGCCGTGGCAGCACCGCCCCGATCCGGACTTCGAGCGCGAGTACTCCACGCTCACCTACGAACGCGACGGCCGGATCGCCCGGATCACCTTCAACCGCCCGGACAAGGGCAACGCGATCACCCCGCACACCCCGCGGGATCTGGCGCACGCGGTGGAGCGGGCCGACCTGGACCCGCGCGTGCACGTGATCGTCGTGTCCGGGCGCGGCAAGGGGTTCTGCGGCGGCTACGACCTGGACATGTTCGCCGAGCAGAGTTTCGCGGGCGCGGACGGGCCGGACGAGGTCACCGGGACGGTGCTGGACCCGGTGGTCAACGCGATCAACCACAACCCGCAGGGGGTGTGGGATCCGATGATCGATTTCGCCATGATGAGCAGATTCACCAAGGGTTTCGCCAGCCTGATGCACGCCAACAAGCCGACGGTGGCGAAGCTGCACGGCTTCGCGATCGCGGGCGGTACCGACATCGCGCTGCACGCCGATCAGATCATCTGCGCCGACGACACCAAGATCGGCTATCCGCCCACCCGCGTCTGGGGCATTCCGGCGGCGGGCCTGTGGGCGCACCGGCTCGGCGATCAGCGCGCCAAGCGGCTGCTGTTCACCGGTGACTGCATCAGCGGCAAGCAGGCGGCCGAATGGGGTCTGGCGGTGGAGTCGTGCCCCGCCGAGGAACTCGACGAGCGCACCGAGGCACTGGTGGAGCGCATCGCCCGGATGCCGGTCAACCAGCTGATGATGGCCAAGCTCGCGCTCAACTCCGCGCTGAACACCCAAGGCGTCGCCAACTCGGCCATGATCAGCACCGTCTTCGACGGCATCTCCCGGCACACCCGCGAGGGCTACGCGTTCCAGACCCGTTCGGCCACTGCCGGTTTCCGGGAGGCCGTACGCGAACGCGACGAGCCCTACGGTGACCACAAGCGCGCCCAGTTCGAGCGGTGATGCCGACATGACCGAGCACACCGTGACCGTCGCACACGACGGTCCAGTGACCACCATCAGTATCAACCGGCCGCACGCCCGCAACGCGGTGGATCGCGCGACGGCCGAAGCGCTCGCCGACGCCTTTCGCGCCTTCGACGCCGATCCGGACGCGGCGGTGGCCGTCTTCCGCGGCGAGGGCGGAACCTTTTGCGCCGGAGCCGATCTCAAAGCGGTGGCCGCCGGTGACCCGAATCGGTTCCAGCCGGACGGCGACGCCCCGATGGGCGTCTCCCGGTTGCGGCTGTCCAAGCCGGTGATCGCCGCCGTCAGCGGCTATGCCGTCGCCGGTGGTCTCGAGCTGGCCATCTGGGCCGACCTGCGGGTCGCCGACGAGGACGCGGTGCTCGGCGTCTTCTGCCGCCGCTGGGGCGTGCCGCTGATCGACGGCGGCACCGTGCGCCTGCCCCGGCTGATCGGGACGAGTCACGCCATGGATCTGGTCCTCACCGGGCGACCGGTGCAGGCCGCGGAGGCCCTGCGGATGGGGCTGGTCAACCGGGTCGTGCCGAGCGGGCAGGCGACCGCCGCCGCGCAGGCACTCGCCCGTGAACTGGCCGCTTTCCCGCAGACCTGCCTGCGCCAGGACCGGCTCTCGCTGCTGGAACAAGACGGCCTGACCGAAACAGCCGCGCTGGCCAACGAATTCGAGCACGGCGCGATCTCGATATCCCAGGACACCCTCGCCGGCGCGACCCGCTTCGCCGGCGGCGCGGGCAGGCACGGCGCGTTCGACCACGACGGAAAAGGAATCACCGAGCAATGAGCAGTCTCGCCGGAAAGTCGGCAATCGTCAGCGGGAGCGGTCGCGGGATCGGCGCCGCCATCGCCCACAAACTCGCCGCGCACGGCGCGCGGGTCGTGGTCAACGACCTGGACCCGGCGGCCGCCGAACAGACCGTGCGCGAGATCGAGGCCGCGGGCGGCACCGCGGTGGCGTGCGCGGGCAACATCACCGAGGCGGGCTTCGCCGACCGGTTCGTCGAGACGGCCGTGCGGGAGTTCGGCGGGCTCGACATCATCGTCAACAACGCCGGATACACCTGGGACGGGGTGGTGCAGAAGGTGAGCGACGAGCAGTGGGACGCCATCCTCGACGTGCACCTGAAGGCGCCGTTCCAGATCCTGCGGGCCGCGCAGCCGGTGATCAGCGCGGCGGCCAAGCAGGAGAAGGCCGACGGTGTCGCCGTCACCCGCAAGGTCGTCAACATCTCCTCGCTCGCCGGTCTGTACGGCAACGCGGGGCAGATCAACTACTCGGCGGCCAAGGCGGGCATCCTCGGCGTCACGAAGGCGATGGCCAAGGAATGGGGTCGCTATCGGGTCACCGTCAACGCGGTCGCGTTCGGCTTGATCAAGACCCGGCTCACCGAGTCCGCCGCCGACGGCGACGCCACCATCGACATCGACGGCCGGGAACTGAAGGTCGGTGTCAATCCGATGATCCTGCAGGCGGCGCAGCACATCGCCCCGCTCGGGCGCCTCGGCACGCCGGAGGAGGCGGCGGGCGCGGTCTACCTGCTGTGCCTGCCCGAATCCGACTACGTCACCGGCGAAGTGCTGGCCTGCAGTGGCGGACTGGTGGGCTGAGGTCAGCGGAGGTCGTCGAGCATCTGCGCCCAGCGGTCGGCGACCTGGCCGCGGCGGCGGGAGTCGTCGTTGAGCATGCCGGCCAGGCCGAGGCCTCGGGCGCTGTCGAGGAAGGCCTGGACGGTGGTCCGCACGGTCGGGTTGTTGCCGTCCAGCCGCAGCAACTCGATGAGCGCCCAGAAGCTGCGGGCGCCGACCTCCAGCTCCATGGCGGCGACCCGGGGTGCCAGCACCGGGTCGCCGGAGGCCGCGATACACAGTTGCAGGGCGGCTTTGAACGTCGGGCCCTGATGCAGCTCCACCACGCGGTGGACCGTCTCGCGCGTGGTGTCGGCCCCGGGCGCGACGGTGTGCTGGAAAGCCTCGATCTCCTGGACGCGGGTTTCCATGATGTGCTGCACCGACGCGGTGAACAGGCCGTCGCGATCCTTGAAGTGGTGCTGGATCGCGCCGCGGGTCACCCCGGCGCGCTCGGCCACCTCGGCGACGCTGGCATTGCGCCAGCCGCGGGTGGCGAGCACGTCCAGAGCTGCGTCGACGATGCGCTGGTGGGTGGCGACGCCGTTCTCGTTCTGTGGTCCGCGTCGCGCGCTCGCCGTCATCGCCGGCCTACAGGTCGACGGTCAGAGTTCCCTTGGCACGTGACACGCATGGGAGAAAGTATCCCGCGTCCAGTTCCTGGGGGCTCAGGGCGGTCGACCTGTGCTCGGGCGTGCCGTCGAGCACCCGCACCGCGCACGATCGGCAGAAGCCCTGCTGACAGGAGTAGGTGGCGTCCGGCCGGGCGGCGAGGATGGCGTCCAGCGCTGTCTGCTCGGCGCCGACGGTGAGGGTTTCGCCGGTGCCCGCCAGGCGGATGTCGAACTGCTCGCCGTCGACCACCGGGGCGGGGGAGAAGCGCTCGTAGTGGAACTCGACCTCGGGTCGGCCTGCCAACGCGGCGCGCAGGGCGTCGACCATCGGTGGCGGCCCGCAGGTGTAGACCGCGAGCGAACCGGCCAGTTCGCCCAGCAGCAGCTCCGGTGCGGCCAGGCCGTCCTCGTCGTCGCAGTGCACGGTGATCTTGTCCCCGTACGCCGCCAGCTCGGGCAGGAAGGCCATCGACTCCCGGCTGCGTCCGCAGTAGATCATCGTCCACGGCATCCCGACCTGGTCGAGGACCGCGAGCATCGGCAGGATCGGCGTGATGCCGATGCCGCCCGCGATGAGGCGAACCGCGGTCGTGGTCTGGTTGTAGCCGCCGACGGCGAGGGGGAAGGCGTTGCGCGGCAAGCCGATCCGCAGCCGGGCACCCACCGGCAGACCCTGATGGACCTCGGCGGAACCGCCGCGACCGTCGGGGATGAAGCGCACCGCGATGCGGTAGCGATCGCGTTCGGCGGGGTCACCGCACAGCGAGTACTGCCGCGTGATGCCCGAGGGCAGTTCGACGTCGAGATGCGCGCCGGGCCGCCACGGCGGCAGGTCGGCGCCGTCGGGCAGGGCGAAGGTCACCGCGACGACGTTCTCGTCCCGCGCCACCACACGGCGTTCGTTGACCACCACATCGAAGAACTGCTGCGGTCGCCCGAGCCCGGTGTCGGGCAGCGCGGCGAAGCCGTCGATCCAGTTCAGCGCCTCCATGCCCCGGGCGAGGACCCACATCAGCGGATCGTGGCGGAAGCGGCCGTGCGCGTGGGCGGGAATCTCGCGCAGGCGCGGGCGATCGGTGCCCCTCATGCCGCGGTCCGGGATTCGATGGTCGCCAGGTAGGACAGCGCCTGCGCCATCGAACCGGTGTCGTCGGGCTGGTAGCTGGGCTTCAGATAGTCCCAGACCGAGCTCAGCACCGTGGCCGGGGTCGGCAGCAGCCCCCGTCGCCCGTCGCGGATGATCTCGTAGAGCACCCGCAGCCGGGAGTCGGGCGCGGCGGGGTCGTTCTTGACCAGGTACCAGATGAACCGGCTCGAGATCCAGACGGTCACCGGGAACACCACGAGCATGGTCCGCAGGCGCCGGAGATAGCTGTCGTCGAAGTATTCGGCCATTTCGTGGGCGACGGTGCGGTGTTCCATCTCCTCGGCGCCGTGCCACCGGAACAGCGCGGTCATGTCGGGGTCGGCGTCGTACTCGTCCCAGGTGCAGTTCAGGACGTAGTGGCCGAGGAACGCGGTGAAGTTCTCCAGCGCCGCCGTGATCGCCAACCGGTTGATCAGGTGCTGCCTGGTGCGTCGCGGATTGCGGTAGGCGCGCGGTCCGAGTACGCGGCGCAGGAAGAAGCGCGCCTGGGCAAGCAGCGGTTCGGGGTCGATGCCGTTGCGCTGGAAGTAGTCGCCGAGCGAATCGTCGTGCGCGTTCGCGTGCATGGTCTCCTGGCCGATGAACCCCAGCACGTCCTCCCGCAGCCGCGGATCGCGCACATCGGGCAGCGCCTCCTTGAACGCGTCGATGAAGAAGCGCTCGACCTCGGGGAACAGCAGGTGATACGAGCTCACCGCGTGCGAGGCGACCGGACGGCCCGGAATCCAGTGCAGGGGAGTGTCGGTGAGATCGAAGGCCACCTGGCGGGCCTTGAGCTGGAGCGGTCCGATGTCGACGGTGTCCAGCACGGGCCGGGTCCGCTTGCGCAACTTCATGTCAGGCTCCTTTGCCGACGAAATCGATGATGTGCCGAGCGACGATCTCGGGCTGTTCCAGGTGGGCGAAGTGGCCAGCGGCCGCGACGACGAGGCGTCGGCTGCCCGGCGGGAGATGGTCCAGCGCGTCGGCGCCGGTGTCGACCAGCCCGCAGGTGTCCTCGGCCCCTTGCAGATACAGCGTGGGGACCTGGGGCGCGCGGAAGGCGGCCAGCTGTTCGTAGCGATGGGCGCGGGAGCGGCGGTAGAGCGGGTTCCAGACGGCGCGGTAGTAGCTGAACGCGGCGCGGCGCCGCGCGCGGCCCGCCAAAGCGAGCAGGCCCTGCTCACGCTGCCGGGCCACGGCCGCGACCGAGTTCGGCGCCCATGCCCGCCACAGGCGGTCGATCACCCAGGCGCCGATCGCCTCCGACACCCAGGGCGTCGAGACCAGCGTCATGTACCAGCTGCGCGGGGCCTGGCGGGCCAGTCGCGCGGCATTGGCGCGCACACGCGACGGGGCGAACAGCGCCTTGATCGTGGCCAAGGGCGGGATGGCGATCAGGACACTGCGGTGGAACAGGTCCGGGTGGGCCGCGGTGAGCGCGCTGACGATCGCGCCGCCCCAGTCGTGGCCGATCACGATCGCGCGCTCGTCGGCGCCGATCTCGCGATGGATGGCGACGATGTCGCCCACCAGCGAGCCGATCGAGTAGTCGTCGTCGGTCGCGAGTGAACTCGGCGCGTAGCCCCGGGTGAACGGGGCGACGACATAGCGGCCGGTCGCCGCGAGGGCAGGGCCGAGCACCTCCCAGGTCCAGGCGCTGTCGGGAAAACCGTGCACGAGCAGCGCGGCGGGATCACGGGGGTCGCCCCAGGTGAGCGCCTCCAGCTCGGCGGTTTTCGACCGGAACCGTCGGGTTTCCGGGGTGGGCGAAGACATGCGTGCCCTTTCGGTCCGTGGCCGGGACAGGCCTTGCATTTCGACATTCACTAGTGCATGGTTTTACATGTTACTTCGCGTCGCGTCAATCGTGAAGCCATAAGTTCCCAGCTAGACGCAGTGATCGAGCTGTATGGGTTCTCTAGTCTCGATCTGAATGACATGCATGGAAGCATGAAGGGAGTCCGATATGGGTAGCTACGATCTGCTGATCCGCGACGGGATCTGGTTCGACGGCGCCGGCTCGGCGGCGCGCACCGCCGATATCGGCATCAAGGACGGCGAGGTCGTCGAGATCAGCTCCCGGCCGCTCGACGTCGGCGCGGCCGACGAGGTGATCGAGGCCGGCGGCAAGTGGGTGATGCCCGGCTTCGTGGACATCCACACCCACTACGACGTCGAGATGCTCGCCGCGCCCGCGCTGACCGAGTCGCTGCGCCACGGCGTCACCACCACCGTCATCGGAAACTGTTCGCTCACCACGATTCTGGCCACCGATGTCGAATGCGCCGACATCTTCAGCCGGGTCGAGGCGGTGCCGCGCGAGATCGTGATCGGCACCCTGGGCGAGCACCGCACCTGGTCCACCCCGACCGAGTACGCGCACGCCATCGACAAGCTGAACATCGGGCCCAATGTCGCGACGTTCCTCGGCCAGTCCGACATGCGGATCCACGTCATGGGCATGGACCGCGCGGTCGACGACGAGGTCAAGCCCACCGCCGCCGAACTCGAGCGGATGATCGCGATTCTGAACGAGGCGCTCGACGCCGGATTCCTCGGCATGTCGGCCACGACCAACTGGATCGACAAGCTCGACGGCGACCTCTACCGCTCGCGCTCGCTGCCGACCACCTTCGTCAAGCGCCGCGAATTCCGCGCGCTGAACAAGGTGTTGCGCGATCGTGAGCGCATCCTGCAGAGCACGCCGGAGATCTCGCTCACCCCCAACCTGCCCAAGTTCTTCCTGGCCGCGGGTGGCCGTTTCCGCCGCAAGGCCCTCAAGGTCTCGTTGCTCGCCGCCGCCGACTCCAAGGCGTATCCGCCGCTGGTGTATTTCATGATGTACGGCGCGCCGATCATCAACCGCCTGCTCAACGGGGTGTTCCGCTGGCAGCATCTGCCGGTGCCGTTCACGGTGTACGCAGACGGTATCGACCTGGTCGTCTTCGAGGAATTCGGCTCCGGCGCGGCCGCTCTCGACATCAAGGACCAGGTCGAGCGCAACGAACTGCTGCGCAGCGAGGAGTACCGGCGCTGGTTCCGCCGCGACTACGAGAACAAATTCACCCCGAAGATCTGGCACCGCAACCTCTACGACGCCACCGTCGTCGACAGCCCCGACCCCGATCACATCGGCAAGAGCTTCGGGCAGCTCGCCGACGAGCGCGGCATCCATCCGGTCGACGCGTTCCTCGACCTGGTCGTCGAGCACGGCCGAAAGATCCGCTGGCGCACCACGATCGCCAACCACCGGCCGAAGTACGCCGACAAGCTCGCCGCCAACGAGAACGTGCACATGGGCTTCGGCGACGCGGGCGCGCACCTGCGCAACATGGCCTTCTACAACTATCACCTGCGGCTGCTCGAGCGCGTGCAGTCCGCGCAGGGCGAGCGCAAGCCGTTCCTCACCCTCGAACACGCCGTGCACCGGCTCACCGGGGAACTGGCCGACTGGTACAACCTCGACGCCGGTCACCTGCGCGTCGGCGACCGTGCCGACATCGTCATCGTCGACCCCGATGGCCTCGACAGCGAGGTGCACGAGCTGGCCGAACAGGAAGTCCCCGAATACGGCGGCCTGCGCCGCATGGTCAACCGCAACGATCGCGCGGTCACCGCGACCATCGTCAACGGGCGCGTCGTCTACCGCGACGGCGCCTTCGCCGACGGTCTCGGAAAGGCCTGGGGGCCCGGCCGTTTCCTGCCCGCCGGGCGCAAGGTCCGCGGCGCAACCCCCACTCCCACCGTCTCGGCGCAGTAGTGCCGGAAAGGAACACCGTGCTGGACACCTCCGAACTCGCGCGCTCGCTCACCCTGCCGGTGGTCGCGGCCCCGATGTTCCTCATCTCCAAGCCGAGACTGGTGATCGCGCAGGCCCGCGCCGGGATCATCGGCGCGTTCCCGACGCTGAACGCGCGGTCGGTGGCATCGCTGCGGGAGTGGCTGGCCGAGATCGGCGAGTCGGTGGCGGGCGCTCCCTACGCGGCCAACCTGATCGTGCACCGGTCGAACACGCGCTGGGAGGAAGACCTCGCCGCGGTGGTCGACCACCGCGTTCCGGTGGTCATCACCTCGCTCGGCCTGCGCTCCGAGGTCGTCGGCGCCGTGCACTCCTACGGCGGCATCGTCCTGCACGACGTGATCAACAACCGTTTCGCCCGCAAGGCCGCCGACACGGGATACGACGGTCTGATCGCGGTCGCCGCCGGCGCGGGCGGGCACGCGGGCACCCTGTCGCCCTTCGCCCTGCTCTCCGAGATCCGGCAGTGGTTCGACGGGTTGCTGCTGCTGTCCGGCGCGATCGCGCACGGCCGCTCGGTGCTCGCCGCCCAGGCCGCCGGCGCCGACCTGGCCTATGTCGGGTCGGCGTTCATCGCCACCGACGAAGCCGACGCCGCGGACGCCTACAAGGAGCAGATCGCCACCTCGGCGGCCGCCGACATCGTCTACACCAACCTGTTCACCGGCGTGCACGGCAACTACCTGCGCGGCAGCATCGTCGCCGCCGGTCTGGACCCGGACAACCTGCCGGTCTCGGATCCGTCCGCGATGAACTTCGGCTCCGGCGGCAACACCGAGGCCAAGGCCTGGCGCGACATCTGGGGTTCCGGCCAGGGCATCGGCCCGATCGACGCGGTCGTGCCCGTGGCCACCCTGGTCGACCGGCTGAGGCGCGAATACGCCGAAGCGCGGCAGCGTCTGGCCGAGCTGACCGCACACGGCCTGCTGCCGGTCCAGTGATTCGACACCCCGAGGACGTCATGGCCTACGAAGAGATCCTGTACTCGGTGCGCGAGCACATCGCCACCATCAGCATCAACCGCCCCGCGGCACGCAACGGGTACACCCTGACCATCGCCGCCGAACTCGCCGACGCCTTCACCGAGGCGGACCGCGATCCGCAGGTGCGCGCGATCATCCTGACCGGCGAGGGCACCGACTTCTGCGTCGGCATGGACCTGTCCGGCGGCACACCGGGCGGAGATGTCGACGACGAGTGGCTCGAACCGGCCGGGCAGTGCTCGCGCCGGATCTTCGAGAGCACCAAGCCTGTCATCGCCGCGATCCGTGGCGCCGCCGTCGGCGCCGGGTCGACGATCATCCTGCCCGCGGACTATCGCATCGCCGCCACCGACAGCCGGTTCGGCTACGTCTTCACCCGGCGCGGCTTCTTCCCCGAGGGTGCCTCGGCCTGGCATCTGCCGCGCGTCGTCGGCATGGGACGGGCGATGGACTGGATGCTGTCGGGCCGGGTGTTCCCGGCGGCCGAAGCGCTGGCCGGTGGGCTCGTGCACGAGGTCGTCGAACCCGACCAGGTGCTGCCCGCCGCCGAGGCGTACGCGCGCGAGCTCATCGAGCACACCGCGCCGGTGTCGGTCGCGGTCACCCGGCAGATGTTGTTGCGGCTGAGCGCCTTCGACAGCCCGTACCCCGCCCACGCGCTCGACTCGAAATTGATCGGCGGGCTGGCGGGCAGCGCCGACGCGCTCGAAGGTGTCACCGCGTTCCTGCAGCGGCGTCGCCCGGACTTCCCCGGGCGCGTGCCCGCCGACATCCCGGCGTTCGTGCCATGGCGCGGCATCGACGACGCCGCCGCGTCGAGCGAGTCCCGACAGCCGCGGTGACCGGACCCGGGGCACGGATGTCCGCCGACCGGATCGACGACCTGCTCCTCGAGATCGAGGCGGCGATGGAATACGGTCCGACGCTCGCGGACGGGGTGCGCGACGCGTTCCAGTTCGTGTTCGACACCGTCGACGGGAGCTTCCTTGAACTGTGCCCAGGACGGTCGCCGGACGACCGGGTCCGCACCCGGGTGGCGCGGCTGATCCGCGCGATCGAGCCGGCCATGGACCCGGTCGAGGCGCGGCTGGCGGCGGGCTCGGTGGTGCGGATCGCCCTCGCCTTCCTCATCGATCCCGAACTGTCGCGGCCGCGCGCCGTCGACCAGGTCACCGCGCTCGCGCTGACCGTCCTCGACGGAGCCCATCGCTAGCGACCGCCGCGGATTTCACCCGCAGCGGATGAGGTGGCGGGGTGGGGGATTCGCCGATGATCGGGGCACAGTGGGCCGAGCTGAGGGAGCTGAGATCCGATGGCATTGGATTATGACGACCGCACCGATTTCGAGAACGCCGATCGTGGGTTCATCGCGACACTGACGCCGATGCGGATCACCGACGCCGCGGGCGAGCCGGTCTTCGACACGACCGCCTACTCTTTCCTGGACGGCCCCTGCCCGGACACCGTGAACCCCAGCCTGTTCCGGCAGGCCCAGCTGTGCGTGAAGAACGGGCTGTACGAGGTGGTCGACGGCATCTATCAGATCCGCGGCTTCGACATCTCCAACATGACGATCGTCGAGGGCGACACCGGCGTCATCGTCATCGATCCGCTCATCTCGGCCGAGTGCGCCGCGGCCGGGCTGAAGCTCTACCGCGAACATCGCGGCGATCGGCCCGTCACCGGCGTCATCTACACGCACTCGCACGGCGACCACTTCGGCGGTGTCGACGGCGTGCTGCCCGACGGCAGGGGCGATGTCCCGATCCTGGCGCCGGTCGGCTTCATGGCCGAAGCGGTGTCGGAGAACGTCTACGCCGGGACCGCGATGACCCGGCGCGGCACCTACATGTACGGGATGGGGATGACGCCGGGACCCGAGGGCCAGTGCAGCACCGGCCTGGGCATCCAGACCTCGGGCGGAACGTTCGGCCTGATCCCGCCCACGGTCGACATCACCCACACCGGCCAGCAGGAGACCGTCGACGGCGTGCCGATCACGTTCCAGATGACGCCGGGCACCGAGGCGCCCGCGGAGATGAACTTCTACTTCCCGCGCCACCGCGCCCTCTGCCTGGCCGAGAACGCGACGCACAACCTGCACAACGTGCTGACGCTGCGCGGCGCGCTGGTGCGTGACCCGCGGGTCTGGTCGCACTACATCGACGAGGCGATCGAGATGTTCGCCGTCGATTCCGACGCCGCCTTCGCCTCGCACCACTGGCCGACCTGGGGCACCGACAACATCATCACCTTCCTGTCGCTGCAGCGCGATCTCTACATGTATCTGCACGATCAGACGCTGCGCATGCTGAACGCCGGCCTGACGGGCCCGGAGATCGCCGAGACGATCGAACTGCCCGACAGCCTGGCCGACGCCTGGAGCGCGCGCGGATACTACGGCTCGGTCAGCCACAACGTGAAGGCCATCTATCAGCGCTATCTCGGCTGGTTCGACGGCAACCCGAGCTCGCTGTGGGAGTGGCCGCCGCAGGAGAAGGCCGTGCGCTACGTCGAGACCATCGGCGGTATCGACGCGGTGATCGCGAAGGGCAGGGCCTATGCCGACAGCGGCGACCTGCGCTTCGCCGCCGAGCTGCTCAAGCACGCGGTGTTCGCCGAACCGGACAACGCCGACGCGAAAGCGGCGCTCGCGCAGACCTACCGGCAGCTCGGGTTCGGCGCCGAGAACGCGACATGGCGATGCTTCTACCTCACCGGTGACGAGGAGCTGCGCAACGGCGTCCGCCCGACCGTGCTGAATCTGGGCGGTGGCATGGCCGCGGCCCTGTCGATCGACCAGCTCTTCGACACCCTCGCGATCCGGGTGAACGGTCCGCGCGCGGCGGCCGAATCCTTCCGGATCGAATGGCATTTCACCGATCTCGACACGGTCATGCGCCTGACGATGTCGAACGGCGTCCTCGTCCGCACCGTCGACCCGCGATCCAAGGCCGATATCGACCTCACCTTGACCCTCACCAAGCAGCAGCTGCTCGGCATCCTCGCGGGCAAGGGGCTCGACGGGATCGACCACAGCGGTGATCCGGGCGTGTTGCAGCGACTGCTCGGTCTGCTCGACGACCCCGACCCGAATTTCGCGATCGTCACGCCGTGAGGGTTCGCTCTGGTCCCGGCCCGCGTCCGCTCTCTACACTGAATTCATGCAGGCAAACGTAGGCGATCGGCTCGTTTTGCACGGCAGGACCGTCGGTCAGCAGGACCAAGAGGCGGAGATCATCGAGGTGCTCGGCTCCGGCAGCGAGCCGCTGTTCCGGGTGCGGTTCGAGGACGGGCACGAGACGGTGTTCTCGCCGGGTCCCGACACCGTCGTCCAGCATTCCGCGCGGTAGGCCCGGCGAACAGTCACCCGGCGGGGGTTCGGTTCACCGCCGGGTGCTGCTGTTCGGTGCCTTGGCCGCGTAGAGGGCACGGTCGGATCGATCCAGCAGCGTCGACACCTCGGCGCCGGCGAGCTGGACGAGAACCGCGCCGATGCTCATGGTCATGACCGATGCGGTGCCGTCGAGGACGAACGGCTCGCGCAGCGCGGCCCGCAGGGAGGCGACGACACGGTCGAGCCGTTCCGCGTCGGCCGGTGGGCCGACGAGCACGATGAACTCGTCGCCGCCGGTGCGTGCCAGCAGGCACTCGTGGTGCGCGGCGGTGGATTCCAGTCGCGCCGACAGCGCGGTCAGGACGCGGTCGCCCGCCGTGTGGCCGTAGGTGTCGTTCACCTGCTTGAAGTTGTCGAGGTCCAGGGCGCAGATGCCTGCTACCGCGTCCGGGTCGGCCGCGGCGATCATCGCCGCGAGGCGGTCCAGCAGATAGCGGCGGTTGGGCAGCGCGGTGAGCGGATCGTGCATGGCCTGCCAGTGCAGTTGCTCGGTCGCGGTGCGGCGTTCGGTGATGTCCCTCGGCGAAGGCGAGCAGGTAGCCGCGGTCGGTGTCGGCGGACCGGCAGCGGTGGATCGTCCACGCGACGATCGCCATCGACGCGTCGGCGCGCGGGAAGCTGCCCTCGACGGTGAAGGCGTCGGCGTGCGAGGTCTCGATCCCGGACTGCACCAGGTGGCGCATCTCCGCCCGTCGCTCCTGGTCCATGAGCGCGTAGCCGCTGTCGGCCGCGCGTAGTTCGGGCAGGCTCCGGCCGGTGAGGTGCTCGAAGGCGGGGTTGGCGTCGAGGATGCGGCCGTGCTCGTCGCTGACGGAGATCGCGATCGTCGCGTGGCGGAAGATCATCTCGTAGCGCTCGTTCTCGGCGCGGGCCGCGCACAGTGCGCCGGCGAAGCCGGTGCCGAAGCCACCGAGGACGGCGTCGAGGGCGGCGCCGTCGCCGGGGCACACCCGGTCGAGGAACCGGCGCAGCACGGGGACCGACGCGGCGATCACCGCGGGGTCGGTGAATCCGAGCTCGCCCAATGCGCCGCCGACCCGGGTGGCCGGCGTGGGGTCGGGAACGGAATTCGCGAGCTCGCCGACCAGGCGGTTCCTGACCGCGGTGCGCGGTGGCGGCGATCGGCGTTGCCATGGTAGCCGCGTATCCGCAGCTCGCGGCCCAGGCGACGACAACCGCCGCACCGGGTGCGGCCTCCGCCGTGGTCCGTAGCCTTCTCTACGCAATGTAAGGTAAGCCTACGCAAAATACGAGAGGTGAGTTCATGCGTATCGTGTCGTTCGGCTTTCAAACCTGGGGTCGCAAGACTTTGCAGGCACTCATCGACTCCGAGCACGAGGTGGTCCTCGCGGTCACCCACCCGGCCGCGGACTCCGCCTACAAGGCGATCTGGAACGACTCGGTCGAGGAGCTGGCCCGCGAGCACGACATCCCGGTGCACCTGACCGAGCGCGCCGACGCCGAGACCATCGCGCTGGTCAAGCAGGCCGAACCCGACGTGATCGTCGTGAACAGCTGGTACACCTGGATGCCCGCCGAGCTCTACGACATGCCGCCGCACGGCACCCTCAACCTGCACGACTCGCTGCTGCCGAAGTTCACCGGCTTCTCGCCGGTGCTGTGGGCGCTGATCAGCGGCGCCGAGGAATTCGGCCTCACCGTGCACCGCATGGACGAGCAGCTCGACACCGGCGACATCCTGGTGCAGAAGCGGCTGCCGATCCCGGCCGACGCCACCGGCACCGAACTCGTCCTCGCCGGCATGGAACTGATCCCGGGCGCCGTGCACGAGGCGCTCGCGGCACTGACCGACGGCACCGCCGTCTGGACACCGCAGAACAAAGCCGAGCGCACCTACTTCCACAAGCGCTCCGATCGGGACAGCCGCATCGACTGGTCCTGGGACGCGGTCGACCTGGAACGGTTCGTGCGCGCGCTGTCGGCGCCCTACCCGCGCGCCTACTCCCACTACCGCGGTGAGCGCGTCGAGGTGCTCGACGCGGTGATCTCCGAGGCACGCTACGGCGGCACCGCCGGGCGGGTCATCGTGCAGGAAGGCGGCGGCGCGGTGGTCTGCGGCGCGAACACGCACCGCGGCGGCAATCCCGCGCTGGTCGTCACCCGGGTCAGGACGGCCGACGGCACCGAGCACGACGGCGCCGAATTCTTCGCCCGCGGTGGCTATCTCACCGACGACCCCGCCTGACCCCTCGCTCAGTCCGGTGCCCGCGCGCGGGCACCGGTTCGCGCTCCCAGCTCCAGAGGCACCATGACCCACCCTGATGAGACCAGCCACGCCCGCCGACCGCTCACCGCGGCCCAACGGGAGGTGTGGTTGGCTCAGCAGCTGCTCGGGCCGGTGCCGCTGACCGTGGCCCAGTACGTCGACCTGACCGGGCCGCTCGACCTCGAGCTGTATCAGCGCGCCGCCCGCGCCGCGGCCCGGGAACTCGGCGCCTACCTGCGGTTCACCACCGTGGACGGCGAGCCGGGCCAGCAGCTCGATCACGGCATCGAGGACCGGGTCGTCGTGCGCGACCACTCCGCCGAGCCGGACCCGTACGCCGCGGCGACGGCCTGGATGCGCGCGGATCAGTGCGCGCCGTTCGACCTCGCCGTCGACCCGCCGATCGTCACCACCGTGTTGCGGCTGGGTCCGACTCGGCACCTGCTCTACACGCGCGCCCACCACCTGGCGCTCGACGGCTACGGCGCCCTGCGCATGCAGCAGCTGCTGGCGGGGCACTACGAGGCCGCCCTGGCCGGGGAAGAACTGCCCGTGGTCGCCACCGATTCGACGGCCGTGCTGGCCGCCGCTGAACGCGACTACGTGGCCTCGCGCCGGCACGAGACCGACCGGCGGTACTGGAGCGAGCGGCTGGGCGAGCTGCCCGCGCCGGTCAGCCTCGCCGCGCGGCCTGGCGATCCCGATCCGCTCCCGCGTCACGCCCGGGCCGACCTTCCCGAATCGCTGGTCGCGCGGCTGGCCGACCGTGGTGGTCTGCCCGGCAACGCCGTGGTCCTGGTGGCTGCCTTCGCCGCGTTCCTCGGCAGGCTCACCGACGCCGATCCGGTGCCGCTCAGTCTGCCTGTCACCGCGAGAACCGTTGCCGCGCTGCGTGAATGCGGCGGCATGACGTCCAATATCGTGCCGCTGTGCTGCTCGGGCGAGACCGTCGGCGCTGCCGTCGCCTCCGCGCGCGCCGCGCTGAGCGGGGCGCTGCGGCATCAGCGCTATCGTGGCGCCGACATGCTCCGTGACAGCGGCCGACAGGCGCGCTCGCTGGGCTTCGGACCCGCGGTGAACATCATGAACTTCCACACCGAGCAGGTGCTGGGGCAGGCGCGGGGCACGATCCACCTGCTGTCGACCGGACCGGTCGAGGACCTCGCGCTCAATGTGTATCCCGTCGGCGGGGCCGGGCTGCGGGTCGAGTTCGAGGCGAACCGTCATCGGTACACCGACGCCGAGGTCGCGGCGCATCTCGACCGCTTCGTCGGCTTCCTCACCGCCTTCGCCACCGCCGCCGACGACGTGCCGATCCTAGACCTGCCCGTCCTCAGCGACGCCGAACGCGAGACGCTGGTGCCGTGGCGCGGTCCGCGGACGGTGGCACCGGCGACGCTGAGCGAACTGATCGCCGCCGCCGTGGCGGAGAACCCGGACGGCATCGCCGTCGCCTACGACGGAAAGCGCTGGACCTACCGGGAATTCGACGCGTGGACCGACCGGATCGCCGAGACGCTGCGTGCCGCGGGCGCGGGCCCGGAGACCCTGGTCGCCATGGTCATGGAGCGCTCCGCCGCCTCGGTCGGCGCCGTCTGGGCCATCACCAAGACCGGGGCCGGGTTCGTGCCGATCGACGCCGGATATCCCACCGAACGCATCGCCCACATCCTCGGTGACTGCGGGGCGAGCGTCGGCGTGACCACCGCCGAACACCGCGCGAGCGTGCCGGACTCGGTGGCGTGGACGCTGCTCGACCCGGCAGGCCCCGGCCCCGGCGACACCGCGCCCGCCCCGCCCCGCGCCCGGCCCGTCATCCGTCCGGAGAACCCCGCCTACCTGATCTACACCTCCGGTTCGACCGGCGTCCCCAAGGGCGTGCTGGTGACGCACGGCGGCCTGGCCAACCTCGCGGCCGAACGGCGCGACCGCTACGCGCTCCGTCCCGGCGCGCGCACGCTGCACCACGCCTCGCCCGGATTCGACATGGCGGTCGGTGAGATCCTGTGCGGCCTGGCGGGTGCGGCCACGCTCGTCGTGGCCCCGCGCTATGTGATGGCCGGACCCGACCTGGCCGAGCTCATCCGCGGGGAACGCCTGACCAACGCCATCATCACCCCGGCCGTTCTGGCCACGCTCGATCCCGGCAAGCTGCCGGACCTGCGCGTCCTCGGGGTCGGCGGCGAGGCGATCCGTCCCGACCTGGTCGCCGCGTGGTCGCGAACCAGGCTGATGCGCAACGGCTACGGGCCGACCGAAGCCACCGACATCGCCACCATCGCCGAGCTGGAGCCCGACCGCCCGGTGACGATCGGCGCCCCGCTGCGCGGTTTTCACGCGCTGGTGCTCGATGCCCGGCTGCGGCCGGTGCCGCCGGGCGTCATCGGCGAGCTCTACATCGGCGGCCCCGCGCTCGCCCGCGGATATCACGGCAAGCACGCGCTCTCCGCGGCGCGCTTCGTCGCCGACCCGTTCGGCCCGCCCGGCGGCCGGGTGTACCGCACCGGTGACCTCGTCACCATCACGCCCGGCGACCGGCCCGAGCTGATCTACCACGGCCGCAGCGATTTCCAGATCAAGGTGCGTGGGCACCGGATCGAGCCGGGGGAGATCGAGACCGCGCTCACGGGTCTGTCCGGGGTCGCCCGCGCGGCCGTCACCGCGCACGAGGACGCGCGCGGTACCCATCTGGTGGCGTACCTGGTGCCCGACGGGCCGCTCGAGGTGAACGCCGTGCGCGCGCGGATCGCCGAGAACCTGCCGCCCTACCTGCGGCCGAGCGCGTACATGGTGCTCGACGCGTTGCCGCTGACGCCCAACGGCAAACTCGACAGCCGACGGCTGCCCCCACCGGTGTTCGCCCACAACGGATCCCGCGCCGCCACGACGGCGGCGGAGCGGACCGTCGCGGCTGCCGTGGCCGAGGTCCTCGCGATCGAGGCGCCCGGCGCGGAGGAGGACTTCTTCGAACTGGGTGGCACCTCGCTCACCGCGACCGCGCTCGCGGCCCGCCTCGGCGTCGGCGTCCGCACGGTCTTCGACGCGCAGACGGTGGCGGCGCTGGCCCTGCGGCTCGACGACCCGGCCTCCGCCGGTACCCCGGCGCCGGCCCCGATGCCACGACCCGAAGTTCTCGCACCCGCCCCCGCGCAGCTGCGGATGTGGCTGCTGAACCAGCTCTACCGCGAGTCCGCGGCCTACCATCTGCCGCTCGTCCTGCGCCTGAGCGGACCGGTGGACGTGGCAGCGCTGGCCGCCGCCGCCCGCGATGTGGTGGGCAGGCACGAGGTGCTGCGCACCGTGTATCCCGACAGCAGCACCGGGCCGCGGGTCCGCGTGCTGCCCGCCGGCGCCGCGGACGCGCCGCTCGTCGCGCGAGCGGTCACCGCGGCGGAGCTGGACGCCGAGCTCGCGGGCATCGTCGCCGCACCGTTCGACGTGACCACCGACCTGCCCATCCGCACGGCGCTGTGGCGGCTGGACGCCGAGGAGCACGTCCTCGCGCTGGTCGCGCACCACATCGCGGCCGACGGCTGGTCCTACGGCCCGCTCGTCGCCGACCTGACCACCGCCTACGCCGCCAGGGTCGCCGGAACTCCACCGCGGTGGGACCCGCTGCCGCTGCACTACGCGGACTACACCCTGTGGCAGCACCGGCGACTCGGCGACCGCGGCGACTCGCGGTCGCTGGCCGCGCGTCAGCTCGCGCACTGGGTGCGCGCGCTCGACGGCGCGCCCGAGCGGCCGCCGCTGCCCACCGATCGGGTGCGCGCCCCCGGCGCCGGACGACCCGGCGGCGGGGCGGGCGCGACAGTGGACTTCGCGATCGGCACCCGGACCGCGGCGGCCCTGGCCGACCTGGCCAGGCAGCACGACGCGACCCCCTTCATGGTCGGCTACAGCGCGTTCACCGTGCTGCTCGGCCACCTCGCCGGCGCGACCGATGTCACCGTCGGCACCCCCGTGGCCGGGCGTGGGCATCCCGCGCTGGACCCGCTGGTCGGCATGTTCGTCAACACGCTGCCGCTGCGGCTGACCATGGACCCCGCCGCGCGCTTCACCGCCGTGCTGTCGCAGGCGCGCGAGGTCACCCTCGCGGCCCTCGACAACGCCGAGGTGCCCTTCGACCACATCGTGGAGGCCGTCAACCCGCCCCGCGACGACACCAGGCATCCGCTGTTCGACGCGGTGTTCTCCTACGAGAACCTCCCCGAGCCGCCGCCGCTGCGGCTGGGTACGGCATCGGTGGACATCATCGAAACTCCTACCGGGACAACGCACTTCGACCTTTCGCTGACCCTGCGCGCACACGCGGGCAGCGACGGGCTGGCTGGCAGCTTCCACTTCGCCACCGACCTGTTCGACCCGGCGACGGTCCAGGGCTTCGCGGCGCGGTTCGAGCGCCTCCTGGCCGAGATCCTCGCCCGGCCCGACGCCACGGTCGCACAGCTGTGGGACGGCATCGCCGCCGGACACGGGACACCGAACCGAGGCACGGTGGCGATCGCGCCCACCGTCGAGGCGGCCGCGGCGCCTGCGGAGCCGCCCACCGTGCGCGAGCTCGCGGTCGCCAGGGTCTTCGCCGACGTGCTCGAACGCGACTCGATCGGGGTCGACGAGAACTTCTTCACCGTCGGCGGCACCTCGCTGCTGGTGTTCACGCTGCGCGCCGAACTGCGCGCCCAGCTCGGTATCGACGCCGACCCACGCACGCTGTTCGAATCGCCGACACCCCGCGCGGTGACGGCGGCGGTCTCGGCGGAATCGATCGCGGCGTCCGACGTGCAGTGGCTCGCGACCCTGACCGCCGACGCCCGCCTCGATCCCGCGATCGCCCCACCCGCGGAGTTCGACCGAGCGCCGATCGACGCCGGCGAGGTGCTGCTGACCGGCGCGACCGGATTTGTGGGCATCCATCTGCTGCGCGAACTGCTCGACCGCACCGCCGCGCGGATCTGGTGCCTGGTGCGCGCCCAGGACGCCGACGGCGGGCGCGACAGGCTCCGCGCGACCCTCGACCGGTACGGACTCGCCACCGACGGGCTCGCACGCGTCGTCCCGGTGCCCGCCGATCTGGCCGCGCCCCGGTTCGGCCTCGGCGACGCCGAGTGGGCCGAGCTGGCCGAGCGCGTCGAGGTGATCTATCACAACGGCGCCCGCGTCAACCATCTCGAGTCGTACGCGACGCTGCGTGCCGCCAACATCGCGGGCACCGTGGAGATCCTGCGGCTGGCGGTGGACACCAGGGTGAAGACCCTGCACTACGTGTCCACGGTGTCGGCCGCGGTCGCCACCGGGCACACCGGTGTCGTCACCGAGGACAGCCGCATCACCGTGGCGCAGGTGCCGCGCAACGGCTACCTGGCCACCAAGTGGGTGGCCGAGGAACTCGTCGTCGCGGCGGTCGAACGCGGGCTGCCGGTGACCATCCACCGGCCCGGGCTGGTCGCCGGCGCGATCGGCAGCGGCGCCATCAGCACCGACGACGCGTTCTGGACGCTCATCCGCTCGGCCGCGCACCTGGGGGTGGCGCCCGACATCGAGGACGCCGAGGTCACCCTGGCCCCGGTGGACTACGTGGCGCGCGCCCTGGTGGCGCTGGCCACCCACCGGCCGCCGCGCGGCGAGGTGCACCACCTCGTCAACAGTGCGCCGACCGGCGTCGGGGACATCCTGAACACCTTGCGCCGCAAGGGTTTCCCGATCGAGACAGTGTCGGTGGAGACCGCCGCCGACCGGTTGAGCGGCCGGCTCTCCGAACACGCCGACCTGATGCGCGCGGCCCTGATCGCCGAGAACTATCTCCAGGGCGGTGGTGACGCCCTGCTCGTCGACGACACGGCCACCAGGGCCGTCCTCGCCGAGCTCGGCGTGCGGTGCCCACGCATCGACGAGGACGTCCTCGGCCGCTATGTGGACGGGTTCATCGCCGCGGGCCTGCTGCCCGCGCCGATCGGCTGAGCGCGGTCGGGCCGAAGTATTCCGGGATCGCGGCCATCCACAGCGGTGCGCTGGCCGAACTCCATGGCATCCAAACCAGTGCGGCTCCTCGGCCGCTCGACGGAAGTGACGGATCGATCATGCGAACCCTGCGCACCACGCTCGCCGCGACCGCTCTGCTCGGTGCCGTGCTCGGCGCCTCGGCCTGTTCCGACGACGACTCGACCACCTCGGCGCCGACCTCCACGACGACCACGGCCCCGGCAACCTCGATGGACTCCGCGGCCGCGGGCCCGGTCGGTCCCGGCTGTGCCGACTACGCCGCCCAGGTCCCCAGCGGGCCCGGCTCGGTGAGCGGCATGGCCCAGGACCCGGTGGCCGTCGCCGCGTCCAACAATCCGATGCTCACCACCCTCGTCTCGGCGGTGTCGGGCAAGCTCAATCCCGAGGTCAACCTGGTCGACACGCTCAACGGCGGCCAGTTCACCGTGTTCGCGCCCGTCGACTCGGCGTTCGCGAAGATCGATCCGGCCACGATCGAGTCGCTGAAGACCGATTCGGCCACCCTCACCAAGATCCTGACCTATCACGTGGTGCCGGGCCAGATCGCACCCCAGGCGATCGCGGGCACGCACAAGACGGTCGAAGGCGCCGAGGTGACGGTGACCGGCTCCGGTGACTCGCTCGCGGTCGGCGACGCGAAGGTCGTCTGCGGTGGAGTCGAGACCGCGAACGCCACCGTCTACATGATCGACAGCGTGCTCATGCCGCCTGCCGCATGACCGCTCCGGCGGTCGGACGAGAGAGGATGATGGCGGCAGCGAAGAAAGTTGCCGACAGCGCCCATCCGAACCACGGCGCTGGCCGAAGTCCCTCTCATGCTGATGCGAGCAGGTACCAGACGATGACGAACGGGCAGCGCGCCGTACCGATCCGGCTGCGGTCGGTGACCGACCCCGCGCCCGCGTGCCCCGCCGTCGCCAAGCCCGACCACGCCGTCCAGGCCCGGCTCATCACCCTGCTGGACGAGGTGGCCGCCGGTGACCGTCGCGCGTTCGCCGAGTTCTACCGGGCGACGAGCCCGCGGGTCTTCGGGCTCGCGTTGCGGGTGGTGCGCAACCACGGCGCCGCCGAGGACATCGCGCAGGAAGTGTTCCTGCAGGTGTGGTCGCTGGCGGGGGAGTACGACGCGAGCAAGGCCAGTCCGATCGGCTGGTTGATGATGCTCACCCACCGCCGCGCGGTCGACCGGGTGCGGGCCGAACAGTCCGCCACCAACCGTGACCTGGTGTTCGGCCACGCGCACCTCGGCCGCGATCACGACATCGTGGCCGAGGAGGTCGGCCAGCGGCTCGACGAGCAATCCGTGCTGGACTGCCTCGACACCATGACCGAACTCCAACGCCAAGCGGTGGCGTTGGCCTACTACAGCGGGCGCACCTACGCCGAGGTCTCCGAGACCTTGGCGGTGCCGTTGCCGACGGTGAAGAGCCGGATCAGGGACGGGTTGAAGCGCCTGGAGAACTGCCTGACCGGAGGTGACGCCCGATGAGCGAGACAGAGTGGCGGACACCGCGACCATGGCTCGACGAAGCCTATCCCTACGCACTCGACGCGCTCGATGACGACCAGCGCCGCGCGGTCGACGACTGGCTCGACGCCGCGGGCCCCGACACGGCCGCGGAGTTCCGTGCCGTTGTTCGCCGCATCCAGGAGACCACGGCGGCGATGACCGTCACCGACGCGGTGGCGCCCCCGGCCCGGCTCGAGGCCGCGTTGATGCGCGCCCTCGACCAGCTCGACCCGCAGGTACGCCCGCTCACCCGGCGGGACAACGGCGATCGGTGGCCGCTGCGGTGGCTGCTGGCCGCGGCCGCGTTGATCGTGGCGATCGGCGCGGGTTCCTGGCTCGCGGTGGTGGTTGACCGGCCCGACGGCGGTTCCGGCGAGATCACCGCACAGCAGGTGCTCGACGAGCCCGACAGTCGCGAGTCGTCGGTCCCGATCGACGGTGGCGGAGCGATGACGGTGTCGCAGTCCGCGACGCTGGGCGCCGCGGCGGTGTCCTTCCAGGACATGCCCGCGTTGCCGGGTGACCGGGCGTATCAGCTGTGGCGCATCCCGACGGGAAGCGCGCCGAAGTCGGTGGCCGTCATGACCGATGAAGCCTCCGTGGTCACCGCCGTCGATCCCGCCGACACCCTCGCGGTGACGGTCGAACCCGCCGGCGGCTCGCCGGGGCCGACCACCTCACCGATCGTCAGCATGACCGTCGGCTGACCCGCCCCCGGCGGGCCGTGCCGGCACTCGAAACCTCAGGAGTGACAGCATGGTTCGCAGTGCCCGCGAGCTCGGCCGCACCGCGGCGGCGATGGCGGCGACGGCGGCCGCGGCGACGATACTCGGCGTCGGCCACCTCGTCGCGGCGTTCGTCGATCCGAACGCCTCCCCGTTCTTCGTCCTCGGCGCCACGGTCGTCGACCGGACGCCGAAGTGGTTGAAGGACAGTGCCATCCGCTGGTTCGGCACCAATGACAAACTCGCGCTGGCGATCACGATGGCGGTGGTCATGGTGGCGGCGGCGGTGCTGATCGGGCTGCTCGCGCGGCGTGCACCGTGGCTCGCCGCGGGTGTGCTCGCGGCCCTGGGCGTCGCGGTGGCGGGTCTGGCGCTGCTGCGGCCGGGCGCTGGTCCGCTGTTCGCCGTCCCGGCCCTGGTGGGGACGGCGGTGGGGACCGCCGCGTTCGGTCTGCTGGTCTCGGCGCCGGTGGCGCCGCGCGGTGCGGACGGGCCGACGCGGCGCGGGTTCCTGCTCGCGGTGGCCGCGGTCGCGGCCGGAGCCGCGGCGGCGGGTGCGGCGGGACGGATCGTCGGGGCGAGACTGCGCGATATCGCCGCCGACCGTGCGGCTTTCGTCCTGCCACGGGTGAGCGCGCCGGCCGCGCCGGTGCTGCCGGAGATGGACCTCGCGGTGCCCGGATTGACCCGTATGGTCACGCCGGCGGCGAGCTTCTACCGCATCGACACGGCTCTACAGCTGCCGTCGTTGACCCGTGCGCGGTGGCGGCTGCGCATCCACGGGATGGTGCGGCGCGAGATCGAGCTCGACTTCGACGCGTTGACCTCGCGCACTGCCGTCGAGTCGCTGATCACGCTGACCTGCGTGTCGAACGAGGTCGGCGGTGACCTCGCCGGCACGGCCGTCTGGACCGGCTACCGCCTCGCCGACCTGCTGGCGGAGGCCGAACCCGGCCCCGGCGCCGACATGGTCCTCTCGCGCAGCGTCGACGGGTTCACCGCGGGCACACCGCTGGACACGATCCTCGCCAACCCGGACGCGCTGCTGGCCGTGGGAATGAACGGCGCCCCGCTGCCGGTCGCGCACGGATATCCGGCGCGGCTGATCGTGCCCGGCCTGTACGGCTATGTCTCGGCCACCAAGTGGGTGGTCGAGCTGGAACTCACCCGGTTCGACCGCGCTCGGGCGTACTGGACCGAACGCGGTTGGGCGGCAGAGGCGCCCATCAAGACCGCGTCGCGGATCGACGTCCCCGCGGCGTTCGCGACGCTGGCGCCGGGCCCGGTGACGGTGGCCGGAGTCGCCTGGGCGCAGGGACGGGGAATCTCGGCGGTCGAGGTGCGGGTCGACGACGGCCCGTGGCGGCCTGCCACCCTCGCCGCCGCGTACTCCCGGGTTACCTGGCGGCAGTGGACGTGGTCGTGGGATGCCTCGCCCGGCACCCACACGCTGCGCGTGCGCGCGATCGACGGCACCGGGACGGTGCAGACCGACGCCAGGACACCGCCGTTCCCCGACGGCGCCACGGGGTGGCACAACCGGGTGGTGACAGTGCGCTGACGCGACGTCGGCGGAAACGAACCGAAGGGAGTACTGGATGGGCGAGATCATTGTCGCGAGCACCGTCCGCGACGGCGAGCGCGAATTCGGCATAGAGATCTCCGAACCGGAACAGGACGCGGCCACCCGGGGCTGGCAGTGCACCTACCGGGTGGACGGCACGCGGACGCGCCGCGTGCGCGGCCCGGACCGCTTGGCCGCCCTGTACGCGGCGCTGATCGATGTCGACAGTCCCGCAGTCCTTTTCGCCCTCGCGCAACGGCGGGGTGAGGACGGCCGCCGGGAATCGCCGGTGGGCCGCCGACCCGGCGGCGACTCGGCCGCACACGTGCCCAACGCCCGCGAGTTCGGGCCGCCGCTGGGCGCCCGCGCGGTCGAGACAGCGCACGGTCCGGTGGTGGTCGTGCTCGGACGCCCCCGCCGCGATCCGAACCGCACCCACACCTGCCTGTGCCCGTTCCGCATCGCCGACCGCACCGAAGCGTTCGGCCACGGCTTCGACGACGTGCGCGCCGTGCTGTCGGCGATCCGGAGCGTGAGCGCGATCCTGGACGTCCCGCGCGACTGGCCGTCCCCGGTCGAACCGCCACCCCGCTCTGCCGCGCGCCCCGAACCGCGGGGTTCCCGGCACGTACTCCCACCCAGCGACGAGAGGATCACCCTGCCGTGAGAACACAGCGACGACGCCCACTGCTGCCGCTGACCATCGTGAACGCCGTAGCCATCGCCTGCGCGCTGATCCCGGCCGCGGCGGCGCACGCGGATCCGGAATCCGCCCGCATCGTCTCGGTGTCCTCGATCGGTGAGCGCCGCGACGACATCGCGGTCTACTCACCCGCCATGGGCAGACCGATCACGGTGCAGGTGATCCGGGCGGCGGACTCCGGCCGTCCGACGTTGTATCTGCTCAACGGCTCGCAGGGCGGGCCGAACGGCAGCGGCTGGGACGCGCAGACCGATGCCCAGGAATTCCTGCGCGGCAAGGATGTCAACGTCGTCACCCCCGTCGGCGGCGCGAGTTCCTACTACACGGATTGGCTGCGCGACGACGCGGTGCTCGGGCGCAACAAATGGCAGACCTTCCTGAACGATGAACTGCCACCCGTGGTCGAGAGTTATCTGGCCGCGAACGGCGACCGTGCGGTGGCGGGTGTGTCGATGAGCGGCACTTCCGTGCTCAATCTGGCGATCGCCAAGCCCGGCTTCTGGAAGTCGGTGGCTTCCTACAGCGGGTGCGCCCAGACCTCGGACCCGATCGGGCAGGAGTTCGTGCGGATCACCGTCGAGAACTGGGGCGGTGGGCAGAGCGTCGAGAACATGTGGGGGCCGCGCGGCGGTGCGATCTGGCGGGCGAACGATCCGTTGCTCAACGCGGAGAAGCTGCGCGGCACCGCGGTCTATCTCAGTACCGGCACCGGAATTCCCGCGGCTCCGCACGACACCCCGGCTGACCCGCGCGTCCAGGACGGCCGGATTCCGCTCCCAGTCCAGATCGCCTTCGGCGGGCCGATCGAGGCCGCGGTGCGTGTGTGCACCCGCAATCTCGCCGATCGCCTGCACGCGTTGGACATCCCGGTCACGGTCGACGAACGCCCGGTCGGCACGCATTCCTGGGGCTACTGGGAGGACGATCTGAAGACCTCCTGGCCGTTCCTGGCCGGATCGATCGGCAGCGCGACACCATAAGGGTTGCCTTGCCTTACTCGATGTCCTAGGGTTCGCGGAACGGTAGCCACATCGAGGAGGGTCGTCATCGCGAACAAGGATCGACAGGGCAGTGCCCTCAGCCGCCGCCGGTTCTTCGCGGTGGCCGGGGCGGTCGGGCTGGGCGCGGGACTGGTGGCCTGCGCGGGCGGCGCCGACGAGTCGGCCGACGGCGCGGGGAGCTGGGAGTTTCCCGATGGGCGCGGTGGCACCGTTCGGGCCGGGCAGACACCCGGCCGGGTCGTGGCGTTCACCGGGTCCGCGGGCGCGCTGGTCGACTACGGCGTGCGCGAGCGCATCACGGGCATCTTCGGTGAGGCGCGGTCGGCGGATCTGCTGGGCGAGCTCGATCCGACCTCGGTGACGGTGATCGGAGACGCCTGGGGTCAGTTCGACATCGAGAAGTACGCGACCCTCGAACCCGACCTGCTCGTCACCGATTCCTATGTGCCAGGGCGGCTCTGGTACGTCCCCGACGACAACCTGGCCAAGATCGAGTCGGCGAACCCGAACGTGGTCGCGGTGGAGATCGCCGGTCACCGCCTGCCCGACATCATCGCGCGGTACCGGGCGCTGGCCGAGGCGCTCGGCGGCGACATCGCGTCCCCGGCGGTCGCGGCCGCCGAGCAGCGCTTCGCCGCCGCCTCGCAGGCCGTGCGCGACGCCGTGGCGGCGAATCCCGGCGTGCGTGTGCTCGCGGCCTCCGCCAGTCCCGAGCTGTTCTACGCGTCCGACCCGCGCGCGTCCGCCGATCTGAGCTATTTCACCGAGCTCGGCGTTGACCTCGTCGTCCCCGACCAGGTGGACCCCGGCGGCTACTTCCAATCCCTGAGCTGGGAGATGGCCGACCGCTATCCGGCCGACCTGATCCTGCTCGACGACCGCGACTCCGGTCTGCAGCCGACCGCGCTCGCCGACCGCCCGGTCTGGCGCAATCTCCCCGCGGTCGCCGCCGGCCAGGTCGCCCCGTGGTCGCCGATCTTCCGCTTCTCCCACGCCGCCACCGCCCCGCTCCTGGAACGCCTGGCGACCTCGATCCGTACCGCGAAGAAGGTGCGCTGACCACGCGACGATCCACCGGGGCCGGGTGATAACACCGCGGCGAGGAACAGCGATCTTGTCACGCTGTTCGCTTCGTACCCAAGGAGATCCGTGAGTCACCCGCAGTATCCACATCGGCCGGTCGGACCCTACCCGCCGCAGCCGCCGCGCCGGACCAACACGACACTGTGGGTGTTGCTCGCGGTCTTCGGCGTGCTGTTCCTGGTGTTCGGCGGCTGTACCGCCGCGGTGCTCGTCGCCGCGGACGGCGTGGAGCAGCGCCCGAGCACCGAGGTCGCCCCGCCGAGCGGCGGTCCCGGCGTACCGTCACCCACCACGCCCCCGCGCTCGAGCGCACCGCGCCCCGCGACATCGACGCCGAACGCGACGTTCGACCGCGAGCTGGCGGAGCAGGTGTACATCGCCACCCTGGACGAGCAGGGCATCTACTACTCGTCCCGGCAGGCCGCCTTGGACCTGGCGACCGCGGTCTGCGATGAACGCGCGGCCGGTGTCTCCGAAGTCGAGATGGTCACCGCCCTCGCGGAGAAGGGCTATTCGATCAACGACGCGGCCTATCTCGTCGCCGCCGCGGAGAGCCAGTTCTGTCCCGAATATGCCTGACGGAAGGCGTCGTTCACGGCACACACGGTGTTGTGGCGCGGATGCTCCTGGACGCGCCCTGCTCGATGCCGCCCGCTGACCCACGCGGGCGGCACCCGTCGCCCTCAGTGACCGCGCGCGATCCATTCCGCCAGTGCCGGCTTCTCGGCGCCGATGGTGGTCGTGTCGCCGTGACCGGTGTGGACCGTGGTCTGCTCCGGCAGGGTGAGCAGGCGGTCGCGGAGGGAATCGATGATGGTGTCGAAGTCGGAGAACGAGCGGCCGGTGGCGCCGGGTCCACCGGCGAACAGGGTGTCCCCGGTGCACAGGGCCGCCAGCTCCGGCAGGTGCAGGGAGACCGAGCCGGGGGAGTGGCCCGGGGTGTGCAGGATGTCGATGTCGGTGCCCGCCACCGTGATCCGGTTCGTGTCGGCCAGGGAGCGGTACGCGGCGTCGGGGTGGGTCATCCGCCACAGCGGTTCGTCGCCCGGATGGAGCAGGACCGGCGCGTCGAGGCGCGCGGCCAGTTCCGGGGCGACGGTGACGTGGTCGTTGTGGCCGTGGGTGCACAGGATCGCGGCGACGTGCCGGGAGCCGACCGCGGCCGCGATGGCCTCGGCGTCGTGCGCCGCGTCGACGACGAGGACCTCGTCGTCGTCGCCGATCAGCCAGACATTGTTGTCGACCTCCCAGGTTCCGCCGTCGAGCGCGAAAACGCCCGAGGTCACGACCTTCTCGATGCGGGCGGTCACCGGACCACCACCGAACGCAGCACCTTGCCCGCGCCCATGGCCGCGAACGCCGCCTCGACCTCGTCGAGCCCGATGCGCTCGGTGACGAAGCGCTCCAGCGGCAGCCTGCCCTGCCGGTAGAGGTCGACGAGCATCGGGAAGTCGCGTTCGGGCAGGCAGTCGCCGTACCACGACGACTTCAGCGCGCCGCCGTGCGAGAACAGGTCGATCAGCGGCATGTCCAGCGTCATCTCCGGGGTCGGGACGCCGACGAGCACGACGGTGCCCGCCAGGTCGCGGCCGTAGAACGCCTGCTTCCAGGTCTCCGGCCTGCCGACCGCGTCGATCACCACGTCGGCGCCCCAGCCGTCGGTGAGCTCCTTGATCCGCTCCACGACGTCCTCGGCGCTCGCGTCGATCGTGTGGGTGGCGCCGAACTCCCTGGCCCACTCCAGCTTTCGCGGATCGCGATCGATCGCGATGATGGTGCCCGCGCCGGCGAGCCTGGCCCCGGCCACGGCCGCGTCGCCGACACCGCCACAGCCGATCACCGCGACGCTGTCACCGCGGGAGACGGCGCCGGTGTTCATCGCGGCGCCGATGCCGGCCATCACGCCGCAGCCGAGCAGGCCCGCCACCGCCGGATCGGTCTCGGGATCGACCTTGGTGCACTGCTTCTCGTGCACGAGGGTCTTGTCGGCGAAGGCGCCGATGCCCAGCGCCGGGGTGAGCGGGGTGCCGTCGGTGAGCGTCATCGGGACGCTCGCGTTGTGGGTGTCGAAGCAGTACCAGGGGCGGCCACGGCGACAGGCCCGGCACTCCCCGCACACCGCGCGCCAGTTCAGCACCACCACATCGCCCTCGGCGACGTGGGTGACCGCGGCGCCGACGGTCTCCACCACGCCCGCGGCCTCGTGGCCGAGCAGGAACGGGAACTGGTCGTTGATCCCGCCCTCGCGGTAGTGCAGGTCGGTGTGGCAGACGCCGCAGGCCTGGACGCGGACGACCACATCGTGCGGCCCCGGATCGGGGATGACGATGTCGACGGTCTCGACCGGCGCGTCCTGCGCTCGGGCGATGACGGCGCGTACGGTCTCGGGCATGCGGTACTCCTCGGGTCGGCGTGATCTCCTCCCACGCTAGCGCCGCGCCCGCTCGCTCAGTCGGGGATGGGTGGTATCTCGCCGGTCGGCGTGCCGAGTTCCTCGCGCACATGGTGTTCCACGAGCAGCGGCACGAAGTCCCGGACGTGCACCTTCGCGAAATGGTCGTAGGCGTGCTGGACGATGTCGGCGATCTCGGCGGGGGCGATTGTCGGATAACGGATGGTCAACCGTTCGATGACCTCGTCGAGTTGCTGATCCTCGTGAGTAGTCATATCTCAGGGTTACCCGCTGACCCCGCCGGGTCAACACGTCATTTCTCGTCGAAGACCAGATCGGCGGGCGGATGGGTCAGGCGCACGGTGTCGCCCTCGACGACGGTGATCGTGTCCAGGCCGGTGGTGGAGTGCCCGGTGGACAGGATGAAGAAGCGGTCGGCGGCCTGGGCGAGAAAGGCGGGGAATCCGGCCAGCGACAGGTCGCCGTCGCCGAGCTCGAGGTAGTCGGCCAGGCGGCGGAAGAGCTTGGGCAGCAGCACCACGTCGTCGGTGAGCGAGGTCGGGGAGGTCACCGCGGCGCCGGTGGTCGTCACGTCGGCCGCCCACACCCCGAGCGGGGTCGGCGCGGTGGCCGCGGCCGCCGAGACCGCGGCGAACTCCGCGCGCAGGGTGGGGAACAGGCTGCGATAGAACGTCGGATAGGCCAGTCCGGTCGCCAGCTGGTGGTGGTTGAGGGTGAGCCGCAGCAGGGCGACGTCGACGAACATCTCGCTGCCCGAGGCCTGCGGGGCGGCCCCGCGACCGGCGAAGGCGACGCAGCGACCGTGCAGATCGGCGCCGCGCGTGAGGATGTACCCGGGGACGATGTCCTGGTCGGTGGCGGTCACCGTCTCCGCCTCGTTGCGCACCACGCCGGTGAAGCCCAGCCAGGCGAGCAGCTCCGCCGCGGCCGCGTGGGCCAGGGGCAGCGGCTGGTGGGTGCGGGTGCCGTGCCGGGGCGTGTAGTGCGTCTCGAGCGAGTCGATGCCGTCCAGGCGCAGCTGCGCGGCGCCGGAGGCATTGCGCTTGACGCGATGGGGGCCGGGCACGCGGTCCCATGTGGTCGGGTCGTCGGGCCGGAAGCGCACCGAATCGCCGTCGGGCTGGGCGCCCTCGGCGACGAAAACTCCGGAGATCAGCAGAAACGGCATCGCGTGTCCTTCGTCTCGTGCGCGGGGCGGGCGGGCGCCGGGCGGCCGCGCGGGCGTACCGCACCCAGTCTGGATATGCGCTGGCGCGCAAGGCAATACGGCCACCTCGATGGTTTTCCCGCTGTTCACGCCGCGGTCACCCCGGTCGCCCATAGACGGCGTCGATCGAGGTGATCGGTGATGCGTCCTGGACGCGATCGCCGCTGGTGGGCACGGTGGAAGCGAGCTGACCAGAGGAGAAACCATGCATCCCGCTCGATCGACAGTCCGTGGCGCCCGCGCGAGTGTGCTCGCCCTCGCTGTGCTCGCGGTGGGCATCGGCGCCTGCTCCGCCGACCCGCAGCCGCCCGCGGCGGCGACCTCGACCTCGGCCGTGGCGCCCGCGCCCGTGGGCACGACGGCGCAGGCGCCGCAGACCACCCGTCAGCTCGACCACAGCCTCGACGACGACCTGCTCGACGCGGCCGAGGACAACGACGCGGACCGCGTGCGCGACCTGATCGCGCGCGGCGCCGACCTCGAAGCCCGCGACGACGACGGCCGCACCCCGCTGGTCGAGGCCACCAAGAACCGCGCGAGCGCGGCCGCGCTCGTGCTGATCGACGCGGGTGCCGACGTGAACGCCAAGGACGATCTGCAGGACTCGGCGTACCTGTACGCGGGCGCCGAGGGCATCGACGACATCCTCGCCGCCACCCTCGCGCACGGCGCCGACGTGCGCAGCGTCAACCGCTACGGCGGCACCGCGCTCATCCCCGCCAGTGAGCACGGGCACGTGAGCACCGTGCGGATGCTGATCGCCGCCGGGGTCGACGTCAACCACGTCAACACGCCGCGGTGGACGGCGCTGCAGGAGGCGATCGTCTACGGCGACGGGTCCCAGCGCTACCAGGAGACCGTCACCGCCCTGCTCGAGGCGGGCGCCGACCCGGGGATCCGCGACGCGGACGGGCGCACCGCGACGCAGAACGCCGAACGCCTCGGCCAGGACGCCATCGTGGCGTTGCTGCGCGGACGCTGAGCCGTACCGCCGTTCACCTGCGCGGACTATCCTCTTTCCATGGCGGAGGAAGCGCTGTTCCTTGACCCCGTGATCGGGCGACCGGCGATCAAGATCGGCTACTTTCCCGATCGGTGGGCCTTCGACCGGTTCGCCGCCGCCTACAACGCCGCCATGGCCGCGTTGCCGCGCCCCGATGCCATCGCCGCGGTCGCCACGTCCTTCGGCCCGGTCCGCGCCTACCGTTTCGGTCCCGGCGGCGACACCCCCCTCGTGCTGCTGGCCGGACGGCAGGCCAGCACCCCGATGTGGGCGGCGAATCTGCCGAGCCTGCGGGCCGAGCGCACCGTGTGGGCCATCGACAGCATCGGCGAACCGGGCGCGAGCGCCCAGCACCGCGAAGTGGCCGACGGCCGGGACCAGGCGACCTGGATCGCGGAAACCCTTGCCGAACTGGGCCTTTCGCGCGCGCACCTGCTGGGGGTGAGCATCGGGGGCAACCTGGCCGTGCACACGGCGCTGCACCGGCCCGACGTCGTCGCCTCGATCACCCTGCTCGATCCGGCCAACACGTTCGCGCCGCTGAGCTGGAAGATGATCGCGGTGTCGCTGGGCAGCACCGTGCCGATGATGCCGGACGGCCTGCGCCACCGGCTGCTGAGCTGGATCTCCGGCGGCGCCCCGGTCGACGAGACGGTGCCGGAGGGGCAGCTCATCGCGTCGGGGATGAAGGACTACCGGGGCGCGCAGCCGCTGCTGCCGCGCCCGACCGAGGAGCAGTTGCGCGGTCTCACCGTCCCGGTGCTCGCCCTGTTCGCCGGTCGCAGCATCGTGCACGACGCGGCGAAGGCCGCCGAGACCGCGCGGCTGATTCCCGGCGCGCAGGTGGAGGTGTGGCCGGACGCCTCGCACGCGATCAACGGCGAGTACCCGGAACGGATCGCCCGCCGCTTCGCCGAATTCACGGCGACGCTCTGACCGATCCCTGGTCGCCGTGCCGCGTGAGCGTGGCCCGGTAGTGGGCGGGCGCCACGCCGAACTGCCGCGTGAAGGCCTGCCGGAGCGACTCCGCCGTGCCGAAACCGCAGCGCGTCGCGATCACCGCGACCGGTGTCGTCGTGTGCACGAGCAACTGCGCGGCCGCCTCGACCCGCGCGCGGCGGATGTGTCGACCGGGCGTGACGCCGAGGTACCGGCCGAACAGGCGGGTCAGGTGGCGAGCGCTCACCCCCTCGCGCGCGGCCAGCGCCGCGGTCGACAGGTCGTCGGCCAGGTGCGCCGCGATGTGCGCGGTGACCCGGCGCACGAGCGCGTGTTCGGCCTGGGGTTGCGCGATGAACATGCTCATCTGCGCCTGGGAACCCGGCCGCTGGAGATAGGTCACCAGTCCGCGCGCGACCTGTCGGGACAGTTCGGCGCCGTGGTCCTCCTCGACGAAGTCGAGCATGAGGTCGATCGCGCTGGTGACGCCCGCGGCCGTGGCGATGTGGCCGTCCCTGATGAAGATCGGATCGGAATCGACGGTGACAGTGGGGTATTCGGCGGCGAATTCGTCGGCGGCGATCCAGTGCGTCGTCGCCCGTTTGCCGTCGAGCAGGCCGGCGGCGGCCAGGACGCTCGCGCCGGTGCACACCGAGGCGACCCGCCGGGTGACGGCGGCCAGCCTGCGGACGTGGGCGAGCAGCGCGGTGTCGCGCGCCGCCTCCTGATGGCCGAGGCCGCCGGAGACGACGAGGGTGTCCAGCGGTCCGGTGATGCGCTCGAGCCGGGTCTGCCCGTGCAGGCGGAGTCCGGAATCGCAGGTGATGGTGCGCCCACCCCTGGTGGCCAGCTCGATCCGGTACGGCGGCTCGGCGCCGATCCGGTTCGCGGCCTCGAGCGTGCTGGTGATGCAGGCGAGGTCGAGCAGTTCGGCGCCGTCGTACCCGATGACGGCGACGGTCCGTGTGCTCATAGCGTCAGTGTAGGGCCGTCCCGCGGTCGCCGCGCTGGTCCGTACCGACGGGAATCCCAAGAAAACAGACCTGATCCGGCACGGCCGTGGACGCTCGCCGCGACGAACGCGAGGCTGAATCCATGGTGCTCGACGGAGGTGGGTCATGACGGTGACCAGGGAACGAATCACGCAGTGGGACCGGCGGTTCCACCTGGTGCGGCGCTGGCCGAGTGCGATCGCGCTGGTATTGCTCGTCCTGATCTGGCCCACCGGGGCCGAGAACACGGTGCGCGCACTGGCCGAACTACTGGTGGTGCTCCCACTGATCTACCTGGTCACCGCCGCGCTCGGCAGACCGGACCGGACCTGGCTCGTCTTCGGCTCCCTCGCCCTGCTGGTGGCGCTGCTCGGGGTGTGGGATCGGGTGCCGACCACGGCCGTGCTGGCGGCGATCGCGGTGCTCGTCGTCGGGTACGCCGCGGCCACCGGGCGGATCGATCGGGTGTTCCTGCTGCAGCTCGCCGGATTCGTGGTGTTCACCGCCGTCGCCGTGCTCGCCCAGCGGGCCGATCTCGGGGTGGCCAGGGCGCTCGTGGCGGCCGGGTGGATCGGGCACGGACTGTGGGACTACGAACACCGGCACGCCCGCCGCACCGTCGCCGGAAGCTTCGCGGAGTTCTGCGGTCTGATCGACATCGTGGTCGGGGTGGCCGTGCTCGTCGTGCCCTAGTGCGACACGCGACGACGCCACGGCCGTGCGGCCGTGGCGTCGTCGTCCGGGTACTCAGCCGAGGATCGAGACCGCGAGCCCGAGCAGTGCGCCGCCGAAAACCACGGTGTTGCGGACCTTCTGGAGGGTCCAGGTCCAGGCCGGGAAGCCGGCCTCGGCGCGGTCGAGCAGGGCGGGGACATCGATGCGGGCCAGCTCGGGATCGCCGGTCCTGGCGAACGCGGCCGTCACCGACTTCGCCGCGGTGAGATTGCTGTAGACGATCACGCAGTTGCCGAGGAGGACCAGCCCGAGTACGACCCAGTTCACCGGGCGGGCGAGGTCGAGACCGGCCAGGTTCAGCGTGGCCGCGGTGAGCATGATCGCGGCGACTCCGAGCGGGGCGGCGCTCTCGTGACCGCTGGCGTCGAAGCGCATGCCGTGCTCGTGCAGCGCGGTGGTGCGCACGCCCTGCCTGGCCAACTCGGCCTGCGCGGTCGCCATGGCGGCCTTGCCGTAGCGGTGCCGCACGACCGGCATGCTCAGAAACGCGGCGGCGATGGCGATCTCGATGAGGGCGACCAGGGTGTTCATGGGGTGCTCCGATCCGACTTGAACTAAGTAAAAGAACCATAGCGCCTCACTTGAACTAAGTGCAAGAGCCTGCTTGAACTTTGTGAAAGTCGGCGGCGCGCGCCTATCGTGGCGGCATGGCACGCGACACCTTGACCAGGGAGCAGATCGTCGGCGCGGCGATCGAACTGCTCGACGCGGACGGCCTCGACGGACTGAACATGCGCAGCCTCGGCCAGCGTCTCGACTCCGCCCCGACCGCCATGTACTGGCACGTGCGGAACAAGGACAACCTGGTTCGCCTCGCCGTCGACGAGGTGTGGGGCGAGATGACCCTGCCCGACCCCGCCGCCACCGACTGGCGTGCCGCGGCGGAGGCGATGGCCACCGGGATGTACACCGTGCTCGCCCGGCATCCCTGGCTGGTGCAGGCCCAGGCGAGTCATCTGCTGTACGGCCCCAACAAGTCCCGGCACGACGAGCACGCGCTGGCGCTGTTCGAGGCGGCCGGCTTCGACGACGATGCCGCCGATCGCGCCGTGGCCGCGATCTTCCTGTTCGTCCTCGGCAACGCCACCGGCCCCGCGGCGAATGTCTCGCTGCGCCGACGGCTGAGCAAGGGCGGCGCCGACCCGGAAACTCCACTGGCGGCGGCGATGGCGGAGGCGACCGCGATCGCGGGGGAGTTCCCGCACCTGCGCGCCCGCATCGAGCGGGCCGCCGGCACCGGCTACAACGCCGCTCCCGACAGCACCTTCCGGTTCGGGCTCGCCGCGCTGCTGGACGGTATCGGCGCGCGAACGACGTTCTGACGCGGCACTATTCGGTGGTGGACGCGATGCGTGCGAGGACGGCGGTGACGACGAGGAAGCCGCTGTCGACGACGTCGGCCAGCGGCTGGCGGTAGTCGTCGAGGACCCACTTCTGGGCGATGATCAGGATGGCGCCGACCAGGCCGAGGACGACCATCCGCACGCTCGCCTCGGGGTGGTTGTCCAGGTCGACATACGGCGTGAGCAGGGCCAGGCAGATGTCGACCAGCGCGTCGAGGACGTCGTGATAGGCGCGATCGACCGTCGGGCTCACGCCGAGGATCTCGAAGAAGGCGATCCGCGGCACCCGGGGGTCGTCGCGGATGAGCTGGAAGTACGCCGTCAGCGCGCCGCGCACCCTGGTGTCGATGTCGGCGTCGGTGTCGCCGATGCCGAGATGGATCGCCCCGAGCATGCGCGCGGTGACCTCGCGATACACCTCGAGCAGCAGATCCTCACTGTCGGTGAAGGATTCGTAGAAGTACCGCTTGCCGACCCCGGCCGCGGTGCACAGCGTGATGACGGTGGTGTTGCGGTAACCCTCGGTGCCGAAGGCCTCGGTCGCGGCCTCGATCAGCCGGGTCCGGCGCTCCCGCTGCCGCTGTCCGGGCGCGGCACCGCGGTACCTGCGTCCGTCGGGATCGAGTTCGGGCGCGCTCACGACACCGATTCTGTCAGGTGCGGTCTCGGGGCCGCCGCGCGCGTGGGGATCGCCGGGAACATGTTCTTGCGATCGAACGTGACGCAGGCTACGTTACTTCCCGGTACGGGAACGTCGTGGTTCCCGATGGTGGAGGGCTGAGACCGAAGCATGATCAAACATCGAGGGCGATTCGCCGCCCTGGTCGCGTCTGTCGTGGTGTTGGTGGGGGCGGTCGCCTCGGCCCCGGTCGGCCGGGCATTGCCTGCCAACGGTGGCCTGGACGCGCAGTTCGTCGCCACCCACAACGGGCCACAGCAATACCCGAACGTCTTCATCGAATGGGACGTGCCGATCACCATGAGTGACGGAACGGTATTGAAAGCCAACGTCTATCACCCGGCGGGCGCCGACGGTCAGCCGATCACCGAGCCGACCCCGACCATCGTCAACATGACGCCCTACACCAAGCTGGTCTCCAACATCGCCGACTCGACGCTGTCGGTGCCAGGGCTGTCGGACCTGCTCATGCCGGTGCTGCAGAATCTGGACTTCACCCCGTTCGGTTTCAGCACCCTCAGCGACATGATGAAGGCGCTGCCCGGCGGCGCCGCCCGCACCTTCGGTGTCGACCGCAATCTGATCCGTGGCGGCTACACCCAGGTCGTCGTCGACGTGCGCGGCACCGGATTCTCCCAGGGCACCTGGCAGGTGTTCGGCGAACGCGAACAGCTCGACGGCGTCGAGGTGGTCGACTGGGCCGCGAAGCAGGGCTGGTCGAACGGCAAGATCGGCATGAGCGGCATCTCCTACTCGGGGATCAATCAGCTGCAGACCGCGCAGCGGCAACCCGAGGCGCTGAAGGCGATCTTCCCGATCGTGCCGGGCAGCGACCTCATCCGCGATGTCGCCGCGCCCGGTGGCGCGCTCGGCATCGGCTTCATCCCCGCTTGGCTGCTCGCCGTCGACGGCGCGAAACTGCTGCCGGATCTGGTCTCCATCCTGAGCGGCAAGTTCGACTGGCAGTGGCTGGCCGACCGGGTGCGCGACCCGTTCACCTTCTTCAATGTCCTCATCGCGGCGCTGACCACGCCGACCGTGGAGCAGATCCCGCCGGAGATGGCCTCGATCCTCGACGACGAGAGCCCGCTGCGCACCGCCTGGGTCGGCGACCCCGAGCAGGTGCGGGTGCCGACGTTCCTCTACGGCGGCTGGCACGACATCTTCACCTACTCGACCCCGCGCATCTACAACGCCGTCGACGTGCCCGCCGAGCAGAAGAAGCTCATCATGGGCGACGTCTACCACGTGACGGTGAGCTCGGGCCTCGGCCAGGCCGGTGCGCCCGCACCGCTGGAATCGTTGCAGCGGGCCTGGTTCGACAAGTGGCTCAAGGGCATCGACAACGGCGTCGACCGGTACGAGCCGGTCACCCTGTGGCAGCAGGGCAGCGAGCAGTGGACCTCCGACGTCGCCTTCCCGCGGCCGGGGATGCAGCACCGGCGGCTCTACCTGGACGGCGCGCCGTCGGGGACCGCGCCGGGCGCCAGGTACGACGGCAGCCTGGTCGCCGCGCCCGGTGCGGCACAGCGGATCTCGGTCGACCCGAGCCTGACCACGATCTGCTCGCGCGACGCCGCGCAGGGCACGGCGGGCCTGGTGCCGCTGCCGGATGTCTGCGTGGAGGACGCCAGGATCAGTGAGGGCGCCGCGCTCACCTTCACCTCCGCCCCGGTCACCCAGCCGACCCGCATCTCCGGCGCGATCGCCGCGCACCTGAACACCGTGCTCGATGCGACCGACGGGTACTGGACCGTCACGGTCAACGATGTTGCCCCCGACGGTCGCTCGACCGTGTGGACCCAGGGTCAGCTGATGGCCTCGCTGCGCGCGGTCGACGACGGCAAGTCGACCCGTTCGCCCAACGGCGACTACACCGATCCGTATCCGATCCTCACCCTCGACACCCGCCAGCCGGTGGTGCCGGGAGAACCGACCACCATCGACATCGGCGTCCGCGCCACCGACGGCGTGCTGCAGCCCGGCCACCGGCTGCGCGTGGACGTGTTCGCGAGCAACTTCCCCAGCGGAATCCCGTTGCGGCCGTTGCTGAACGAGAGCGGCCTGCGCACCCAGCACCTGGAGCTCGATCCGGCGCGGCCGAGCTGGATCAACGTGCCGATGGACACCGATCCGGGCTGGTGACCCGGTCTCACCCTGCCGCGAACAGGCGCCGCAGGTCGTCGACGAACGCGGTGTAGGCCCGCGCTCGGTCCTCCGCGCGCAGGACCGAGGCGGGGTGCACGGTCACCCCGACCCGGTGGTGCTCGCCGTCGACGACCTGTCCGCGCAGCTCGGTGACCTTCGCCTGCGGGCCGAGCACCGACTGGGTGGCGATCGCGCCGAGGCAGATCACCAGCTTCGGAGCGATGAGTTCCAGTTCGGTCGCCAGCCACGGCGCGCAGGCCACGATCTCGGTCCGGCGCGGTTGCTGATGGATGCGGCGCTTGCCGCGTTCGACGAACCGGAAGTGCTTGACCGCGTTGGTCAGATACAGCGTGTCGCGGTCGACGCCGATCTCGGTGAGCGCGCGATCGAGCAGGTGCCCCGCCGGGCCGACGAACGGGTGCCCGTCGAGATCCTCGTCGTTGCCGGGCTGTTCGCCGACCAGCACCGTGTCGGCCGTGGTGGAGCCCGCGCCGAAGACGGTCTGGGTGGCGTCGCGATAGAGATCGCACCCGTGACACCGTGCGGCGGCGGCACGCACCGTCGCGAGGTCGTCGGTGCGTGGAACGTATTGCGCCGCACCCGGATACTTCGTCATCGGGACGGCCCCGCCGTGGCCTTGGCCGGTTCGGGCACCCGGGTGACGGGCGCGCCGGCCCGGTCGGCCAGCCGCGCGAAGGTGATCGCGTCGCCGACCGCCGCCCCGCCCGGATCGTTGTTGAAGTAGACGTGCAGGTCGGCCTCGGCGGGCCAGCTGTCGAGCAGCCGGTGCACCCAGCTGTCGAGGGCCTGGCGACCGTAGTGCGGCGGCGGGTAGGCGCGGCCCGCGTGCAGCCGCAGATAGGCCCAGTCGGTGGTGCGCCAGCGCGGCGTCACCGGGTGCGAGTCCCGATCGGCCCAGGCCAGGGCCGCGCCGTGCGATTCGAGCACCCCGCGGACGTCGTCGGTCCACCAGGACTCGTGGCGCGGTTCCACCGCCACCCGTACCGAGCGCGGAAAGCAGCTCAGGCAGTCGTCGAGCAGGGGCGCGTCCGCGCGCAGGGTCGGCGGCAGCTGCAACAGGATCGGACCGAGTTTGCCGCCGAGGCCCTCGGCCCGATCCAGCAGGCGGCGTACCGGTTCCTCGGGGTCGCGCAGGCGCTTGATGTGCGTGAGGTAGCGGCTGGCCTTCACCGAGACCAGGAAGTCCTTCGGGGTGCGGGTTCGCCACGCGCCGAAGGTGTCCCGGCTCGGCAGCCGGTAGAAGGCGTTGTTGGACTCGACCGTCGCGAAGGACTCGGCGTAGTGCTCGAGCCAGCGGCGCACCGGCATGTTGTCGGGATACAGCAGCCCGCGCCAGTCGCGGTACTGCCAGCCGGAGGTTCCCACCCGGATCACCGCGTCACCTCCCTTTCCTGTGGTCAGCCGGACGCGGCGCGCAGGAGCGGATCGACTTCGCCGGCGTAGAAGTCGAGGAACGCGTCCATGTCCGGGCCCGCGTTCATCAGGACCACGCGATCGAATCCCGCGTCGGTGTACTGCCGCACCGCCTCGACATAGTGTTTGGGGTCGTTGCCGCAGACGAAGGCATCGAGCATGTCGTCCTCGCGCACGGTCGTCGTCGCGGCGGCGAAGTTCGCCGGATTGGGCAGCTCGCTCATCACCTTCCAGCCGCCGACCGCCCAGCGATTGGTCGACAGCGCGGCCGCCGCGGCCTCGCGCTCGGTCTCGGCGAAGGCGACGCCGAGTTCGGCGTAGCGTGGTCCCGTGCCGCCCGCGTGCTGGTAGGTCCGCACGAGTTCGCCGTTGGGCTCCGTGCTGAACAGCCCGTCACCCAGTTCGGCCGCGATCCGCGCGGCCGCGGCGCCACCCGCCGCCACCGCGATGTCGGGCAGCCGGTCGGGCAGGTCGAACACCCGTGCGTCCGACAGCGACAGGTAGCGGCCGTCGTAGCTGCGATATCCGCCCTGCCAGAGCAGCCGGATGATCTCGAGCGCCTCGCGCAGCATCGCCTGCCGCGTCGCCACGGGCGGGAACTCCCGGCCGACGACGTGCTCGTTGAGCCGTTCACCCGAGCCGATGCCAAGGGTGAAGCGCCCGTCGGAGACCAGCGCGGTGGTCGCGGCGGCCTGCGCGATGATCGCGGGGTGGTAGCGGATGATCGGGCAGGTCACGCCGGTGGCCAGGCCGATCCGTTCGGTGCGGGCGGCGAGCGTTCCGAGCACGGTCCAGACGAAGGGGGAGTGGCCCTGCTCGTCGAGCCACGGATGGAAGTGATCGCTCATCTCGACGAAGTCGAAGCCGGCGGCCTCGGCCCGAACAGCTTGGCGCACCAGCTCGTTCGGGCCGAACGCCTCGGCGGCCAACTTGAATCCGATCTGCATGCCGCGCCTTTCGTTGCGGGGTCAGTCGCGACCGAGGGCGTGGGCCAGCTCCTGCTTGTTCATCTTCGAGCGGCCGTCGATGTTGCGACGGCGGGCTTCCTCGTAGAGCTGGTCGCGGGTGAGCCCGCGCGGTCCCTTGCGATGGGCGCGCTGACCACCGCGCCGCTGCGGCGAGGTGTCGGTGCGCGAGAGCTTGCTCGACCGATTCGCCTCCCCGGACTGCGCCCGGTTCTTGTTCACCGTGCGCGCCGCGATCTCCTCGGCCCGGTCCTCGCCGACGCCCTTCTCGCGCTGCGACTCCTTGATGTGCTTGTACTGCCGTTCGCGCTTGTCACTCCATGCTTGCTGCGGCATCGCTACACCTCCACATCTCGACGGGTGCTTCTGCCTGCCGTCTACCCGGGCATCGCGAACGGAAACAGCGCGGGCCGATGGTCGCCGCGGTGAAGAATTAACTGTTACTTCGAATACTACATATGTGTATCATTGTGCCAACCGCATCACCGGCGCAGCGGCGCGCCGGGTACTCGCACGAGTATCGCGGGAGGACGAGGAGTACCGATGAAGTTGCTTCGGCGTAGCGCGCGGCGACCGGAACTGGATCCGGGAAAGGTCGCGCTGCAGGCCCGCAATGTGGCCTTCGACTGGTCGGCTGTCGACCTGCACTGGATGTCGGCGGAACCTTACGCGTCACACCTGATCAGCGCCTTGAACATGCTGCTGCCCGAGGGTGAGCGCATGTTCATCGTCACCTACCGCGAGGCGCTGGCCTACGTGAAGGACGAGAAACTGCGCGAGGACATGCTCGGCTTCATCGGGCAGGAGTCCATGCACGCGGAGACCCATGAGAAGGTCCTGCGCGAGGTGCTCGTCGCCAACGGCATCGACGCCGAACCCTATGTGCGCCAGATGGAATATCTGTTCCGCAAGACGCTGGGCCCCCGCGGCGGCGACGACCGCGCCGGCAGGCAGATGCTGGTCGAACGGCTGGCGTTCATCGCCTGCCTCGAGCACTTCTTCGCCTGGCTCGGCGACTGGGTGATCAACGCCGACCTGGAGAAGTTCGGCGCCGACCCGCGCATGGCCGACCTGTTCCGCTGGCACGGCGCCGAGGAGGTCGAGCACCGCAACGTCGCCCACGATGTCGCCGAGTACTTCGGCGTCGGCTACGTGCGGCGCTGCGCCTCGATGGTGCTGGTGTTCCCGATCTTCATCGCCCTGGTGGTGCGCGGCGCGAAATTCCTGGTGCACCAGGATCCGCGACTGCCCGATCACGGCTATCCGCGCGTCATCGCCTCGGTGCTCGGCGCGATGTGGCGGGGCGCGCTGCCCGGCATCCCGTCGCTGCTGGTCAGCGCGCTGTCGACGTTCCAGCCCGGCTACAGCCCGGAGAACGTCGGCTCGACCGCGCAGGCCGTCGCCTACCTCGCCCAGTCGCCCGCCGCGCGGGCGGCGGCCTCGTGACCGTGCGCGAGGTGCCGGACGCGCTGCCAGGGGACCTGTACGGCAAGCATCGGCACGATCCCGGCACCAGGGTGCTCGACGCGATCGCGACGGCCCGGCTGCGCTGGAGCTCGCTGATCAATCGACGCGACCTGCGTCCGCGCGTCGACGATCGGCGGTTCCCCGTGGTGGTGACCGAGCGCCGGATCGTCGCCCATGATCAGGACGTGGTGAGCCTGCGGCTGGCCGCGCCGGACGGCCGCGAGCTGCCCGCCTGGCGGGCGGGCGCGCACCTGGACCTCGAGCTGCCCTCGGGTCGGCTGCGGCAGTACTCGCTGTGCGGCGACCCCGCCGACACCCGCGCCTACCGGATCGCGGTGCGCCGCATCCCCGACGGCGGCGGCGGCTCGGTCGAGGTGCACGACGAGCTCCCGGTCGGCAGCGAGTTCGTGGTCCGTGGGCCGCGCAACGCCTTCCCGTTCGCGGTGCCGGGGCACGGCTCGCCCGCCGAGCGATTGCACTTCGTGGCAGGCGGCATCGGCATCACCCCGATCCTGCCGATGGCGCGGCTCGCGCACCGCCTCGGCGTGCCGTGGACCATGGTCTACACCGGGCGCTCCCGCGACACCATCCCGTTCCTGGCCGAGCTGGCGAGCTTCGGCGAGCACGTGCTGGTGCGCACCGACGACGAGCACGGCCTGCCCGACGCGGCCGCGTTGCTGCCGGGTGTCGGCGCGGGCACCGCCGTCTACGCGTGCGGCCCGACCCCGATGACCTCGGCGATCGTCGCCGCGGTGCGCACGATGCCCCAGGTCGAGCTGCATTTCGAACGGTTCTCCCCGCCCCCCATCGTGGACGGCACCGCCTTCGAGATCGAACTCGCCGCCTCCGGCACGGTGCTCGAGGTGCCCGCCGACCGCAGCGCCCTCGACGTCATCCTCGCCGCCCGCCCCGACCAGCCGTACTCGTGCCGCCAGGGTTTCTGCCGGACCTGTGTGGTGCGCGTGCTGGCGGGCGACCCCGATCATCGGGAGAACACGCTGTCCGCCGACGAGCACGCCGCCGGTGTGATGCTCGCCTGCGTATCCCGTTCGCACGGTGAGCGATTGGTGCTCGACCTGTGAGTTCCGTTCCAGGACAAGGAGTCCGACCAGAAATGACCGCCGATACCCCAGCGCCCGTGAACCGGCGCACCGTCCGCAACGGCGATTTCGACCTCGCCGTGTTCGAATACGGTGACGCCGCCGCCGACACCGTCGTGCTGGTACACGGCTGGCCCGACACCCATCACCTGTGGGACAAGGTGATTCCGCTGCTGGCCACGCGCTTCCACGTGGTCGCCTACGACACCCGCGGCCACGGCGAGTCCACCCGCACCCAGCGCACCGCCGACTTCCGCCTCGACGAACTCGCCCGCGACTTCTACGCCGTCATCGATGCCGTGAGCCCGGACCGCCCGGTGCACGTGCTCGCCCACGACTGGGGCTCGGTGCAGGTGTGGGAGGCGGTGTGCGAGCCGCAGGCCACCGAGCGCGTCGCCTCGTTCACCTCCGTGTCCGGACCCAACCTGGACCATCTCGCCGCCTGGGTGCGGGCCCGCCTGTCCCGGCCGACTCCGCGCAACATCTGGCAGCCGATCACCCAGGCGCTGTCCTCGGCCTACACCGCCTTCTTCATGACGCCGGTGCTGCCGCGCGCCACCTTCACCGCGATCGGCACCGAAAAGGTCTGGCAGCGTGCGGTCGCGCTGATGAACGACACCGCGCCGAGCAATGTGCGGCTCGGCCCGACCTTCCGGCGCGACATGGTCGACGGCCTGCTCATCTACCGCGCCAACATCGTCCAGCGCATGCTCTCGCCTCGTGAGCGGCGCACCGAGGTGCCGGTGCAGCTGATCGTGGCGGGCCGCGATGTCGCCGTGCGGCCCGCGGGCTACGACGACTCGGGCAAGTGGACCGACCGGCTGTGGCGCCGCGACGTGCCCGCCGGGCACTGGATGCCGTTCTCGCATCCGGAACTGCTGGCCACCGCGACCGTCGAACTCGTCGACGCGCTCGCGGGCAACGGCGTCCCGCGTGGGCTGGCCAGGGCCGAGGTCGGCCGCACGCGGCGCGAGTTCGACGACAACCTGGTGGTCGTGACCGGCGCGGGCAGCGGCATCGGCCGCGAGACGGCGCTGGCCTTCGCCCGTCTCGGCGCCGAGGTGGTGGTCTCGGACGTGAACGAGAACGCCGCGAAGGAGACCGCCGAGCTGGTCGCCGCCGAAGGCGGTGTGGCGCATCCCTATTCGCTGGATGTGTCGAACGAGGACGCGGTGCGCGCGCACGCCGAGACGGTGATCGCCACCCACGGTGTGCCCGACATCCTGGTCAACAACGCGGGCGTCGGCCAGGCGGGCGCGTTCCTCGACACCCCGACCGAGGAGTTCGACCGGGTGCTGCGGATCAACCTCGACGGCGTGGTGCACGGCTGCCGCGCGTTCGGCGCCGCGATGGCCGATCGCGGCCTCGGCGGCCACATCGTGAACCTGTCGAGCATGGCCGCCTACAGTCCGCAGCGTGACATGGCCGCCTATGCCACCAGCAAGTCGGCGGTGTTCATGTTCTCCGACTGCCTGCGGGCCGAACTGGCCGATCGCGGCATCTCGGTCTCGACCGTGTGCCCCGGCATCGTGCACACCAATATCGTCGCCACCACCCGGATCTCGGGTGTCTCCGCCGAGGAGGAGGCGGCCACGCAGTCCAAGTTCGACAAGCTCTACGAGCGGCGCGGCTACACCCCCGACCGGGTGGCCGCGCAGATCGTGAAGGCGGTGCGCAAGCGCCGCGACATCGTGCCGGTGACCCCGGAGTCCTGGCTGCAGTACCGGGCTAACCGGATCGCGCCCGGTGTGGTCCGGCTCGCGGCCCGGCGGATGAAGCTCGTCTAGTCGAGGTCGGCCCGGCGCCGTCGCTCCTCCACGGCGGCGACGTGCCGGGCGTCCACGCCCCAGGGTTCGGCCACGCCGACGTGGCGGTCCAGATCCCACAGCACGCACCGCTCGTCCGGCCCGGCCACCAGCGACCAGGCCACGACCGTGCGGCCGAGTTGTTCCAGCATCGACCCGTGGTCGGGTGCGCTGTCGCCCGCGCCGTCGGGGAAGTGGTGCAGGAACCGGCCGTAGGCCGCGGCGCAGAACGCCGCGTACTGCTGGGTGCACAGGATGAATCCGTGCCAGGCCTCGTCGACGGCGTGCGAGGGCATGCCGATCACCTGGTCGTCGCGCAGGGCCGCGCCGCAGCAGCGCAACCATTGGCGCAGCCCGGTTTCGACGAGCTCGCGCGGTTGCCAGGGGCAGGTCTTGAAGATCGCGTCGGGGAACCGCAGATCGGCGACGACACGGTCGACCACATCGAGATCGATCGGTCGCGGACCGCGTCGCAGGAACGAGAGCACCACGAATTCACTGTAAGGCCACTACGCGCGGTGGTGTCGAGGTCGCCGTCGGCGGCTAGCCTGCTGAGATGGTGTTGATGCTGATCATCCTGTTCGTCCTGCTCGCGGGGCTGGCTGTCGCGGGGCTGGTCGCGCTCGTGATCTCCCTGGCCGGGCGGACCGACCCGAGAAGCCGTCGCGAGGCCGCCGACCCGGGCTGGTCGGCGGGCACCTACGGGGTGTACGGCGGGTCCTCGAGTCCGCCGCACGAGCACGGGCCGGGGTGCGGTGGCGGGTCGTCGAACAGCGGTTGCCGCAGTGGGTCCACCGGAGGTTGCGGTGGCGGCTCGAGCAGCGGTTGCGGTGGCGGCTCGAGCAGCAGTTGCGGCGGAGGCTCGAGTAGTAGCTGTGGCGGCGGGAGCAGCAGTAGCTGCGGTGGCGGTTCCTGATCGTGTGATCCACGCCGCACGCGGTTGACCTCAACTTGTCTTCAGGTTCCATGCTGGACTTCGTCCGGTGCAGACCATGGAGGAGGCACGATGCGTGCGGTGCAGGTCAAGGAATTCGGCGGTCCGGAAGTGCTCGAGGTGCGTGAGATCCCCACGCCCCGACCGGGTTCGGCGGAAGTCGTCGTCGATGTCGAGGTCGCGGACGTGATGTTCCTCGACACCAGGCTGCGCGGCGGCTGGGGGCAGGACTTCTTCCCGCTGAGCCTGCCGTACGTGCCCGGCGGCGCGGTCGGCGGTGTCGTCTCCGTCGTCGGTGCCGAGGTCGATCCGCGCTGGCTCGGCAAGCGGGTCGTCACCCAGACCGCGGCCAGCGGCGTCGGTGGCGGGCTGCCGATCGGCGGCTATGCCGAGCAGGCCCGCGCCAAGGCGGACACGCTGGTCGAGATCGAATCCGGGTTGAGCACCGAGCAGGCCGTCGCGCTCGCCCATGACGGACGCACCGGGCTCGCGGTCTTCGACCGTGCCGCCCTCGCGCCGGGCCACCGGGTCCTGATCACCGCGGCCGCGGGCGGACTCGGCACCCTGCTCACCCAGCTGGCCGTGGCCGCCGGCGCCGAGGTGGTCGCCGCGGCGCGGGGCGCGGAGAAGCTGGCGCTTGCGCGCAGGCTCGGGGCGAGCGCGGTCGTCGACTACTCCGTCGACGGCTGGGCCGACCAGGTGCGTGAGATCACCGGCGGGGGAGCCGATGTCGTCTTCGACGGGGCGGGCGGGGCGATCGGCGGCAGCGCGCTCACCGCGGCGGCGGACAAGGGGTTGTTCCTCGGGTACGGCTCCGCCGCAGGCGATTTCGCGCAGGTCGACACCGAAGCCGCTGCCGCGCGTGATGTCTCGGTGCTCGGGCTGTTCGACATCGTCGGCGGTGAGGTCGACTGGGCGTCGCTCGCCCGGCGGGCGCAGCGCGCGGTCGCCGACGGCCGGGTGGAAGTGATTGTCGGGCAGACGTTCCCGCTCGATCGGGTCGCCGACGCGCACGCGGCCATCGAAAACCGCTCCGCCCTGGGCCGTACCCTGTTGACGATCGGCGCGTCATTGTAACTTATTGTGCGCCGCAACGGAATACACGATAAGTTCATACTGTGCAGGGACTGATTGTTATCGCAGTAATAGTTGCGGTTCTCCTGCTGGTCGGCGGCGTCATCAAGCTGGCCAGCAATCCAGGGGGAAATATCGAGCGCCGTGATCGGGAACGCGCGCGGGAGCGCGCCGACAGGAGTTGATCGCACGGTGCCCGGTCGGTACGCGGGCAACGGCCGCCGCGCCGACCGGGCACCGTGCGTCACCCCCTCGCCGAGTGGTCAATCTCGCACCCCACCGGGTACCATGCGACACGCCCGCGGACTCCCGCGGCCAGGGGCGGTAGCTCAGTCGGTTAGAGCCGCGGACTCATAATCCGCTGGTCGTGGGTTCGAGCCCCACCCGCCCCACTTTTCTGCTCTGACCAGCGAATATCCCGCCAATGGCGACCGCGTGGAACGGGTCTCCGGCTGGTGGACCCAGGGATTTCCGCCGACGCCGCGTGTGCCCGGATCGCGCGAAAATCGGTCGTGCTCAGGGCCGTGTGCTTGCTACCGTGCCGTCCATGAAGGTCGATCCCACTTGCCGCACCGCCGCCGCGCGAGCTCTCCGCTCGCCGGTTGCCGCCGCCTGACCTTCTTCACCCGCCCGGCGACCGGAAACGGTCCGCTGGTGTGCCTCGGTTTTCGGTATCCGTTCCGCCGTGTGTGGTCGTTTTCCGGTCGATTTCCCTTTCGAGGAGCAATCGCCATGATCACCACAGAACAGACCATTCAGAATTTTCTCGACTTCTTCCGCGAATGTGGGCACGAACACATTCCCGGGGGCTCACTCATTCCGCCGCCGGGGGATCCGGTGCTGTTCACTACCTCCGGAATGCACCCGCTGACGCCCTACCTCATGGGACAGCCGCATCCGCGGGGCAGGCGCCTCACCGGCGTCCAACGGTGTTTGCGCACCACCGATCTCGACGAGGTCGGCGACGACACCCACCTCACCGTGTTCGGCATGCTCGGGTCCTGGTCGCTCGGCGACTACGGTGGGCCGCGAAGTCTGCGTTGGGGATTCGAGCTGTTGCGGGACGGCTTCGGCATCGAGCCGGACCTGCTGTCGGTGACGGTGTTCGGCGGGGGCGGCGGCGTCGAGCCGGACCACGAATCCTGGCGCACCTGGGACGAATTGGGAGTTCCGGTCGAACCGACCACGGACGAGAACTGGTGGTCGAACGGTCCGACCGGGCTCTGCGGCCCGGACTCGGAGATCTTCGTATGGACCGGCGATGGCCCGCCGCAAGGCACCCCGACCTCGGACGACCGGTGGGTGGAGGTGTGGAATCACGTCATGATGCGCTACGTCCGGCATCCGGACGGTAGCCTCGAACCGCTGCGCAGACCCGGTATCGACACCGGCCTCGGGCTCGAGCGGCTGGTGCGCGTCCTGCGGAACACCCGCTCCGTCTACGAGATCGACGTCTTCCAGCCGTGGATGGACATCCTGCCCAGGATCTGGGGCCCGCTCGACGAGCCGTCGCTGCGCGTGCTGTCGGACCATCTGCGATCGAGCATCGTCGTCCTCGGTGACGGCGTCACCCCCTCGCCGACCGGGCGCGGGCACATCCTGCGCCGCCTGCTCCGCCGCACCCTCACCACCCTGTGGCGCGACGACCCCACCCGCACCCTGTCCGACCTACCGATCGAACTCGTCGACCACACCCTCGACCACTTCCGGCAAACCGTCCACCACGGCGAGATCCGCCCGATCCTGCTCGACGAGGAGCGCAAATTCCGTCTGCTGCTCGAACGCGGACGAAAGATCTTGTCCCACAGTCGCTTCACCGGTCCGTTGACCGACGACGACTTCCACTACCTCCACGACACGCACGGCTTGCCCCGCGACCTCGTCGTGTTCCTGACGACCGAGGCCGGCGACCGCTGACCGGCGGCCCGAGTCGGGCGCGGCGACCACGCGCCTAGGCTCGTCGGTGATGCCGTCTGCGAAGGAGAATTCGATGTCGAGTGGTCGTCGCCGCGATACGCCGCCGCCGCGGACCGGGGGGAGTGAGATCGAGACGCTGCGCGGGTTTCTCGACTATCTGCGTGACTCCATCGCGGCGAAGGTCGACGGCGCGCCGGAGCCGCAGGCCCGGACCTCGCCGGTGGCGTCGGGGACGACGTTGCTCGGGCTGCTCGAGCATCTCACCCAGGTCGAGGCGGCGATGTTCCTCGGGCGCACGGTGACCGACTGGCAGGCGACGTTCACGCCGTCGCCCACCGACACCGTCGACGACATCGTCGCCCGCTACCGCGCGACCGTCGCCGAGGCCAACGCCGTCATCGACGGCTGCACCGGCCTCACCGCCGCCGTCCCGCGCCCGAAGACGAACCGCCCGGCCCCCACCCTGCGCTGGGCCCTCACCCACATGATCGAGGAGACCGGCCGCCACGCGGGCCACGCCGACATCCTCCGCGAGCTCATCGACGGCGCCACCGGCCGCTGAGCCGGAATGACTTTTGTCATCGCCCACCCGTGCGGAACTCATCGGGAACCGGTGATCGCGCGTACTACTGGCGGACGCGCGTTCCGGGGACCGTAGAGGTCATGAGAAAGGGGAACGCGATGACAGACATCGTTGTCTCCGCGCGGGGGCTGCGGCGCAGCTACGGGCGTGGGGAGCAGGCATTCGAGGCCGTACGCGGGGTCGATCTCGAGATCGCCGAAGGGGAGGTGTTCGCGCTGCTCGGCACCAACGGCGCGGGCAAGACCTCGACGCTGGACATGCTCGAAGGGCTCGTCGCGCCCTCGGCGGGGCGGATCGAGGTGTTCGGGCTCGACCCGCTGCGCGACCGGGCGCAGGTGCGGGCGCAGGTCGGCATCATGCTGCAGTCCGGTGGGCTGCCCGCCGAACTCACCGTCGCCGAGACACTCGAGATGTGGCGGGGCACGTGCAGCAACCCGACCACCGTCGACGCGGTGCTCGCCCAGGTGGGGCTGGTCGACCGCGCCGGGGTGCGGGTGGGCTCGCTCTCCGGTGGCGAGCAGCGGCGCGTCGACCTGGCGTGCGCGCTCCTCGGGCAGCCCCGGCTGCTGTTCCTGGACGAGCCGACCACCGGCCTCGACCCGGAGAGCCGCCGTCGCACGTGGCAACTGCTCACCGACCTGAAGGCGGCGGGCGTGACGATGGTGCTCACCACGCACTACCTCGACGAGGCCGAATCGCTCGCCGACCGCATCGCCATCATGGACAAGGGCGCCGTCGCGCGGCGCGGGACGCTGCGCGAGATCGTCGCGGGCCATCCGGCCCGGATCGTCTTCGACCACCCCGGGCTGCCGCTGCCGCACCTGCGCGGCGCCCGCGTGGAGGCCCGCGAACGCGTCACCGTCACCACCGACGATCTGCAGGGCCACCTGTACGAATTGCTCGCCTGGGCCCGGGAATCCGGGGTGGGGCTGGCCGGGCTCGACGCCAGCGCGGCCTCCCTCGAATCGGTCTTCCTCGACATCGCGGGCGCGCGCCCGACCACTCCCGAACTGATCGGAGCACGCCGATGACCACCCTCACCGTGGCTCGCCCGCGCCCGCTCGCCGCCCTCGCCAAGGGCGAATGGCTGCAGTTCCGGCGCAACAAGACCCTCGTCTACCTGGCGACCCTGTTCCCGATCGGCATCCCGCTGGTCACCTATTTCCTGGTCCGCAAGGACAACGAGCCGACCACCGCGATGGCGGCGATCGCCTTCGAACTGCTCGCGCTGATGGCCCTGCTGTTCGTGCAGTACTACTCGGTGCTGTCGATGGTGACCACCCGCCGCGGTGAGGGCGTGCTGAAACGGTTGCGCACCGGCGAGGCCGCCGACTGGCAGATCCAGCTCGCGCCCATGGTGCCCGGGGTCCTGGCGACCCTCGGCTGCACGGCCGTCGTCACGCTGGGCGTCTACGGCAGCGGCGCGCCCGCACCGGTGAATCCGCTGCTCATGGTGGCGGCCCTGGCCGGCGGCACCGTGGTGTTCGCGCTGCTCGCCCTGGCCACGAGCGCGGTCACCAAGAACGCCGAGGCCGCCCAGATCACCTCCATGCCGGTGATGATCCTGGCCATGCTCGGCATGATGTCGCTGCGCAACGTCCTGCCCGATCGGCTCGCCGCCCTCGCCGACTGGACACCGTTCGCCGCCGTCTCCGACCTGGTCTTCCTCGGCGCCGCGGGCCGGACGGCGACCGCGGCCGAGTCCGATCCGGTACTGAGCCTCGCCGACACCCTCACCGCCTCGGCCCGCCCGTTTGCGACACTGGCGCTATGGACCGTCCTGGCGTTCGCGCTGACGCGCAAGAGCTTCCGCTGGGACGACCGCGGGTGAGCCGGTGGACCGCCTGGTGGCACCAGCTGTCGAGCGCGGCCAAGTTCCGGCTGTACTCGCGGCTGGCCTACCAGGCGGCCATCGTCGGCGTGATCGTCGCGACGGCGACCACCGCGGGCTCGGCGCCCGTGGTGGTCGTCATCCTGCTCGGCGGGCTCGCCGCGTGCATGGCGGTGGAGGCGCAACCGGAGTTCGCCACGGTGCGCGGGCAGGTGCGGCGACCCTGGATGCTGCCGGTGGGAACCCTGCTCCTGGCTGCCCTGTGGGTGATCGGCGTGGTGCTCAGCTTCGTGTCGGCCGACGAGTCGATCGTGGGCACCGCGCGCGCCGCGGGTGGATTCGCGACGCTGTTCGCCATGTTCGCCGTCGTCCCGTTCGTGCGGCACCGGTGGTGGGTGATGGTGGGGTTCGGCCTGGCCACCGCGGCCGTCTTCGGACTACCGCAGGGGGAGGGGCCGCGGGCCGCGTTCGTCTTCCTGTTCACCGGTGCCTGCGCCGTGGGGGTCACCGTGCTCACAGTGTGGGGCCTGGGCATCATCGACGAACTCGACCGGGCCAAGCTCGTCGAAGCCGAACTACAGGTCGCCGAGGAGCGCCTGCGCTTCGCGCGTGACCTGCACGATGTCGTGGGCCGCGGGTTCTCCGCGATCGCGGTGAAGAGCGAACTGGCCGTGGCACTGTCCCGGTCGGGGAACCACGAGCGCGCCGAGGCCGAGATGGAGGAGGTGCGCGTGCTCGCGGTCGAGTCGATGGGCCAGATGCGCACCCTGGTGCGCGGCTACCGCAACATCGACCTGCGCGGCGAGGTGGCGGGCGCGCGGTCGCTGCTGTCGGCGGTGGGCTGCGACCTCGTCGTCGAAGGCGACGCGGCCAAGGTGCCACCGCGTTACCACGAGGTGGCGGCCTGGGTGGTCCGCGAGGGCACCACCAATATCGTCGAACACTCGGCCGCCTCGGTGGCGACCCTGGCACTCGGCGGCGCCGGGATGTCGCTGCGCAACGACCACCCGCACGCCGCGATCGGCGAACGGTCGGGGCTGCGCGGCCTCGGGGAACGGCTCGCCGCCGTGGGCGCGACCCTGGACGTCACCGCGACCTGCGACGAGTTCGCCCTCGAAATCCACTGGGAGAAACTGTGATTCCGGTCTACCTCGCCGACGACGAGACCCTCATCCGGGCCGCGCTGGCCACCATGCTCGACCTGGAGGCCGACCTGGCGGTCATCGCCCACGTCGGCTCCGGGACCGAACTGGTCGAGCTCTGGCGGCGGCGCGCGGCGGCGGGGGAGCCGGTCGCCGTGGCTGTCATCGATCTGCAGATGCCGGGCATCGACGGCATCGACACCGCCGTGGAGTTGCAGCGGATCACGCCGGGCGCGGGCACGGTGATCGTCACCAGTCACGGCAGGCCCGGCTATCTCAAACGCGCGCTCGCCGCAGGCGTGCGCGGATTCCTGCCGAAGACCACCTCCGCGGCGACCCTGGCCGAGGTGATCCGCAGCGTCCACGCCGGCGGCCGCTACGTCGATCCCGAACTCGCCGCGGAGGCGATCAGCGCAGGCGACACCGTGCTCACCGCGCGCGAGGCCGATGTGCTCGAATTCGCCGCCGACGGTTCCTCGGTCGAGGACATCGCGCGCCGCGCGCATCTGTCGCCGGGCACCACCCGCAACTACCTGTCCTCCGCGATGAGCAAGCTCGGGGTCGCCAACCGCTACGAGGCCGCCCTCAAAGCGAGGGAGAAGGGCTGGATCTGAGCTCGCCGCGGTCTAGGGTGTGGGCAGCACGGCCGACGGATGAGGGAGTAGCGGTGACTGCTGCGCTGGTGAAGGGTCAGAACGCCGGGCCGACGCCACCGGAGGTGGTGTTGAGCGTGCGCGGCGGCGTCGCGGCGGACCTGTCGGCGCTACTGGTGACCGCCGCCGGAAAGGTGCGCTCGGACGCCGACTTCGTGTTCTTCAATCAGCCCGCGGCGCCGGGTGTCCGGCTCGACGGTACGGCGCTGGCCGTGACGTTCGCCGCCGTGCCCGCCGAGATCGCGCAGATCCGCGCGGTGCTCACCGTCGCGACCGAGGGTGACACCTTCGGCGGGTCCGTCGCACCCGTCGCGTCGGTCGCCGACGCGACGGGGAACCCGCTGTACGAGTACGTGATCGACGGGCTCGACCGCGAGTCGGTGGTGATCGCGGTGGAGCTGTATCGGCGCGGTGAGCAGTGGAAGGTGCGTGCGGTCGGGCAGGGCTACGCGGGCGGATTCGCCGACCTGGTCACCGATCACGGCGTGAGTGTCGACGACGAGCCGGTCGCGGCGGCGCAGCCGGAGGTTGTGGCGCCGCCTGCGGTGGCTGCCCCGCCGCAGGTGCGGACGGTGCCGGGTGAGGCGGCGTTGTCGTTCGAGAAGCGTGAGCGGCTCGATCTGCGCAAGCGCGAAGTCGCCAAGGTGCTCATCGACAAGAGCGCGTTCGGGGTGCGGGCGCGGGTGGTGCTGGTGATCGACAAGACCGGCAGCATGCAGAAGCTGTATCGCGGCGGCACCGTGCACCGGGTCGTCGAACGGATGATCCCCATCGCCACCCAGCTCGACGACGACGGCACGCTCGAGGCCTACCTGTACGCACTGCGCTACGCGCGGCTGCCCGACATCACCGTCGCGAGCGGGGACCACTGGGCGCAGACCTACCTGCACCTGACCGGCACCCACGACGGCATCGACTACGACGCCATGGGCGGGCGCAACGACGAGCTGCCGATCATGCGCGCCGTCATCGACACCCTCGCCGGCACCATCGAGCCGACGCTGGTGCTGTTCTTCACCGACGGCGGTTTCGCCAAGAAGCGCGAGATCGCCGCCCTCATGCGCGAAGCCGCGCACCTGCCCGCGTTCTGGCAGTTCATCGGCCTCGGCACCGGCAACTTCGGCGTGCTGCGCACCCTCGACGAACTCGACGGCCGCGTCGTCGACAACGCGGGCTTCTTCGCCATCGACGACATCGACCGTGTCGAGGACGCCGAACTCTACCGCCGCCTGCTCGGTGAATTCCCCGACTGGCTCCGCGCCGCGCGCACCGCGGGGATCGTCGGCGGGTAGAAACTCGGTTGTCAGTGGTCAGGGTGCATCGTTAGCGTGTCTACCGTTTGTTCACCGACAACCGAAAGGGCACCACCATGGAACCCGTCACCGAACGCGACATCAGGTCGTCGTTCGTCAACTGCTCGAAGGGCGACGCCAAACGGCTGTCCGTGCCGCGTGATCTCGCCGACCGCCCCTGGGACGACCTGGACTTCCTCGGCTGGACCGACCCGTCGTACGCGGGGCGCTGCTATATCGCCGTGCCGCGCGACGGCAGGCTGGTCGCGGTCGCGATGCGGCACGAGACCGGCGGCTCGGGCAAGACGCAGATGTGCGCGATCTGCCTGACCACCCACACCGGCGGCGGCGTCGCGCTGATGACCGCCAACAAGACCGGGGAATCGGGCCGTCGCGGCAACACGGTCGGCAGCTACATGTGCACCGACCTGGCGTGCTCGCTGTACGCCAGGAACAAGAAGCGTCCCGCGCTGGGCAGCAGGTACCGCGAGGACCTGACGGCGGAGGAGAAGGCGCAGCGGGTCCGCGAGAACCTGTACGCCTTCCTGGATCGCCTGGACACCTAGTCCGACCCGGCCGCGCGAACACAAGGAGGTAGATGCCATGCGCCGACACTCGACACCCGGAACTCCCGGACGACCCGGGTTCTGTTGCCCCGCAATCGAACCCGGGCCGATTCCTCGCCGGTCGCGGCGGCCCGGAGCACCCACGGGCCGTCGCGAGCGGAAAGGAATCTAGAGCATCGCGTTCATGATGGTGCCCGCGCTGGTGGCCACCGCGCCGCCGATCATCGCGCCCGCGATCATCTTCGGCGATTCGAGGCCGCCGCCGGTCCACTTCTCCCAGGCGAACTTACCACCCGCGTATGTGATGGCGATCACACCGGAGAGCAGAATGAACCAGGTGAAATAGCGCACGAGTTGCAGGATCTTGTCCGACATCGGCGGTGCTTCGGGCGTCGGATTGCCGATCTGCGCCAAGGTATCGGTGACGGCGGCCAGAATCATGTTTGCTCTCACTCGGTACTCGGAGGAACGGCGACGGACTGCTGAGGCTGATGGTATCCGGTCGAATCGGGCGCCGCAGCCGCCCACCCGGAGCGGACCACGCGGTTTTGTTGGTGTGCTGGGGGTTCGCGCCCTTATCCTGGACTCGTTCGAATACGACAGTGCTGGAACGCAGTTCGCATCACGCGAAAAGGGGAGCAGGCTATGAGCATCATTCTGACGTCGATGGCCGAGACCGTCACGACGTTCGCGCAGGTCGGCAACCCCACGCCCGAGGCGCCACCGCTGTCGGACAAGATCATGCAGATGGTCCAGTACCTGACCTGGTTCATGATCCTGTCCGGTGTGCTCGCCATCACCGTCGCCGGTGGAAAGTTCGCCTGGGAGAAGTGGAACGGCAGCGCCATGGAGTCGCCCAAGATGATCGCCGGCGCGATGATCGGCGGCGTGGTGGCCACCAGCGGTGGCACCATCATGAACGCGATTCTCGGCTAGATCCGGGCACCCTTGGCGCGGTTGCAGGCCCGGCACAGGATCTGCAGGTTCGCCGCGCTCGTCGCACCGCCGCGGCTGAGCGGGATGATGTGGTCGAACTCCAGGTAGTGGCCGTCGCCGCACTCGACGCAGCGACCACCGTCGCGTTGCCACACCTGGGCCTTCACGTCCTGCGGGATGCTGCGGCTGTCCCGCTGGCCCGGCGTCAGGACCAGGCGTTTCGCCACGCGCAGCGCACCTTCCAGCGCGGCCGCCACATAGTCGGGATCGGTGACCCCGAACGTCGCGCCGCCGCGGGCCGAGGTGGCGGCGAGCACCACCGTGCCGTGTTCGGGGTGCACCGACACCACCCGATTCCACGGCAGCTCGATTCCGGTGCCGTCGCCGACGAACCGCAGTTTCTTGGAGCTGCCGATCAACCGGCCCTCGGTGTTGCGCGGTCCGCGCGCCAGCATTCTGATGTGCACCGCGGGCAGATCGAGGTGCACGCGCTCCTCGGGGTCCAGATGCAGGCCGGGGGTGTCGATGGTGGGCAGTTCGCCCGCGCGTAGCCGGGACAGGGTGCGGCCGCGGTGCATCCGCCTGCGCAGATCGTCGACGATCGGGCCCGACAGGGCCAGCTCGCTCACCACGTGCTCGAACGCGTCGAGCTCGTCGGCGAACACCTCGCCGTCGGCGAAGGCGAACGCGACCATCCGCTCCACCTGGGTCAGGCCGGCCTCGCGCAGGACCGCGCGCCCGCGCTCCTCGTCGATGCGCTGGTAGCGCAACGACGCCCAGACCGCGAGCCACTCCTCCGACAGCGTGCCGGGACCGGTGAGCACCCGCCGCGCCCTGGTGCGCCAATGAGTGAGGAACTCCTCCACCTCGCCGGCACACGACTTGCAGGGGCCGTGGCCGCCGAAGAGTTTGCGGCGCAGCGGGGCGGTGCAGCGCGCACAGCGGACCCGGTGATCCTGGATGTGCGGGCGGGTGCTCGTCGTCCACTCCTCGCCGTCCCACCAGCGCAGCCGGTCGGGGACCTGCGGGTCCGGATGCCAGTCGGCCAGTTCCGGATCCGGCGGGGGCGGCGGCGGGAGATCGATGACGCGCCGGGTCAGCGCCGGGGGACGCGCCGGATTCCGGTGGGCCGGGTCGGGATCAGGTTCTGGAACTGCCGCCGTGGGAGCAGGCGCCGACAGGTGCGGGGCGTCTTCCGGAGACTCGTGATCGACCGCTGATCCCGCGGTGCGTGAGGCATACCGCAGGCCACGCTGTTCGTCGAACTCTCCGGGGGGTTCCGCCGCGTGCTCGGTCCCCACCGAGCGGGTGGGTTCCCACGAGTGCTCGGGCATCGATCCCACCCGAGCTTCGCGCGGGCGGTCGTGTCCGCCGCGCTCCGCTGATCCGGCGCGCGGATCGTGCGCGCGTGTCTGCGCGAACGGCGTCGCCGGTCCGCGATGGGCACGATGCGCACCGGGATCGGGCCGGGCCTCGCCGGGCTCGTCCACGGTGACACCGAACTCGGTTGCCAGCCCGGGCAACCCGCCTGCCCACCCCTGGCCGATCGCACGGAACCGCCAGCCGCCGTCGCGCCGGTAGAACTCGCCGAACATCATCGCCTGCACGTCCTCGATGCCGTCCAGCACGAACCGCGCCACCGGGCCGTCGGCGGCGTGCACCGTGAGCGTGAGCTCGGCGAGCTGATCGAAGGTGCCCTCGTCGAGGGAGGCACTCACCACGATCCGCGCCACCCCGGCCTCCGTTCGCGGCAGCGACACACTCAACCGCGCCGTCCCCGGCGCGGGCTCCTGATCCAGCGTCACCGCCTGCGAGGCATGCCGCGGCGCGTTGAAGAACACGAAATCCCGATCGTCACGCACCAGCCCCGACTCCGTGACCAGCAGCGCGTGCGCGTCGACAGCATGCGCCGACCGCCATGAAAGAACCACGGCGAGAAGCGATGTCGGCACCGGCGCGTGCGCGCCCTTACGGAGTTCCATGGTCCCCGCATGATGCCACGCCACACCGACAGGGTTGTCGGAGCGCTGGCGCGCTCGAGTCGCGGCCCCCTGGTGTCCCGACCGCCGCTGCGCGGCGGACCCTCCTCGAGGTCGGGTCGTGGGGGCTGGGAGTGCGGTCAGGCTCGGGCGGCTCCGGATCGCCGTCCCTTGGTAATGCGGATGACACCCTCGCCCGCCGCGGGTTAGCGTCGGCGCGTGAATCGCCAGTGGGTACTTGTCGAGCGGCCGACCGGCATGGTCGACGACAGTTGTTTCGAGCTCAGGAGTTCGCCGGTGCCGTCGCCGGGGCCGGGGGAGGCGCTCGTCCGGGTGGTCTGGCTGGGTTTCGATCCGACGCAGCGGGGATGGCTCAACGACGGTCCCAACTACCTCGACCCGGTGCCGCTGGGTGCGGTGATGCGTGGCAGCGGGGTGGGGCAGGTCGTCGCGTCGGACAGCGCGGAATACGCGGTGGGGGACTGGGTCTACGGGATGGTCGGCTGGCAGGACTACGCGCTCGCCGCGGGGCAGGGTCTGCTGGGGCTGAATGTCGTTCCGCCGGGGGTGGATCCCAAGGCGATGCTGGGGATCTTCGGCGCGACGGGGCTGACGGCCTACTTCGGCATGGTCGACATCGGCAAGCCGTCGGCGGGGGACACCGTGCTGGTGTCCGGCGCCGCGGGGGCCACCGGCTCCATCGCGGGCCAGATCGCGAAAGCGCTGGGGTGCCGGGTCATCGGGATCGCGGGCGGCGCGACGAAGTGCGCCTGGGTGACCGGGACCGCCGGATTCGACGCGTGCGTCGACTACCGCTCCGAGGACGTCGCGGCGCGGCTACGCGAGATCGCGCCCGACGGCATCGACGTGTTCTTCGACAATGTCGGCGGAACCGTCCTCGACGCCGGGCTGGCGAACATCGCCGAGCGTGCCCGCATCGTGGTCTGCGGCGCCGTCTCCTCCGGCTACACCGCGGGCGAACCACCACCCGGGCCGCGCAACTACCTGCAACTCGGGCTGAAACGGGCACGCATGGAGGGCTTCATCTTCCTGGACTACCTCGACCGCTTTCCCGAGGCCTTCGGTCGGCTGCACGGCTGGCTGGCCGAGGGCAGCATCGTCTACGCCGAAGATGTCGCCGAGGGTTTCGAACGTGCGCCCGCCCTGCTGCGCGGCCTCTTCGAGGGGCGCAACCTGGGTAAGCAACTGTTGCGGATCGCTCCCGAACCCGCGTCACCGTCCTGAGCCGGCAGGGGCGCGCCCGAGTCGGCGGTGGGCCGGGGAGTGTTCCTCCCGGCGTAGCGGGCCGTGGTGGGGCACAGTGGTGTCATGACCAACCCGAAGAAGCGGGGGCGTGGCGAGCCGGTGCCGGAGCCGCAGGCGCGCAAGGTGCCCGGCGCTGATCTGCTGTCGGCGGCGCAGGCCGCTGTCGGCGCCGCGCAGACAGCGGCGGGGCAGGCGATCGACGCGGCGCAGCAGACCGCGGGATACGCCTTCGACGCGGCGGTGCGGCTGCCACCGGCCTCGGCGCAGCTGGCCGCGCAGCTGCCGGACCTGGTCGAGAACCTGTCGATCGCGGTGGACCGCCTCAACAGCACCATCGACCGGCTCGATCGCACCCTCGCGCTGGCCGACCCGGTCTTCGCCACCTACGACCGCCTGCTGCCCCGGCTGGAGGCGATGATCTCCCTCGGCGAGGACCTGTTCGGCGCCCTGGCGAAACTGCCCGGCGTCGGGCTGCTCGGCCGGATCGCAGGCCGCGGGGGCGAGGAACCCCCACCCGAGCCCGAACCGAAGAGGCGGCCTCGGCGCTAGGACCCGGCCGGTGTCACGGCACGGAAGGTCGCCGCGGCCTTGAGCACCATCTCGGCGTATTCGTCCTCGGCGTCGGAGTCGAGGACGATGGCGCCGCCCGCGCCGATCCGCCACTCGTCGTCGTAGCGGACCGCCGTGCGGATGACGATGTTGAGATCGGCGGTCCCGCCGAGCCCGAGGAACCCGATGGTGCCCGAATAGATCCCGCGCGCCTGCGTCTCGAGCTCGTCGAGGATCTCCATGGTGCGCAGCTTGGGCGCGCCGGTCATCGAACCGCCGGGGAAGCAGGCCCGCAGGCAGTCGATCACGCCCGCGTCAGGGCGCAGCGTGCCGCGCACGGTGGACACCAATTGGTGCAGGGTGGAGTAGGTTTCGGTGGCCATCAGCTCCGGCACGTGCACCGAGCCCACTTCGCAGACCCGGCCCAGATCGTTGCGCAACAGGTCGACGATCATCAGGTTCTCGGCGCGGGTCTTCGGATCGTCGGCCAGCGCGCCTCGCTGGTGCGCGTCCTCGGCGACGGTCCGCCCGCGCGGCGCGGTGCCCTTGATCGGCTTGCTCTCCACCACGCGCTCGCGGTCGATCTTGAGGAACCGCTCCGGCGACGAGCACGCCACGTCGAGCCCGTCGAACCGCAGGTAGGCGGCGTAGGGCGCCGGGTTGCAGCGGCGCAGCCGCCGGTACACGGCCAGGCCGTCACCGGGCGTCGCGGCCACCGCCGCCGCGTCGGTCAGGCAGATCTCGTAGGACTCGCCCGCGTGCAACCGCTCCTGGCAGACCGCGATGTCGGCCAGATACCGGTCCCGGCCCCGGATCAGGTGGGCGGGCACGGCGTCCGGGTCGGCGGGAACGGTCAGGTCGGCCGGGTTCGCCCAGGTCGGCAGGTCGGCCAAGGCGGCGTCGGTCTCGGCCAGCCAGCGGTCGGCGGCCTCGAACCCGTCCTCGGTCAGCGCGAGCAGGTGGGTGCGGCCCGCCTCGTGGTCGACCACGATCAGCCGGTCGGCGAAGATCCACTGCGCGTCGGGGGTGGCCGCGCGGTGCGCCGCGCGCGCGCCGCAGTCGGCCTTCACCTCGTACCCGAGGTAGCCGACGTAACCACCGGCGAAATCGAAAGGCAGCGCAGGGGTTTCGCAGTGCCGTCGGCGGAGCTCGCGATCCAGATGGTCCAGGACGGTGCCGGGCACGGTTCTGGTGCCCGCGGCGTCCGTCACCGTGACGGCACCGTCGCCGACCCGGTAGGTGACGATCTCGGCCCCGGGTCCGGACGCGTCCCCGAGAAAGGAGAACCGGTCCAGGCCGGGCTCGACGTGCTCGCTGTCGAGCCAGAACGCCGTGCGGGAGTCGGCGTAGCGGCGCAGGAAGATCACCTCGGTGTCGATGGCGCGCTCGATGACCTTGTGCCGCAACCGGAATCGCCGCTCCGGCGGCGCGAGCGGCGGCACGGCCTCGCGTGGCCCGCGCACGAGTAGCGGGGCGCCGTCGTGGGTACGGGCCTTGGTGAGCGCCGCGAAATTACGCAGCAGCGCCGCCCCGAATTCGCTCGACACCGACTCGGGATGGAACTGCACACCCCACTGCGGCCGCTCCCGGTGCCGCACGCCCATCACCACGCCGTCGCTGGTCGAGGCGGTCACCTCGAGCACCTCGGGCAGCGGTTCCCCGGCGGCGAGGGAGTGGTAGCGCACCACCGTGAAGTCCTGCGGCAGACCGGCGAACAGGTCGCGATCGTCGTGGGTGATCCGGTCGAGGTACCCGTGCCTGGCCCGCGGCGCCCGGCCCACCGTGCCGCCCGCGCCGATCACGATGCCCTGATGACCGAGGCAGACACCGAGCAGCGGCAGTTCCGTCGCCGCGATCACCGCGGTCGAGATCCCCATGTCGCGCGCGCGATCGGGACGGCCGGGCCCCGGCGAGATCACCACATTGTCGAAGCGGTCGAGCCCGAGCTCGCCGAGCTCGGCGGCCTCGTCGTTGCGCACGACGGTCGGCTCGTTCCCGTTGACCTCGCTGATCAGCTGATAGAGGTTATAGGTGAACGAGTCGTAGTTGTCGATCAACAGCGTGCGCATCCTGGCAGAAACCCTACGCCGGGCCCACGGGCGGCTCGCCTCGGGCACAATGATCGCCATGTCTGTTTCGCAACCGGTCGAGGTCGACCCGACGATCGCGGATTTCACGGCGATCGGGCGGTGGATGGACGAGCGTGGCCTGCCCGGCGGAGCTTTCGGCGCGGTCACCCCGATCGGGGGTGGCACCCAGAACATCATGGTGCGCTTCACCCGCGGTGACCGCGAGTACGTGCTGCGCCGCGGCCCGCAGCACCTGCGCGCCAAGAGCAACGACGTGATCCGCCGCGAATCCCGCCTGCTCGGCGCCATCGAGGACACCGAGGTGCGCGCGCCCCGGGTGATCGCCGCCTGCGACGACGACTCGGTGATCGGCGCGGTGTTCTATCTGATGGAGCCGATCCACGGCTTCAACCCGCAGACCGAGCTGCCGGAACTGCACGCGAACGACCCGGAGATCCGGCGCCGGATGGGCCTGTCCGCGGTCGAGGCGATCGCCCGGCTCGGCGCGCTCGACTACCGGGCGCTCGGCCTCGAGGACTACGGCAAGCCCGAGGGGTTCCTGGAACGCCAGGTGCCGCGCTGGCTGCGTGAACTCGACTCCTACACCGCCAACGAGGGCTATCCGGGTCCGGCGATTCCCGGCCTGGAGCGGGTCGGCGACTGGCTGGAGAAGCACCGCCCCACCGAGTGGACGCCGGGCATCATGCATGGTGACTGTCACCTGGCCAACATGATGTTCGAGTACGACGGCCCGCAGGTGGCGGCGATGGTCGACTGGGAGATGTCGACCATCGGTGACCCGCTGCTCGACCTCGGCTGGCAGCTGGCGACCAGGCCCGTGCCGGGCACGGTCGGCGCCGGGCTGATGGGCACGCTCGGCACCGTCGGCGGGCTGCCGACGCCGGCGGAGATGATCGCGCACTACGCCGAGTTCTCCACCCGCGATCTGGGTGCTGTCACCTGGTACGAGGTGCTCGCCTGCTTCAAGCTGGGCATCGTGCTCGAGGGCACGCACGCGCGTGCCTTCGCGGGCAAGGCGCCCAAGCCGGTGGGCGATTTCCTGCACGCGGTGACCATGGAACTGTTCGAGAAGGCCAACCGCCTGATCGAGTGATGCCGGATCTCGCCGGAACTTGGCGCAATATTGATGGATCACAAAATGCGGACACCCTAGGCTGACCGCATGATCGTTCCCGACATCAAGAACTGGACCTGGGTCCTCGAACGCCCCTGCGCCGAATGCGGTTTCGACGCCGAGGCGATCGCCTACGCGAGCGTGCCGGAGCGCACCCTCGACAGCGCCGCCCGCATCGGCGCCGCGCTGACCCGGTCCGGCGCGCGCTCGCGCCCCGACGACGCGACCTGGTCGGTCCTCGAGTACGGCGCCCACGTGCGCGATGTGTGCCGGATCTTCGACACGCGCCTGGCGCTGATCCGCGCCGGGGACGGCGTGGCGCCGCCGACCTTCGAGAACTGGGATCAGGACGCGACCGCCGTCGCCGACCGCTACGGCGAGCAGGATCCGGCGACCGTCGCGGGCGAGCTCGCGGTGGCGGCCGAGACGGTGGCCGCCGCCTTCGCCGCGGTCCCGGCCGACAGCCTCGGGCTGCGGGGCGCGCGCAGCGACGGATCGCTCTTCACCGTCACCTCGCTGGCTCGCTACTTCCTGCACGACCTCGTCCATCACGTGCATGACGTGCGCGGATAGATAATTCTCGGCAATATTTCTAGAACGTGTTTCAGAATTGGCCGATTCTTCGTTAGGGTGAGTGCAGTCACAACGAGGCACCAGCTTGGCGAGAGGTCTACACGAGATGAAGACGAAGGGCGCGATCCTGTGGGGCACCGATCAGCAGTGGTCGGTGGAGGAGATCGAGGTCGGCGACCCCGTCGCCGGTGAAGTGCAGATCCGGATGGAAACGGCGGGCATGTGCCACTCCGACCATCACATCGTCACCGGCGCCACGCCGATGCCGGCGTTCCCGGTGATGGGCGGCCACGAGGGCGCGGGCGTCATCACCAAGCTGGGCCCGAACTGCCCGAGCGACCTGGCCGTGGGCGACCACGTCATCCTGTCGTTCATCCCCGCCTGCGGCCGCTGTCCCGCCTGCGTGGCGGGCCACATGGCGCTGTGCGATCTGGGCGCGGGCCTGCTCATGGGCCAGGCCATCTCCGACGGCACCTACCGCATCCAGGCGCGCGGGGAGAACGTCATCCCGATGTGCCTGCTTGGCACCTTCGCGCCGTACATGACCGTGCACCACACCTCGGTGGTGAAGATCGACCCGACCATTCCGTTCGAGGTCGCGTGCCTCGTCGGCTGTGGCGTGCCGACCGGTTTCGGCTCCTCGACCCACGTCGCCGAGGTGCAGCCGGGCGAGACCGTGGTCATCGCGGGCATCGGCGGCGTCGGCATGAGCGCGCTGCAGGGCGCGGTGCTGTCGGGCGCCTCGAAGGTCGTCGCGATCGACCCGAATCCGTGGAAGCGGGAGCAGGCGCAGAAGTTCGGCGCCACCCACACCTACGAGAGCATGGCCGCCGCGATCATGCCGCTGATGGACGCGACCGAGGGCCGGATGGCCGAGAAGGTCATCCTCACCATGGGCGAGATGCACGGCGACTACGTCGAAGAGGGCCTGATCCTCACTGCGAAGGCGGGCACCCTGGTCGTCACCTCGATGGGCCGCATGGACGCAGGCGACGTCAAGATGAACAGCTTCCTGCTGTCCATGCTGCAGAAGACGGTGAAGGGCTGCATCTTCGGCGGCGGCAACGCCCGGCAGGACGCTCCGCGCCTGCTGTCGCTGTACAAGTCCGGTCAGCTCAACCTCGACGACATGGTCACCCGCAGCTACTCGCTCGAGGAGATCAACCAGGGCTACCAGGACATGCTGGACGGCAAGAACATTCGCGGCATCATCCGCTACACCGAGGCCGACTGGTAGGTCAGCCCCGTCGTTCCCGTTCGGCGAGCCGCACCGCGATCTGCGCGATCAGGTCGTACGGAATCGGTTCACCGAGCGGGAATTTCAACGTGCCGGGGCCCGCGACGTACGGCGCGACGGCACGGTCGAACGCCTCGTCCCCGCTCGGGATGGGGTACACGCTCACATGGGCCTTCCATCCGGCGAAGGACATGAACGCCCGGCCGTCGAGGGTGGCCGCGGGCATGGCGTAACTGATCTTCTCGCCGGAACCCGGCACGGCGCGGTGGATCGTCTCGCGCATCCGCTCGAGCACGGCGCGAGCGGGGGCCGGTTGGGCGGCCAGGTACTCCTCGACCGAGGTCGGTGTCGCGGCCATGGTTGTCCTCCTGCTGCGCGCTGCGCCGGTGACCTGCGTGCCCGGCGATTCTAAGTCCGCGCGGCCACCTCATCCGGCCGACTCGCGGTCAGGCGACCGTGCTCGAGCCGCAGGGACTGCTTGGCCCGCTCGGCCTCCGCCGGATCGTGCGTGGCCTGCACGACGGTGACTCCCGTGGCGGCCACCTCGCGCAAGGCGGTGGAGATGGCTTTCTGCGAGGCCGCGTCCAGGCCCGCCGCCGGTTCGTCGAGCAGCAGCAGCTCGGACTGCTGGGCCAGTGCCTGGGCCAGCAGTGTGCGCTGGCGCTGGCCGCCCGAGAGGGTGTCGAGCCGCCGCGACGCCAGCGCGACGAGATCCATCCGCTCGAGTGCCCCGCGCACGATCGCGCGATCCGCCCGGGTGAGGCGGCGCCACAGTCCGCGATGCGCCCACCGTCCCATCGCGACCGTCTCCCCGACGGTGATCGGCAGCGTCGGCGGAATCGCGGTGTGCTGCACCACGAATGCCGCGCGCCCGGCGACGGTGTTGCGCACGGTGCCCGACTGGATCGGCACCGTCCCGGCGAGGACGCCGAGCAGTGTCGACTTCCCCGATCCGTTGGGTCCCACGATCGCGGTGATCTGCCCGCGCGGGATCGTCGCCGACACCTCTATCAGTACCGGCGTCGCGCCGTAGCCCGCTGTGACCTGCTCGATCTCGACCGCTGTGCCCTCAGTGTGTTGCATCTCACCTCAATTGAAACGATAATCGTTTTCAGTATATCGTTCCGCGCTATGGATTGGCTGATGACCCCGTTCGAGGTGGCCTTCGTGCAACGGGCGCTGTGGGGCGGACTGCTCGTCTCGTGCGTCTGCGCCCTCGCCGGAACGTGGGTTGTCGTGCGCGGCATGGCTTTTCTCGGTGACGCGATGGCGCACGGCATGCTGCCCGGTGTCGCGGTGGCCGCGCTGCTCGGCGGGAATCTGCTGATCGGCGCCGCGATCAGTTGCACCGCCATGGCTTTCGGCGTCTCGGTGCTCGGGCGCAGCAAGCGCTTCGCGCCCGACACCGCCATCGGGCTGCTGTTCGTGGGGATGCTCGCGGCAGGGGTGATCATCGTGTCGCGCTCGCAGTCCTTCGCCGTCGACCTCACCGGGTTCCTGTTCGGTGACGTGCTCGCGGTGCGGACCGTCGATCTGCTGTACCTCGGTGTGGCGCTGGCGATCGCGCTGGTGGTGACGGTGCTCGGGCATCGCGCGTTCGTGGCCTCGACCTTCGATCCGCGCAAGGCGCACACGCTGGGCCTGCACCCCAGGGCCGCGCAGGTGGCGCTGGTCGGGCTGGTGACGCTGGCGATCGTGGCGTCGTTCCACGTCGTCGGCACGCTGCTGGTGTTCGGGCTGCTCATCGCGCCGCCCGCCGCGGCGGTGTACTGGTCGGACCGGATTCCGCTGGTGATGCTGATCGCCGCGGTGATCGGTGGGCTGTCCACGGCGGTGGGGCTGCTCGTCTCCTGGCACGCCGGAACCGCGGCGGGCGCGACCATCGCCGCGGTCGCGGTCGGCTTCTTCTTCCTGTCGGCGATTCTGGCCGCGCTGCGCGATCGCTTCGGCGCCCGCCGGGTCGGCGCGGCCTCGGTGGCCGCGCTCGCGGCGCTGCCGCTGGTCGGGTGCGGATCGGGGGAGACCCCGCCGGTGGTGGCGGAGACCCCGCACGGATTCGTCGCCGGGGCCGAGGAGATGCCGGAGGCGCAGCACCGGTTGATCGTCGCCGACGCGCAGACCGGTGCGGTGCGCGTCGTCGACCTGCTCGGCGAGAAGGTCACGCCGATCGAGCTGGAAGGTGCCTTCCCGCAGCCTGATTCGGCCGCCGGTGTGCGACTCGCCGGTGACGGCCGGTTCGGCTACGTGTCCGCGGGCGGGCAACTCGCGATCGTGGACAGCGGCGCGTGGACGGTCGACCACGACGATCACAAGCACTATTACGCCGCGCCCATCCGCGCGATCGGCACCGTCGACGCGCCCGGCGCGGTCGTCGCGGCGCACAGCGACCCGGCCCTGGCGGCCGTGGTTCTCGACGGCGGGCAGTCTCTCGCCTTCGACCGCACCGCTCTGGATCAGGGCGAGGTGCGGGCACCGCGTCGCGTCGAGGGCATCGCCGTGCCATACGCCGAACGACTCCTCGTGGCCGACGGCAGCGGACGTGTCGAAGCCCGTGGCCGCGATGGAGCGGCCGGGCAGACCCTGACCGAGCCCTGCCCGCAGCCGCGCGGCCAGGCGGTGACCCGGCGCGGTGTCGTCTTCGGATGTGCCGACGGCGCACTGGTGGTGGCGCAGCACGACGGCGACCTCGTCGCGGAGAAGATCGCCTACCCCGCGCCCACCGCCGACCGTGCCACGGCGTTCACGCACCGACCGGGCAGCACCACGCTGACCGCGCTCGCCGGCCGCGACGGTGTGTGGACCCTCGACATCAGGAAGAAGACCTGGACCAGAACGGCTGTCGTCGATCCGGTGGCGGTGAACACCGCCGGCGAGGGGGCGTCGGTTCTCGTCCTCACCCGCGACGGCGTGCTGCACGGCCTCGACCCCGAAACCGGCGCGGAGACGGCACGTCTCGCGCTGCTCACCGGCCCGGTCGACTCGTCCGCGGCGATCCGGGTCGACCCGGATCGTGCCTACGTCAACGACTCCCGCGCCCGCACCGTCCACGAGATCGCCTACAACGACAACCTGCGCGCCGCCCGGAGCTTCCCGCTGGACGTCGCGCCCTCGCAGATCGTGGAGACCGGACTGTGAACACCAGCGACGAAACACCCTGCGGCCGAGGTTCTTCCGCGCGCGGCCCGCGTCCACGCGTCGGCGACCGGTTCGTCGCCGTGACCGCACCTGGCCCCCACCGTCAGGAGGGCGACCCGGCCCCACGGCGGAAGCGCGTCGCAGCCGGCACTCCGCTACGGGCGGTCCTGGCGGTGATCGCGGCGCTGGTGGCGATGCTGCCGCTGGTCGCCGCGTGTTCCGCGGACGGCGACCGTTCCGGCATCGTGGTCACCACGAACATCCTCGGCGACCTGACCAGAGCGGTCGTCGGTGACGCCGTCCCGGTGACGGTCCTCATGCAGGCAGGCACCGATCCGCACTCGTTCGGGATCTCCGCTCGCCAGGCCGCCGATCTCGAACGCTCGGCACTGGTGGTGCACAACGGCCTCGGGCTGGAAGAGGGCATCGTCCGGCACGTCAGGGCGGCGAGCGAGGCCGGTGTGCCCACGCTGGCCGTGGCCGACCACGTCGACCCGATCGAGTACACCTCCGACGAGTCCGCCGGCAAACCGGACCCGCACTTCTGGACCGACCCGCAGCGGGTACGCAAGGCGGTCGAGGCGATCAGGACCGCCGTGCTCACCGAGGTCGACGGGGTCGACGAAGCGTCGGTGCGCGCGTCGACCGACCGCTACCTCGGTGAGCTCGACCAGCTGGACCGCTGGATGACCGACCGCTTCGCCGCCGTCCCGCCCGAGCGCAGGCAGCTGGTCACCGATCACCACGTCTTCGGCTATCTCGCCCAGCGTTTCGGCTTCCGGGTGATCGGCGCCGTCATCCCGAGCGGTACCACCCTGGCCTCGCCGAGCGCCGCGGATCTCGACGGCCTCGCGTCGGCGATCCGGGCCGCGGGCGTGAGCGCGCTCTTCGCCGATTCCGCTCAGCCCGACCGGCTTTCGCGTGTGCTCGCCGAACATACCGGCCTGCACGTGCAGGTGATCGGGCTGCACACCGAGTCGCTCTCCGAGCCCGGCGGCGGAGCGGCCACCTATCTGGAGATGGCGCGCACCAACACCGAGGCCATCGCCCGTGGTCTGTCCGGGCCGACGCCGTAGTTCACGCAGCAGAATGGAGTAGTACATGCACAGGTCACGGACCGCCACCGTGGTGGCCATCGCCGCGATGGTCGCCCTGAGTGGTTGTGGCGCCGACGATTCCGGCACCCACGAGCACGAGCACACGCCGGGCGCCGAGCCGATCGCGCTCACCTACGATGGCGGCATCTACGTCCTCGACGGAGCGAGCCTGGCACAGCAGGGCGAGGTGAAGCTCGACGGCTTCAACCGGCTCAACCCCGCGGGCGACGACGATCACCTCCTGGTCTCGACCAAGGACGGCTTCCGCGTCTTCGACGCCTACGACCGCGAATTCACCGGCACCGACTTCCCGGCGAGCAAGCCCGGCCACGTCGTGCGGCACGCGGGCAAGACCGTCCTGTTCGCCGACGGCTCCGGCGAGGTGACCGTCTTCGACTCGGACAAGGTCGGCGGCAAGCCCGAGACCGAGGTGTACCGGGCGGCCGCCCCGCACCACGGCGTCGCCATCGAACTGAGCACCGAGCAGCTGATCGTCACCCTCGGCACCGAGGACAAGCGCGTCGGCGCCGTCGCGCTCGACGGCGCCCGCAAGGAGATCGCGCGCAACGAGGACTGCCCCGGCGTGCACGGCGAGGCGACCGCCGAGGGCGAGGCCGTGGTGATCGGCTGCCAGACCGGCGCGCTGGTCTTCCGCGACGGAAAGTTCACCAAGGTCGCCAGCCCCGACGCCTACGGCCGGATCGGCAACATGTCCGGCAGCGAGGTCTCACCGATCGTGCTGGGCGACTACAAGGTCGACAAGGACGCCGAACTCGAACGGCCGCAGCGCATCTCGCTGGTGAACACCGCCGACGGGTCGCTGCGCCTGGTCGACATCGGCACCAGCTACACCTTCCGCTCGCTGGGCCGCGGCCCGGCCGGTGAGGCGCTGGTGCTCGGCACCGACGGCAAGATCCATGTCATCGACCCGGTCGCGGGCACCGTCACCCGGACCATCCCGGTGCTCGGCACCTGGCAGGAACCGCTCGACTGGCAGGACCCGCGCCCCGCGCTGTTCGTGCGCGGCGGCATCGCCTACGTTTCCGACCCGGCGACCAAGCAGGTGCACCGGGTGGACCTGGCCGACGGAAAGGTCACGGCCACCGCGACTCTGGCCGCGGCACCCAACGAGATCAGCGGCGTGGTCGCCGGTCACTGATCGACGCGACAGTGGTGCGCACCGGGGATCCGAACCCGGTGCGCACTGTCGTGCTCACCGCATTCGGTGCGCTGACCGGCGCTCCCCGGCGGCCGATCACCTCGCGCAGCGCAGGACCGCCTCGCGCAGATTGCGGCTGCGGACGTCGTCGAGGATGGCCATGCCGAGCCGGTTCATGCTGTAGCCGAAGCCGAGTCCCGTTGTGGGATCGGCGAAACCGAACGAGCCGCCCAATCCGGTGGTGCCGTAGGCGCGCTTGTCCGAACCGAAGCGGAAGCTGCCGCGCGACTTGCGGAAGCCGAGGTGATACCGGCTCTTGGTGTGCAGCACGAGGTCCTCGGCGGGCACCTCCTCGGCGGTCTCGGCCGCCGCGAGCTGATCGAGCACCGCGTCACTGATCGGCAGCGCGCCGGTCCGTCCCGCCGCCGCGCCGTAGACGCGGGCCAGCGCACGGGCATTGCCGACACCGTTCATCCCCGGCCATTCGATCTGGAGGAATTCCCGCCGCGCGGCACGCGCCGGAGCGCCGGGACGCGGATTGGTGAGCGCGGCATAGGAGAGCCCGCGTTTGGCGTACACCTCGGCGCCGATGCGCAGCGGGATGTCGGCGAGTTCGTAGCGCAGGATGTCGAGGCCCTTGGTCGCCGACAGCTGGGCGACCCGCTCCATCGGTTCGGACTCGGGCAGCCCGATGAACAGGTCGGCGTCGACGGGTTTCGCGATCTCCTCGGCGAAGAACCGGCCGAGGCTGCGGCCCGCCGGATCCACCCGGCGCAGCAGTTCGCTCTGATACAGCCCGAGGGTCAGTGCGTGATAGCCGTGCCGCGTACCCGGCCGCCACGCCGGCTTCTGCGCGGCGAGCACCGTCGCGAGGGTGTCGCGGTCGGCCAGTTCACCCAGCTTGACGATCCGGTCCAGGCCCGAGAGCCCGGCCTGATGATCGATCAGCTGCCGCACGGTGATCCGCTCCTTGCCCTTGGCGGCGAATTCCGGCCAGTACGTGGCGACCGGCGTCTCGTAGTCGAGCAGCCCGCGCGCGACGGCGGTGGCGATCGCGAACGCCGACATCCCCTTCGACGAGGAGAACACCGGCACGATCGTGTCGCGCTCCCACGCCACCTCGCGCCTGCGGTCCCGGTGCCCGGCCCACAGATCCACCAGCGGCTCGTCACCGGCGTAGACCGCGACGGCGGCGCCGATCTCGGCGTGGTGGGTGAAGTTGCGGCGGAACGCGTCGGCGACGGGGCCGAAACCGGCCGCCACGTCGCCGTGGATCGATGGTGCGGGACTCATGGTGACCACGATCGTAGCGGCGTCTCGTACGCTGCCGATATGCGCTCGTTCGAACAGGTACAGCACTGGCCGGTCGCCAACGCCGCCGCCGCGGTCGTCACTCCCGACGGCGTCTCCACCACCGGCGACACCGCGCGCGTGTTCCGCCTGGCCTCGGTCACCAAGCCGCTCGTCGCCTACGCCGCGCTGGTGGCCGTGGAGGAGGGCGCGGTCGAACTGGACCAGCCCGCCGGGCCGCCCGGATCGACCGTGCGGCACCTGCTCGCCCACACCTCCGGCGTCGCCTTCGCCACCCCGGAGGTGATCGCGAAGCCGGGCGCCCGTCGCATCTACTCCAGCGCCGGTTTCGAACTGCTCGCCGACTTCCTCGCCGCGAGCACCGGCATCGCCTTCCCGGCCTACCTGCGCGAAGCGGTGTTCGAACCGCTCGGTATGCGCGACGCGGTCCTCGACGGCTCCGCCGGCCACGCCTGCCGCGCCTCGGTCGACGATCTCACCCGATTCGCCGCCGAGTTGCTGACACCCCGATTGATATCTCCGCAAACCCTCGACGAGGCGACCTCGGTGCAATTCCCCGGCCGCGACGGCATCCTGCCCGGATTCGGTTCCCAGCGCCCGAACGACTGGGGATTGGGATTCGAAATCCGCGACGGGAAAACCCCGCATTGGACCGGGGACACCAATTCCGCGCGCACCTACGGGCACTTCGGCCAGTCCGGCACGTTCCTCTGGGTCGACCCCGAAATCCGGGTGGCGACGATCGCGCTGAGCGACGAGAATTTCGGGGACTGGGCCCGAGCGGCGTGGCCGAAATTCAGCGATTCCGTGATCGCAGAGACACACAACACGCTGTGAAGTAACACCCGCAACACCGAGCACTTCAGTACACTCGGGCCACGCCAGTCCGACGGGTCGTTGGGGAAGACGCTCCTTGTCGAGGCTGGAGGTGTTGTGTAGTGCGCGCATCGAGTCAGTTCGCTGATGCGACGGCGGGTGTGGTCTACATCCACTCATCGCCCGCCGCGTTGTGCCCGCACGTCGAATGGGCGCTGGCCACCGCGCTCTCCGCGCCCGCGAAATTGCGCTGGACCGTGCAACCCACCGACGGACAACTGCGCGCCAGCAGCGATTGGATCGGGCCGGTCGGCACCGCGTCGCGGATAGCCCAATCATTGCGCGCCTGGCCGGTTCTGCGCTTCGAGGTGACCGAGGACCCCAGCGAGGGCGTCGACGGCGAGCGCTACAGCTTCGTCCCCGCCCTCGGCCTGTGGCACGGCTCCACCGGCGCCAACGGCGATGTGATGCTGGGCGAGATGCGATTACGTGCCTTACTGCAAGCCGCCAAAGAACTGGGCGGTCACGGAACCTACGACCTGTCCGCCGAGATCGACCGCGCGCTCGGCACGGCATGGGACGACGATCTCGAGGCCTACCGCCAGGGAACCGACTGCGTCGGAGCCGAAGTCACCTGGCTGCGCCGCGACGTCGGCTGATCAGCGGCCTGCGCGTGTTCGGGGGATCTCCTTCACCCAGCGCATGCCCCGGCCCGACTCGCCGGGCGTGTGGCGCTCACGCGGGCCGATGCTCTCCAACCGGTAGCCCAGACGGCGCGGCACCGCCGCACTGCGCAGGTTGGCGGCGTCGCACCGGATTTCGAGACGGGTGATGCCGGGCAGCGAACCGCCGACGGTGGTCAAACGAGCCGGCCGCGCGGGTGATGATGCCGCGGCCGAGGTGGTCGACGTGGCACCAGTAGCCGATCTCCAGGGTCGCCGGACCGACACGGTCGTGCAGGCCGACCGCGCCGAGCACGGCGCCGGTGCCGTCGAAGATGCCGTAGGTGAAACCGCCGTCGGGCGTGGGCCAGTGGGCGACCTGTCTGTCGTGCTCGACCCGCAGCGTGTCGAGGTCGGGCGGCTCGGCGGCCCAGGGCATCCACCGGTGGAGATGGTCGAACGACGCACTGAGCGCCGCGAACTTCGCGTCCAGATCGTCGGGCCGCCAGCGACGGATCACCATGTCACCGAGCATGATCCGCTCCGGCGGGCCGACACCCGGCGGCAGGGCTGGGGGCGGCGTGCAGTCCATCTCCCCAGCGTGGCCGACCTGACGCCTCGGTCGCAACGCGATTTCGCTCCCGCCCGCCCCGTACTAGGCGAAGCGGGACGCGTTGGCGGCGGCCCACTCCGCGAAGGTGGTCGCGGGACGGCCCGTGATGTCGGGGACGCTGGTCAGGGGGAGGGTCTCGGGGGCGGGGTTGTAGTCGGTGAGGACGTTGTCGACGTACCAGGTCGCGGTGTCGCCCATGGTGGGGGTCAGCGCGGCGATGGTGTCCTCGCGGGACGCGCTTTCGAAGGCGATGTCGCGGCCGAGGGCGGTGGTGAGGTGGCCGACGAGATCGGTGCGGGACAGGATCTCCGGGCCCGCGAGGGACAGGGCGCGGCCGTGCAGGCTGTCGTCGAGCAGCGCGGTGGCGGCGACGGCGGCGATGTCGTCCATGGCGATCGGCGCCGTCGCGGTGTCGGGATGCGGTTCGCGGATGACACCCGTCGCGCGGATCTGGTGCGACCAGGTGAGCGTGTTCTCCATGAAATCGGCGGGCCACAGGTGCGTCCAGGCCAGCCCGCTGTTCTCGACCGCGGTGCACACCGTGCCCCACCAGCTCTCCGGCTCACCCGACAGGTCGACCACGTGGCGCACCCCGGCCGCGGCCGCCAGCTCCAGCACCTCGCTCACATTGTCGGGGGTCGGCGCGAGATACATCCGGTCCACCCCGTCGAACGCTGCGGGCAGCGTTCCCAGCCGGCGCAGATACCCTTCGGCCACCTCCACGCCCTCCGGTAACGCGGCCTTACGCGGATTCGTGGTGAGCGCCCGGACATCGGTACACCCCGCCGCGACCAGATGGTCGACCACCTTGCGCCCGATATTCGCGGTTGCTCCGGTCACCAGAACGGTCATCGATGTCCTCCAGGTCGGTGGGTGGGCCACCATTCTGCCCACTCGATCCGCCGTCCCGCACATGCCGATTTTCGTGCGGTCGAACGTCGCGAGCAATGCGGGGGCCGGTACGCGCGCGGGTTCCGCGCCGTTGGCTACCGCTCGGCTATCCTGGCCGGGCCCGGGCAGTCTGCCGCCGGACGAAGGAGGACCACGATGACCCGACGACTTCCGCTCTTGGCCGCTGTGTTCGCCGCGGGCCTCGGTCTCGCAGGCTGTGCCACGGACACCCCGGCCGACGCCACGGACGACACCGTCCGGATGTACGTGGCACCCGAGCAGGCCGATTGCGTGGGCGTCGCCCCGATGCGATGCCTCCAGGTCCGCTACACCCCCGAGGAACAGTGGCAACTGTTCTACGACAGCATCACCGGTTTCACCTACGAGCCGGGCTACCTCTACGAGCTCACCGTCCGCGTCACTCCCGTCGAGAATCCTCCGGCGGATCATTCGTCACAGCGCTACGACCTGGTCACCGTCGACGCAAAGACCCCGGCCTGACCTCGCCCGTCGGTTCGGTCGTGTCCATGTCACCGTCGGCCTCGAGACACACGCGCCGAGCCGAATCCGGTGCGCGCGTCGACCTCCCTTGCGCGCGTCCGAGCCTCGGCGCAGCGCGCGCGGGCGGGTTCGCGCCTCCGGTCGCGGCGTTCGCGCGCAAGTATGAACTCACCTGAATTTCTGCCGATCCGGTGATGTTTTTCCGGTATCACCGCTGGTGGGTTTCTTGCCTGTGGCAACGATGCGAAAATGTCGGCGGACCGAGATCCGGTCCGAGAGAGGATGTTCCGCCGGTACTCGGCGGGCAGACTGGAGGGGCAAGATGTTTTTCGTGTCTCGAAAGAATTCGGCCGCACGGCGGTTCGGCACTGTCGCCGTCCTCGCCGCGGGAGCCCTCGGCGTCACCGCCGCTACCGCGCACGCCGGACCGGCGAGCACGGTGCCGGTCGTGCACGGGGTCGACGGGGGAGTGGCCTTCACCGCGAGCCCGCTGGCCGACGGTTCCGGAATCACCGCCGCCGCGACCGAGGGGGCCTTCCAGCTCGACGGCGGCGTCGTCACCCTGACCGCCCCCGACGGCCGGGTGGTCGCCACCGTGCCGACCAGGATCGTCACCGGCGCAGGCGCTTTCGATCTGGCCGCCGGTGTCGCCGCCGACGGTCACTCGGTGACGTTACGGCCCGTCGCGGCGCCCGCCGTCGTCAACCAGAACCTCGCGAGCTTCGTCGACGAGGCGTCCGACACCCTCGCCCGTAAGCAGCACAACGCGGGGATCGGCGCCCTCGTCGGTGCCGGGATCGGCGCCGTGCTCGGCTTCTTCCTCGGCGGCGTCGGCGCGCTGATCACCATTCCGATCGGTGCGGGCATCGGCGCCCTCATCGGCTACTCGACGCCGTAGCGCCTCGCGTGTGGTGGTCCGGCCGGGGTCGGCCACCACACGCGCCCGGCGTGGTGTGATGGGGTCACCGACCTCGAGAGGACGCGGTGATGCCTGAACGCAGTGCGGGACAGTCGCCCGACGCCGACCTGTTCGACTACGACGCGGAATTGCGCCGGCACAACGCGCTGCTCCGCGCCGCGGCCCGCGTCGGCACCGGCGACCGCGTGCTCGACATCGGTTGTGGCACCGGACTGACCACTCGCGAGGCCGCGCGCGCCGCCGTCGACGGGCGCGCGCTCGGTGTCGACATCTCGGCGCCGATGCTCGCGAAGGCCCGTGAGCTGAGCGCCGCCGAGCACCTGTCCAATATCGATTTCGAGCTCGCGGACGCGCAGGCGCACCCCTTTCCACCCGCGGCTTTCGACCTCTGCATCAGCCGGTTCGGGTGCATGTTCTTCGATCACCCGGTCGCCGCGTTCACCAATATCGGGCAGGCGCTCCGGCCGGGTGGACGGCTCGTCCTGCTGGTCTGGCAGGGACGCGAGCGCAACGAGTGGGCGTCGGGGCTGATACCGATCCGGGCCGCGGTGCCGTCCGACGGTCCTGGCCCCTTCGCCCTCGCCGACCCGTCCGTGACCGGAAACATCCTCACGGCGGCCGGGTTCGTCGACATCGCCTTCGACGACGTGCACGAGCCTGTCTACTTCGGCGCCGACAGCGAAGCCGCCTTCGACAACCTCCTGCGTCTGCAAGGGTTCAAGGAGATGTTCGCCGCTCTCGACGATGACGCGGCGGAGTCGGCCCGGGCGCGGCTGCGTACAGCCTTGGCCGAACATTTGACCGACAGCGGCGTGTATTTCGATTCGCGCGCGTGGATCGTCACCGCCCGCCGACCTTGACGGTGTGGGCTCGACAGCCGCCGGACGTGCTGCGTGTGGGATTCCATCGTCGCGGCCGAGCCGGCACTCGTCATCGGAGGGTTGCGCGCGTCGGCGGGACGGGCACGGCGTGTCGCAGTGTCAGGTTCGGCGTAGCTCGGCGCGGTGGGCCAGGGTTTCGACGATGCGCCGCCAAGCGGGGGAATCCGCGGCGATATGGGCGATTACGAGGTCGCGTGACCTGCCGTCCCGGCGTTCGTTGGCCATCTCCCAGGCGTCGAGGTCGTCGATGAGCCGGTCGAGGCGCGGATCGGTGGGGGACCAGTCGATCGCTCGATCGCAGGCGAGGTAGACGCGCGTCGTCTCGGGGTCGTCGAAGGCGGCGTTCTTCTCGCAGACCCGCTGCGGCACGTTCTCTGGTTCCAACGCACGCAGCAGGATCCACGCGTCCCGTTCGAGGCGGACGCGGCGTTCGCTGATCCCGAGCGCGCGCATCCGGTGCAGCAGCGCGACCACCTCGGGCGGCAGGACGAGGCTGTCGCCCTCGGCCAATTCGGTGATACGACGGCGGTACTCGGTGAGTTCGTCGATCCGCCTGCGCAGGTCGGCGTCGATCTCGGTGATCGAGGTGGCGAACTCGGCCGGTTCGGCGTGCAGCAGCGCGTCCACGCGGGCGAGTGGGACGCCGGCATCGGCGAGGGTCCTGATCCGGATCAGGTCCACCGCGGCCTGCGCGGGGTAGCGGCGGTACCCGGAGGCGTCGCGCTCGGGTTCGGGCAGCAGGCCGACGTGATGGTAGTGGCGGACGGTGCGCACGGTGACTCCCGCGGTCGCGGCGAGCTGGCCGATCGTGAGCACTGTCCTCCTCTGGTCGTGGATCGAGTCTAGGTGTGGGACGCGCGGGCGACGACATCGCGGATCGCCCGGACGACGGCGTCGGGGCGGTCGAAGCAGAGGCGATGGTGCACGGTGTCGTCCAGGACGCGCTGTTCGCCGCGCGACACCGACCGCACCACCGCGGCATCCATCCCTGTCCGGCCGTCGCGCAGTCGTTCCGGCATCGGCTGATCCGAGTCCACGCCGACCGCGCTCAGCGCGATCAGCGGAACATTGCACAAATATCCGTCGACCCTCGACCTCTTGAAACCCTCCGACCGGCGGAACAACCCGATCCGGCGACACACTGAATTCCGTCATACGACAACCTTGCAACCCTGACGCTGCGTCAAGCTCAACCCCGGAGCCCGTCTCCTGTGCTCAGCGGCCGGTTGTGGATTCGCGCGCCACCCGAGCCGCGGCCCAGAACTTCTCGAACTCAACGGAGGTGATCTCCTCGAGTGTGATCGGCGAGTGCCCCCACTGTCCGGTATCGCCCTCGGCGACGACCCCGTATTTCCGCTCATACGCCTGAACTGCGACAACATCCCCCTCGTCGCGTGCATCCAGCACCTCGACAAGCGCAGCGGCAGTGACCGGTTCACCGTCCATGCTCCCGAACTCGACCTGCCGGCTCACGAAGCCGTCATCATCGATCTCGACGAGCACCCAGACGCACGCTTCTTCGTAATGCCAGCGAGCCCACCGCATCCCATCAGTCCTCGGAGGAGACGTTCGCCCTCTGGCCGGCCCCCGCACCGGGCGCCCTGACTCCCGCCTTCATGCCCAGACGCTTGGCCGGAGCCGCCTCGGCGGGTGCCTGCTCAGCAGTGGGCGCTTTCGCACCCGGTGCCTTGGCCGCGCCCTTCATGCCGAGCTCGCCGCCGGGTGGCTTGGCGGCACCCTTCATGCCCAGGCCCTTGGCTGGAGCCGCCTCGGCAGGTGCCTCCTCGGCAGCGGGCGCTTTCGCACCCGGTGCCTTCGCGCCTCCCTTCGTCCCGAGCCTGCCGCCGGGTGGCTTGGGGCCAACTTTCATGCCCAGACCCTTGGCAGGCGCCTCGGCAGGTGCCTGCTCAGCAGCGGGCGCCTTCGCACCCGGCGCCTTGGCCGCACCCTTCATCCCGAGCCCACCACCGGGCGCCTTGGCGGCACCCTTCATACCCAGGCCGCCACCGGGCGCCTTCGCGGCACCCTTCATGCCCAGGCCGCCACCGGTCGGCGCGGCCTTCGGGGCGGCTTCTTCGACCACCTCGGCAACGGGTTCCGGCTCGGGTTCGGGTTCGGGTTCGGCCTTGGGTTCCTGGACCACGTGCAGGTTCGCCGAGAGTTCGGTGGCGTCGATGCGGGTGATCGAGTCCAGCATCAGCTGGGCGACGTCGACGACCTCGACACCTTCGCCCTGGCCCTGTTCCTGGCGGGCGGTGACACCGTCGGTGAGCATGACGCGGCAGAACGGGCACCCGGTCGCGATCTTGGTCGGGTTGGTCGAGAGGGCCTCGTCGACACGGTCGACGTTGATGCGCTTGCCGAGTTGTTCTTCCATCCACATCCGGGCGCCACCGGCGCCACAGCACATCGATCGTTCGCCGTGGCGGGGCATCTCGACCAGGGTCGAGCCGGAGGCTTCCATCAGCTCACGCGGGGCGTTGTAGATCTTGTTGTGCCTGCCCAGGTAGCAGGGGTCGTGGTAGGTGATGTTCTGCGACACCGACGCGACCGGGACCAGCTTCTTCTGCCGCACCAGGCGGTTGAGCAGCTGGGTGTGGTGTACGACCTCGTAGGTGCCACCGACCTGCGGGTATTCGTTGTTGAGTGCGTTGAAGCAGTGCGCGCAGGTGACGACGATCTTCTTGCGGGACTGCTCGACACCCTCGAAGACGGAGTTGATGACCTCGATGTTCTGCATGGCCAGCTGCTGGAACAGGAACTCGTTGCCCGCGCGGCGGGCGGAGTCACCGGTGCA